>NZ_CM002917.1:4245407-4468465 GCF_000154705.2 Hoeflea phototrophica DFL-43 | reverse complement strand
GGAAATCGCGAAGCGGATTGTCCTTTGGTGACTGGCCGGTTTATATGAAGAAGCTGTGGATGGACTGTGGAAAAAAGAGAATCCCCTGAAGTCACAGAGTCATAGAATCAGAATCCTTTTCAGTAAGGATTTATTTAATAGGGATGGATGATGACAAACGTCGGGGATCGGAAGGTAATGAAGGTGTTGGCAGGGGAAACGGTGTTTCCACCTCCGGTCTGGCTGATGCGACAGGCAGGACGATATCTGCCCGAATACCGAAAGACCCGTGCGACTGCCAAAGGCTTTCTCAATCTCTGCTACACTCCTGATCTGGCTGTCGAGGTGACATTGCAGCCGATACGGCGATACGGCTTTGATGCAGCCATCCTGTTTTCAGATATTCTGGTGATTCCCGATGCGCTGGATCGCAATGTTCACTTTGTCGAGGGTGAGGGACCGAAGATGGATCCGATCGCGCCCGAGGCAATTGCAAGGCTGGATGCGTCCGGAATGCATGATCATCTGGCACCCGTCTACGAGACAGTGCGTCGGTTGCGGGCGGAACTCCCGCAGGAGACGACCCTGCTTGGCTTCTGTGGCGCTCCTTGGACCGTGGCGACCTATATGATTGCGGGTCATGGAACCCCAGATCAGGCACCTGCACGGCTGTTTGCCATGCAGCATGCTGAAGAGTTCAAGATGCTCATCGATCGATTGACAGAGATCTCGACCGATTACCTGATCGCGCAAATTGATGCGGGAGCGGATGCTGTCCAGATTTTTGATTCCTGGGCCGGTGTGCTTAGCGAAGTGGATTTTCAGAGTTACTCTGTGCAACCGGTGAAACGGATGGTTGAACGGATCAACAGGGAACGCCCCGGTGTGCCGGTGATCGGATTTGCCAAGGGTGCCGGCGCATTGCTTGAGAACTACCGGGAGGAAACGGGTGTCAATTGTGTTGGCCTGGATTGGACGGTGCCGGCAAGTCTGGCGCGCAGGATCCAGAAAGGTGGCGCGGTACAGGGCAATCTCGATCCGCTGAGGGTGATTGCCGGTGGCAGTGCGCTGGATGAAGGCGTCGACCTGGTGCTTGAAACGCTCGGCGAAGGCCCGCTGATTTTTAATCTTGGCCATGGTATTACGCCGCAGGCTGATCCGGAAAATGTGACACGGTTGATGAACCGAATTCGGGGTGCGGCAAAGTCTTGAGCACTGATGTGGCAACCAGCGCTGGCGAAGGCAAAAGGGCGCGCGGAAAAGCCTATCTCTCCATTGCGGGGGTGGTTGGCCTTGCCGCCTTGGGGCTTTGGTATGACCCGCCCTGGCTCTATGACTGGTTGAAGGTGTTGCACATCGTTGCGGTGATTTCCTGGATGGTCGGGCTGTTCTACCTGCCGCGGCTGTTTGTCTATCACGCCGATGCTGAAACCGGCTCTGAACCGTCCGAGACATTTGTGGTCATGGAACGCCGTTTGATCAAGGTGATCATGAACCCGGCAATGATGGTGTCCTGGGTGGTGGGGCTTTGGCTTGCCTGGAGCGGGTTTGCGTTTCTGGGGGTTTGGCTCTGGGTCAAGATTGCGGCTGTAATCGGTTTGACCGTGTTTCATGTTTTTCTGAGCCGCGCCGCACGCCGATTCGCCAGTGGATCGAATCATATGAGCGCGCGGCAATGGCGGATGGCCAATGAAATCCCGACTGTTCTGATGATCCTGGTGATCATCATGGTGATCATAAAACCTTTCAGTTGACCTCTGGCAGGCCCTTCAGGTCGTTTTGTCGCGAAGAGAGGGCTTGCAGCGTTTCACGTGAATCGCTATCTAACGTTCAACGTCTTCTATGGCGGGCGCCAGTATCTTCCTGGCCGGCATACATTGTCGTGTTCCTTTTGCCCGCCTCTCCCCTTTTGTACAATCTAGACTTGGATTTCCCATGCAGGAAATGAAGCTTCAAGAGCTTAAGAACAAAACCCCTACGGATCTGCTTGCCTTTGCTGAATCGGTCGAGGTCGAGAACGCCAGCGTCATGCGTAAGCAGGAACTGATGTTTGCTATCCTGAAACAGCTTGCCGCCCAGGATGTGGAAATCATCGGTGAAGGCGTCGTTGAGGTGCTGCAGGACGGTTTCGGGTTCATGCGCTCTGCCAACGCGAACTATCTTCCGGGTCCGGACGATATCTACATTTCGCCTTCGCAGATTCGCCGCTTTTCGCTCAAGACCGGCGATACGGTCGAGGGCCCCATCCGGGGACCCAAGGAGGGTGAGCGGTATTTTGCGCTTCTCAAGGTCAACACGATCAACTTTGAAGATCCAGAGAAGATTCGCCACAAGGTGCATTTTGACAATCTGACGCCGCTTTATCCAAATGAGCGGTTCAAGATGGAAATCGACAATCCCACGAGCAAAGACATCTCCTCGCGTGTGATCGATCTGGTTGCCCCGCTGGGCAAGGGACAGCGTGGTCTTATCGTGGCGCCGCCGCGAACCGGTAAGACGGTTTTGCTGCAGAACATCGCGCATTCGATTACCGCGAATCATCCTGATTGTTATCTGATCGTGTTGTTGATCGATGAGCGGCCCGAGGAAGTGACCGACATGCAGCGCTCGGTGAAGGGTGAGGTTGTGTCCTCCACCTTCGATGAACCGGCTGTCCGCCACGTCCAGGTTGCCGAGATGGTGATCGAAAAAGCCAAGCGGCTGGTGGAGCATGGCCGGGATGTGATCATCCTGCTCGATTCAATCACGCGACTTGGCCGCGCTTACAATACGGTGGTGCCGTCATCCGGCAAGGTTCTCACGGGTGGTGTGGACGCGAATGCGTTGCAGCGGCCTAAGCGCTTCTTCGGTGCGGCCCGAAACATTGAAGAGGGTGGCTCACTCACCATCATAGCGACTGCGCTGATCGATACGGGTTCGCGCATGGATGAAGTGATCTTTGAAGAGTTCAAGGGAACCGGCAACTCCGAAATCGTTCTCGACCGCAAGGTAGCCGACAAGCGTATCTTCCCGTCGATGGACATTCTCAAATCCGGCACTCGCAAGGAAGACCTTCTGGTCCCGCGTCAGGATTTGCAGAAGATCTTTGTCCTTCGCCGGATTCTCGCACCGATGGGAACAACCGATGCGATCGAGTTCCTGATCGACAAGCTGAAGCAGACCAAGACCAACGGCGACTTCTTTGATTCGATGAACACCTAAGAATCGCTTGATCGGCCGATTCGATTCGGAGCCGGTATCTTTATGCGTGATACGATCTTTGCACTTTCCAGTGGCAACCCTCCTGCGGGGGTTGCCATTGTCCGTATATCTGGATCCGGTGTTCGATTCGGACTCGAAACATTGGTCGGGCAGATTCCACCCGCGCGCATGGCCACATTCTGTGACATCAAGGACAAGAACCAGCTCCGGCTTGACCGCGGGCTGGTTCTGTTTTTTCCGGCACCGCATTCCTTCACCGGTGAAGATGTCGCGGAGTTGCACATTCATGGCAGCCGGGCATCGGTTGCGGCAGTGCTGATGGCACTAACAGACCTCGATGGATTCCGGTTGGCTGAACCTGGGGAATTCACCCGTCAGGCGTTTGAGAATGGCAAGCTTGATCTGACGGAGGTTGAGGGTCTTTCGGATTTGATCCGGGCGGAAACGGAATCTCAAAGGCGGCAGGCCCTGCTGCAGGCGGACGGAGTGCTGCGTTCATTGTATGAAGGTTGGGCCCGACGCCTGACCCACGCCCGCGCGATGATTGAAGCCGAGTTGGACTTCTCCGATGAGGATGACATTCCGGGATCTGTGTCTGACCAGATATGGAAGGATATGGGCCTGCTGCTCGCGGAGATCAGAAGCCATCTGGAATGCGCATCAGCTGCCGAGGTCGTCAGGGATGGGTATCGGATTGCTCTGATTGGTCCGCCCAATGCGGGAAAGTCTTCTCTTCTGAACTATCTCTCCAAACGTGACGTGGCTATTGTGTCGGATATCCCCGGAACCACACGGGATGTGGTTGAGGTCCGTTTGGACATCGCCGGCTATCTGGTCGTGCTTCAGGATACCGCTGGGTTACGGGAATCGAGCGACCAGATTGAGATCGAGGGAATTCGTCGTTCTCTTATAGCGGCAGAAGATGCGGACCTGGTGCTGGAGCTTCATGAATTTGGGGTCCCTGGCCGTGTGGTTCCTAGCGGCGTCAATGAACGTATTGAGATTGTAACCAAGGTTGATTGTTTGGATGAACCTTTTACTGCGGATGATGCAGCGTTTGGGATATCCACGCTGACAGGTGCCGGTATTGATAAACTGCTTGAGGCGATCTCTGAACGGCTGGAGAATTTGGCTCCATCAGGAGAGATGGGATTGCCTACTCGTGCACGGCATGTTGATCTTCTACAAGACTGTGTCACTGCAATCGAGGTTGCGATGAAAAGTGCTGAAGCACCCATCGAGGTGCGTTCTGAATATCTCAGACACGCTGCGAACTCCATGGGCAGAATAACGGGCATGGTCGATGTCGAAGACTTGCTCGGTGTTGTTTTTTCCGAGTTCTGCGTTGGTAAATGATTCACCTGAAACATCTCACATCCAATGACGTCCACGATGATTCACGTGAAACACCGAAAGCCTGAGATGTCTTGTGCGGCGGTGGTTTTCATCACCACCATCTTGACGCCTTTCGCAAGATGGGAATGGATCAATGCGCAAAGGCTGTTTCACGTGAAACGTCTGAGCCTTGACTTAAGTGCACTCATGGCAAACAACACGGCCCTGGAGACATGCTATGGATTATGATGTCATTGTGATTGGTGGCGGACATGCCGGTAGTGAGGCTGCGGCTGCGTCGGCGCGTATGGGTGTGCGAACCGTACTGGTGACTCACAAGCGCAAAAGCATTGGTGTGATGTCGTGCAACCCGGCTATCGGAGGTCTTGGAAAAGGCCACCTTGTCCGGGAGGTGGACGCCATGGGCGGCCTTATGGGTTTAGCTGCCGACCAATCCGGTATTCAGTTCCGGATGCTCAATCGCCGCAAGGGACCTGCAGTCTGGGGGCCGCGGACTCAGGCAGACCGCAAACTCTACAAAGCTTCTATTCAGGCGCAGCTGAGCGCAATCGACAATCTCGATGTGATCGAAGCCGAGGCAGATGGACTGGTCCAGGATGGGCAGGGGCCAACCCATGTCGTGCTCAAGGATGGGCGCCAAATCGGATGCAAGGCTGTCGTCCTCACGACCGGGACCTTTCTTCGCGGTCTCATTCATATAGGGGATCAACGCATTCCTGCCGGGCGGATGAACGAAGCGCCGGCGCTTGGTTTCTCAAACGTCCTCGAGAATGCCGGGTTTGAGTTGGGCCGTTTGAAAACCGGAACACCGGCCCGGCTTGACGGCAAGACGATTGATTGGGACCAGGTGGGGTGGCAGGAGGCTGATGCTGAACCGATTCCATTCTCATTCATGACAGACCATATTGAGGTGCCGCAAATTCGGTGCGGCATCACGCGAACCACAGCTGCGACACACAAGATCATTCAGGACAATATTCATCGTTCTGCCATGTATTCTGGTCAGATCGAAGGGGTGGGTCCGCGCTATTGCCCGTCGATCGAAGACAAGATTGTTCGCTTTGGCGAACGGGACGGGCACCAGATCTTTCTTGAGCCGGAAGGCCTTGATGACGACACGGTCTATCCCAACGGAGTTTCGACGTCTTTGCCCGAAGAAGTGCAGGAGGCGTTTTTGCGGTCCATCCCGGGTTTGCAGGATGTTCGGATCATTCAGCCCGGCTATGCGATCGAGTATGATCACGTTGATCCGCGGGAATTGAGCCATACATTGGAAACACGGCGAATTCCGGGATTGTTTCTGGCCGGCCAGATCAATGGCACCACAGGTTATGAGGAAGCTGCGGCCCAGGGCCTTGTTGCGGGTTTGAATGCGGCCTTGTTGGTTCAGGGCAGAGAGTCTTGTCTGTTCAGCCGGACCAATTCCTATATTGGGGTCATGATTGATGACCTTACCACTAAGGGTGTCAGTGAGCCGTACCGGATGTTTACCTCGCGCGCCGAATACCGCCTGTCATTGCGGGCCGACAATGCGGAACAGAGGTTGACGCCTTTGGCGATCGAACTCGGCTGCCTGAGTTCTGAAAGGGTTGAAAAATCCGCAACCTATTTCGATTCGCTGTCGAAATGTTTGGCCGATCTCAATGCGCGTAACTTGACTCCGAATCAAGCTGCCAGTCGTGGCATATCGCTGAACCAGGATGGGCTCCGGCGAAGCGCGTTTCAATTGTTGTCTTATCCTGAAGTGTCGTTGGAACAGATACTTTCGGTATGGCCGGATCTTGAGGTGTACGGAGACAAGGTGCTTGCGGCGGCAGCGGTTGACGCTGCCTATGCTGTGTACCTTGATCGGCAGCAACAGGATATTGCGCAAAGGCAAAAGGAAGAAGCGCGAGCCATACCGGCGGATTTTGATTATGGTGTGCTGAATGGCTTGTCGAACGAGTTGAAGCAAAAGCTTGAGCGTTTTCGTCCTCCGTCGATTGGGCATGCGGAACGGATTGAAGGTATGACTCCTGCTGCAATCGCGCTTTTGCTTGCGCATCTTCGCCGCACCGATACGGTGGGTTCAGCGAGAGCGAGTTAAGGCTTTGGCAGATACAAATCATATGAGGCAGTATCCGCTGGATTCCGGGTTTGTTTCACGTGAAACACGGGAACGGCTTGAGACCTATGCGGATCTGGTTCGCAAGTGGCAATCCAGAATCAATCTCATTTCCCCCAAGACCCTGCCGGACTTGTGGAATCGCCATATTATCGACAGCCTGCAACTGTTTGCATTGAAGCCTCAACCGGTCCAATGGATGGATATCGGCAGTGGCGCCGGATTTCCGGGCCTGGTCACGGCCATCTGTCTGACCGAGATTGGCGAGGGTTGGGTCCATCTGGTCGAAAGCAACAACAAGAAGGCTGCGTTTCTGCGTCAGGTGATTGGGCAGACGGGTGCGCGTGCAAGCGTTTTGCCAATTCGCATTGACGCGGCCCGGGCAAAAGTCGGTTCGATGGATGCGATTTCTGCCCGTGCATTGGCGTCTTTGCCGGATCTGCTCAGCCATTGCGCACCATTTGTTGAAGATAATCCAAAAACTGAAATGTGGTTTCACAAAGGGTTGGATTATTTCGATGAAGTGCGATCGGCGCGTGACCTTTGGGCCTTCGATCTGGTAGAACATAGAAGTCAGCTGCAGGATGGTTCTGTCATTCTGCAGATCAGCAACCTTTCCAAGCCTACCTGACTCTGCGGACCCTTTCCGATGCCCCATGCAAAGAACCGGATCATCACCATCGCCAACCAGAAGGGCGGCGTTGGCAAGACAACGACGGCGATCAATCTCGCCACAGCCCTTGCTGCGATCGGTGAAGAGGTGCTGATCGTTGATATCGATCCCCAGGGAAATGCCAGCACAGGGCTTGGCATCGACCGCAGGGATCGCGGTGTTTCCGCTTATGATCTGCTGACGCAGAATGCCAGCGTCTCCGATACCGCCATTGAAACTGCAGTTCCGCATCTGAGTATCATTCCGTCAACGATGGATTTGCTGGGCGTGGAGATGGAAATCGCTGGAACACCGGACCGTGTTTTTCGTCTGCGAAAGGCTTTGCAGGCGGATGATGCGAAGTCTTATAGCTACGTGCTGATCGATTGCCCTCCGTCGCTTAACCTCTTGACCATGAATGCGATGGCTGCAGCCCATTCCATTCTGGTTCCGCTGCAGTGCGAGTTTTTTGCACTCGAAGGGCTGAGCCAGCTTCTGGAAACGGTGGGCCAGGTGAGGGACACGCTCAATCCAACGCTGGATATCCAGGGTATCGTGATGACCATGTTCGATGCACGC
Organism: Hoeflea phototrophica DFL-43; assembly: GCF_000154705.2. Lineage (NCBI taxonomy): Bacteria > Pseudomonadati > Pseudomonadota > Alphaproteobacteria > Hyphomicrobiales > Rhizobiaceae > Parahoeflea > Parahoeflea phototrophica. The sequence goes on along the minus strand of NZ_CM002917.1, from coordinate 4,460,594 downwards.
AACAACCTGGCTCTGCAGGTTGTCGACGATGTGCGCGCCCATCTTGGAGAAAAGGTCTATCGGACATTGATCCCGCGCAATGTCCGGGTGTCCGAGGCGCCGTCCTACGGCAAGCCGGCAATTCTGTATGATCTGAAATGTGCAGGCAGCCAAGCTTACCTGCAGCTGGCATCGGAAGTCATTCAGCGCGAACGCAACCGTAAAGCGGCCTGATCCAGCAGCTGCTGGTGGCAAAAGTGGAAAACGAAATGGCAGAAGATGTATCCAAAAAACGGCTCGGACGCGGGCTTGCGGCTCTGATCGGCGAGATCGATCAACCGGTTTCACCGCAGGCCAAACCTTCGGTTTCTGCTGACCGGATGGTACCGATCGAGCATGTGACCCGCAATCCGCGCAATCCGCGGCGCAATTTCGCACCGTCTGATCTGGAAGATCTGTCCCGCTCGATCCGTCAGCACGGTGTGGTGCAGCCGGTTGTGGTCCGAACCGCAGCTGAGGGACGATATGAGATTATCGCCGGCGAACGCCGCTGGCGTGCCTCGCAGATGGCCGGACTGGTGGAAATCCCGGTCATTGTGCGTGATGTGGATGACAAGACCGCGCTGGAAATCGCGATTGTCGAGAACGTGCAACGCGCCGATCTTAATCCTCTTGAGGAAGCCCAGGGCTATGAGCAGCTGATTGCACAATATGGGTACACGCAGAATGATCTGGGCGAGGTGATCGGCAAAAGCCGCAGTCACGTCGCCAACTCGCTTCGTTTGCTGAAATTGCCGGAAGATGTGCGAACCATGCTGTCCGATGGTGTGCTTTCGGCCGGTCACGCCCGGGCGATTGTGTCGACATCCAATCCGGCGGCTCTCGCCAAGTTGATCGTTGATGGCGGGCTTTCGGTTCGCGATGCGGAGCGCATGGCCCAGAAGGACTCAGAGGAGGCGGCGCAAACAGGTGGTCTGGAGACCAAATCCGCGCGGCAACCCGACAACAAGGACGCCGATACGGTGGCCCTGGAGAAAAGCCTGACTGACGTACTTGGCCTCAAGGTTCAGCTTGCCCATAAGGGACAGGGTGGTCAGTTGCGGATCGATTATAAGACTCTTGAACAGCTGGATGAACTTTGCCGGCTATTGGGCGATAATCGATAATTATATCAATAAGTTATGTGTTACCGGCTGAGCAGACAGGTGCGCAATAGCGCCTGGCGCGCAATCGAAGCTTCCAGCTGTGGCCGTTTCCGTGTCTCCAGAACCGCCTGGGCGAGACGGTACATCTCAGCGTTGATAGCCTTGAGCGTCCAGTGTCTGAGCGCACGCTCAACAATCGGTTTGCGCTTGAAATGAATGCCGCGGCCTTTGTCCGCCATGACCTGGGCTGGCTGGCGCGAATGACCCTCCACCAGAGAGCGCATACCGTCCAGCTGTTCCAGCTGGACCATGCAGCCGCGCAGGACCAGAAAGACCGAGGTCTTGGAGGCCAGGATGCGTTCAAGCGCTGCCTCGAGCCGGCCCGGATCGCCTGAGAACACTGCCTCTATGGCGTCGTCTACAGACAGTGCTGCGACATCGCCAATGGCTTCGACCACATCCGCATCGGTAACTGTCCCGGATCCGTGACAGTAAAGTGCGAGTTTCTTGAGTTCGCCACGGCTCGCAAGCCGGTCTCCGCCAAGCAATTGGCTCAACCGTTGCCGCGCCTCGCCCTGAATGGTCAAACCGGCGCCACCCAGCTCTTCGTCGATCAGCGCCTGAACCCCGCGCGCGTCATCTGCATAGCAGGGAATCGCCAGGGCGGTCTTTGCAGCCTCTATGGTTTTGCGCAAACCCGCGCCCTTTTTAAGGTCGCCCGCTTCGATGAGGAGGTGAGATGTACCGGGGTCAGACTGCGATACGGCGGCAACGGCATCTACCAGTCCGCGTTCGTTGCCGGCATTCTTGATCCATACCAGGCGGTCGCCGCCAAAAAGGCTGATTGCGCCGAATTCGTCAGCCAAACGGCCAGGATCGCCGCTCAGATCAGATGCCTCTAGCTTCAGCACCGAAAAATCATCACTCAGGTCTACACCGGTTTTGGCGGCGACCTGCGCTGCGCGTTCAGACACCAGTCCCCGGTCAGGGCCGTAAACCAGCACGATCCGAAAGGGTGTACCCTGGCGGCGAACGAAACCGGCGAATTCGTGGTTCTTGATCTGAGCCATCGTGCGCCTTTTGCCAGGCCCGCGTTAGCGCGGCAGCACGGAAGCGACGTCGGCACGCACAAGTGCTGCTACGGCGCGTGCTGCGCGTGTTTCGGCTTCCAGCATAGCCCGTTGCTGGGCAACGCTTTGCGATGGGAGGTCAAGCTGAGCTTCTGCCGAACGGACCCCGCTCTTGATCGTTTCGCCAGTGCCGGTGGCCTTTAGCACGTAACTCGCTGTCACCGTGGCGCGGGCCGCCGAAAACTCGTTGTCCACGCCGCCAGGCAATATGCCGCTGATGCTGGCTGATGCTGTCAAATCCAGCGTGTAAGCGCCCGCGGATTGTTCCCCGCCAAAGCCAAGCACCAGTTCATTGCGAACGACCTGCTCAATGCGCGAATCAACCCTAGAGACCGTAATCGAGCGCTCTTGACCCGAAAGATTGCCGTAGAGTGGTTGAGCCTGACAGCCAGCCAGCAGAGCGGCGCCGAGTGTCAGTGCTGCAAAACGGATCGACAGTCTGGTCGACCGCGCTGGTCGCATGACTTCAGATGACAACATTAACGATCCTCCGGGGAACGATGATGAGCTTGCGGGGCGGGTTGCCGCCAGTGGAAGCTTGTACGAAATCGAGCGCCAAGACTGCCTGTTCCACAGCAGCTTGATCGGCATCGGCATCAATTGTCAAATCGCCACGCTTCTTTCCGTTGATTTGCACCGGGAGAGTGATTTGATCGTCAATCACGAGCGCGGGATCATAAGCCGGCCACGTGCTCGTGGCGACCATGCCGTCATTGCCAAGAAGGATCCAGCATTCCTCTGCCAGATGCGGCATCATCGGCGCAAACAGCTGAACCAGATGGCTGGCGGCCTGTTTGCAGGCGCTGGTCAGAACCTCGTCGGCCTTTCCGGCCGCGACGTCAGACAATGGGCCTGCAAGCGTGTTGACCAGCTCGTAGAGCCGGGCAACGGCCTTGTTGAAAGCCAGTTTCTCGATGTCTTCGCCCACTGCCTTTACGGTCTTGTGAGAGGCGCGAGAGACTTCGAGCGCACGGCTTTCTGCGCCGGCTGCGGCTTCAGCGGATTTGAGGTTTTCTGATGCCTCACCTATCAGGCGCCAGATCTTTTGAACAAAACGGTGGGCCCCTTCAACGCCAGCTTCGGACCAGATCACATCGCGGTCTGGCGGTGAATCGGACAGCATGAAGAAACGTGCCGTGTCTGCACCATAGCCATCGATGATGTCGTCGGGATCGACCACATTCTTTTTCGACTTCGACATTTTCTCGATCGAGCCGATGGACAGTGATTCGCCGGTTTGAGAATGGCGCGCCTGGCGCTTTCCGTTCTGCTCTTCGATGATCACATCGGCGGGTGCTATCCACTCCTTCTTGCCATCACGTTCTGCACGGTAGGTTTCGTGCACTACCATGCCCTGGGTGAACAGACCGCGAAACGGTTCCTTGAGATCGACATGACCGGTTTTCTGCATGGCCCGGGTGAAGAAGCGGGAATAGAGCAAATGCAGGATCGCATGCTCGATTCCACCGATATACTGATCGACCGGCAGCCAGGCATTGGCGGCGGCGGGCTCGGTCGGAGTGTCACAGCGTGGCGCCGTAAAGCGGGCGAAATACCAGGATGAATCCACAAAGGTGTCCATCGTGTCGGTTTCCCGGCGGGCATCCTGGCCGCAGGTGGGGCAGGCGATGTGGCGCCAGGTCGGATGGTGGTCGAGCGGATTGCCCGGTGTATCGAGTGTCACATCATCCGGCAGCTGGACCGGCAGGTCTTTAGCCGGCACAGGAACCACACCGCAGATGTCGCAATGGATGACCGGGATTGGTGCACCCCAATAGCGTTGGCGTGACAGGCCCCAGTCACGCAGCCGGAAATTGGTTTTCCGTGCGGCCTGCGGCGCATCGTCAAGTGTGCGGGCTTCCAGCATACTGGCGACCCGGTCGAAGGCTTCGGCGGGTGAGAGCCCATCGAGGTCTCGGGAATTGATCATGACGCCGTCGCCGACATAGGCCTCGTCGGTGATCACGAAGCTTGCTGCGTCGGCATCCGCCGGCATAACCACCGGGGTGACCGGCAGGTTGTACTTGCGGGCAAAGTCCAGATCGCGCTGGTCGCCAGAAGGACAGCCGAAGATTGCCCCGGTGCCATAGTCCATCAGGACGAAATTGGCGATGTAGACCGGCACGGTCCAATCGGGATCAAGCGGGTGGACCACATTGACTGGCGTGCGGTAGCCAATCTTTTCGGCCGTTTCGAGAGCGGCGAGCGAGGTACCGGCGCGCCGGCACTGGTCGCAGAACTCGGCAATCGCCGGATCTTTCGTTGCCAGATCTTTGGCAATCGGGTGATCGGCGGCAATGGCCATGAAGGATGCGCCATAAAGCGTGTCCGGACGGGTGGTGTAGACTTCGATCTCGCTGGCGCCGCCGGCGGTCTCCGGATCAGCGATCTGCCAGCGAAGCGACAGGCCTTCTGACTTGCCGATCCAGTTCTTCTGCATCAGACGGACCTTTTCGGGCCACTGATCCAGCCCGTCGAGGGATTGCAGCAGATCTTCGGCAAAATCCGAAATCCGGAAGAACCATTGGGTCAGCTCGCGCTGTTCAACGAGAGCTCCCGACCGCCAACCGCGGCCGTCGATGACCTGCTCATTGGCGAGCACGGTCATGTCGACCGGATCCCAGTTGACCTTGGAATTGCGGCGATAGATCAGGCCTGCAGCGAGGAAATCAAGAAACAGCGCCTGCTGCTGCTTGTAGTAATCGACATCGCAAGTGGCGAATTCGCGGCTCCAGTCGAGCGACAGCCCCATTGACTTGAGCTGCTTGCGCATGGCGTCGATATTGGCGTAGGTCCATTCACGCGGATGAACCTTGTTCTGCATCGCGGCGTTTTCAGCCGGCATGCCGAAGGCGTCCCAGCCCATTGGATGGAGCACGTTGAAACCGCGGGCGCGCTTGTAGCGGGCGACGACGTCGCCGAGCGCATAGTTGCGCACATGGCCCATATGGATGCGGCCTGACGGGTAGGGAAACATTTCGAGGACGTAGTATTTGGGGTCCGGACTGTCATTGTCCGTCTCGTAGATCTTCGCCTCATCCCATTGGCGCTGCCAGCGGATTTCCGCCTGTTTGGGATTGTACCGTTCAATTGCCATATGCGATCACCAGAAACCTCTTCGGATTTGGCCGCGACCTTCACCATGAAACCCGGCAAGCGTCAACCATTGAGCTGCTCTCAAGGCACTCTTCGAGCCGCTTGAAGCCAGGATTGGTCGTTGATCTGGTCAGGACCGAACAATGCGGTGACAATCGGTTCTCAAGGCCGGAGGATAATGGTGTGACACCGCATGCTGTTGTAGGCTTCGCATTGGCAAGTTATTGCGGCTGCGCTAACACCTCGTGATAAACCGATCCCAACAGATGGAGCGCCAGATGGACGCCACCAAGAATCTTGCGAAAGTGCTTGCGGACATTGCCGACGCAGAAACAAGCGCCGGACGCCCGGCCGGTTCGGTGGGATTGGTGGCGGTTTCCAAGACCAAGCCTGTCGAGGAGATCCGGCCTGTCATTGCTGCCGGACGGCGGGTTTTCGGCGAAAACCGGGTTCAGGAAGCACAATCGAAATGGCCGCAGCTCAAAGCTGAAACGCCGGATCTCGAATTGCATCTGATCGGGCCGCTGCAATCGAACAAGACCGCCGATGCGGTGGCGTTGTTTGATGTGATCCAGACCGTGGACCGGGAAAAAATCGCGCGCGAGATTGCCCGGGAAATCAAAAAGCAGGGCCGCGCCCCTGGTTTGTTCATTCAGGTCAATACCGGATCAGAACCCCAGAAAGCAGGCATCGAGCCGGATGCCGCCGCGGCTTTTGTCGATCTGTGCCGGAGTGAGCTCGGCCTTACGATCCGCGGTTTGATGTGCATTCCGCCATTTGATGAAAACCCTGGTCCGCATTTTGCCCTTCTGGCGAATATCGCCCGGGAAGCCGGGCTGGAAGAGCTGTCGATGGGCATGTCGGATGATTATCCGATCGCAATCGCCTTTGGGGCGACGCAGGTGCGTGTCGGATCGGCGATTTTTGGCGCGCGCAATACGCACTAGCGGTTCACCGTTTCAGCCCAAGCCTCGCGGGCACCGTACTGAGAGTACGGGTCAGGCCAGCCATGCTTTGCCCTGAGCGGCTTGGTTGCATTGGCGGCTCAAGCCACGGCTTTGCTTGGTCCGACATCGAAATCGTCATTGATCGGAACGAACAAATTGATTTCATGTATCGTTCTAGCCGAATGTCTAGTTTCGGAGGCTTGTGGGCGCAAATAGGGTGCGGCCAAATGCAGAAGATCAGCACCTTTGGAGGAGGTCACCATGACAAGCAGCTATGATGAGGTCTATGGGAGTTGGCGCAAGGACCCTGAGGGGTTCTGGATGGATCAGGCTTCGGGGATTGACTGGTTCGAAAAGCCCAAGATCGCCTTTGACCCGGATCAGGGTGTTTATGGGCGCTGGTTTCCCGACGGTGTGACCAACACCTGTCACAATTGTCTCGACCGGCATGTGGAAGGTGGCCGCGGTGACCAGGCTGCGATCATCTATGACAGCCCGATCACCGGTGCCAAGCGAACCATCAGCTACAGCGAGATGCTTGCAGATGTGGAAGCCTTCTCCGGCGCATTGTCTGACCGGGGCATACGCAAGGGTGACCGGGTGATCATCTATATGCCGATGGTGCCTGAAGCGCTGGTGGCCATGCTAGCCTGCGCGCGTCTGGGGGCTGTCCATTCGGTGGTGTTTGGCGGCTTCGCGGCTTCCGAGCTTGCGACCCGGATCGAGGATTGTGAGGCCAAACTGGTGGTGTCGGCCTCCTGTGGCATCGAGCCGGGCCGGATCGTGGCCTACAAGCCGCTGCTCGATGCGGCGATCGAACAGTCTTCCCACAAGCCAGATGTCACCATAATCCTGCAGCGTGAGGAACATCGCTGCGAGCTGATCAAGGACCGGGATTTTGATTTTCATGCCTTGCTTCAGGCAAATGCTGGCCGAAAAGTGACTTGCACGCCGGTTGCGTCCACAGATCCGCTCTATGTTCTTTACACATCCGGTACCACCGGCCAGCCCAAGGGGGTGGTGCGGGACAATGGTGGCCACATGGCAGCCCTGCATTGGTCCATGCATTCGATCTATGGCGTCAAACCGGGCGAAGTGTTCTGGGCAGCGTCGGATATTGGATGGGTGGTGGGCCATTCCTACATCGTCTATGGGCCATTGTTGCACGGCAATACCACCATTCTGTTTGAAGGAAAGCCGGTGGGTACGCCGGATGCCGGGACCTTCTGGCGGGTGATTGACGAGCACAATGTCGTGGTGCTGTTCACGGCGCCCACTGCATTCCGGGCGATTCGCAAGGAGGACCCGCAGGGAAGCCTGATTTCGGACTACGATCTTTCAGGTTTTTGCGCGCTTTTCCTGGCCGGTGAACGGGCTGATCCGGACACGATCCAGTGGGCGGAACGGCTGCTCAAGGTGCCGGTGATCGATCATTGGTGGCAGACCGAAACCGGCTGGACCATCGCCGGAAATCCGATGGGGCTCGGGCTTTTGCCGATCAAGCACGGTTCACCGGCGGTTCCGATGCCAGGCTACGATGTTCAGGTGATCGATGATGCCGGGCATCCGGTCGCGGCTGGAACTTTGGGCAATATTGTCGTCAAACTGCCGTTGCCACCGGGCTGTCTGCCGACACTGTGGAATGCGGATGACCGGTTTCAAGATGCCTATCTTGCGGAGTTTCCGGGCTACTACAAGACTGCGGATGCCGGATTCATTGATGATAACGGTTATCTGTTCATCATGGCGCGCACCGATGACATCATTAATGTCGCCGGCCATCGCCTGTCGACCGGCGGCATGGAGGAAGCGGTTTCCGGCCATCCCGATGTGGCTGAATGTGCGGTCATCGGCATTGCCGACAGCATGAAGGGGCAAATCCCGGCAGGTTTCATCGTGATCAATTCGGGCGTCGATCGCTCGGATGACGAGATCGAAAAGGAAGTGGTCAAGCTGGTACGCGACAAGATCGGCCCGGTTGCAGCGTTCAAGACGGTCATGGCAGTCAAACGGCTTCCCAAGACCCGGTCGGGGAAAATCCTGCGCGCCACCATGCAGAAGATCGCTGATGGCGAGAGCTGGAAAATGCCGGCCACCATCGATGATCCCGCCATTCTCGATGAGGTAAGCGAAGTGCTGGCCAAGCGCGGACTCAAGAGCCGTGACTCTTAAGCTTTGTCGCTAAGTTTGGCTTGAAGCGGAGACGCGCAAATGAAACTGGATCGTCAGATCCCGTTTCATTTGATCAAAACGCGGTGGACGTTCGCGCTGTTTGATTCTACGCATCGCTCCGACCAGATGCGGACACTGGCCTGCTGGTTTGCCAGCACAATCCAGCCGGGTCGCATAATTTGGAAGGAATGATCATGAGACTTGACGGACGAACAGCGATTGTCACCGGCGGTGCCAAGGGAATCGGGCTTGCGATTGTCCGTCGGCTGGCGAGCGAAGGCGCGCGGGTCATGATTGCGGATATCGATGAGGCGGCCGGTACCGCCGCAGTTGAAGCCGCATCAGGTGGAGGTGAGGTCCGCTTTACAGCGACGGATGTCTCCGAGCGGCTTGATGTCCATAATCTGGTGGCCAAGACAATCGATACATTCGGATCGATCGACGCACTGGTCAACAATGCCGGAATCGTTCATGCGGCTGACTTCCTCGATCTGGAAGAGGCAGATTTCGACCGGGTCCTGAACGTCAATCTCAAGAGTGCGTTCTTGTGCGGGCAAGCTGTGGCGCGCCACATGGTCGAACAGATCGCTGCGGGCGGCGAGCCAGGCTCGATCGTCAATATGTCGTCGATCAATGATACTTTCGCCATTGCCAACCAGGTTCCCTATTCGGTGTCGAAAGGCGGCGTAAGCCAGCTGACCAAGGTCATGGCACTGTCGCTTGCGCCACATGGCATTCGGGTCAATGCGGTTGGTCCCGGCTCGATCATGACCGACCTGCTTGCTTCAGTTGCAGAAAACCCGGAAGCGCGCAGCCGCATTCTGTCACGGACGCCGCTCGGGCGTATTGGGGAACCGGCTGAAATCGCCGCGGTGACGGCATTCCTCCTGTCCAGGGATGCAAGTTATGTGACGGGCCAGACCATTTATGCCGATGGTGGCCGAATGCCCCTCAATTACACGGTTCCGGTCAAGGAATAGCTCAATCTCAAGACCAAAAAAGGCCCGGCATTGCCGGGCCTTCTTGTATCAGGACCATCGTTCTGATGATCAATTGGTGTTGCTGTCGTCGTCTTCGGTTTCGGTCCGCTTCATCGATGTGAGCTTGGCGAAAACGGCATCGGCATCGATTTCCTTGTCGCCAGTCTCTTCCATCGGTTCCGCTGTTTCGGTTTCGCGAGCCGAAACAAGAACGCTGCCCTGCTGGTCTTCGGTGACCGGGCCACGGTTCTTTGCGGCACGTTCGACCTCAAGATCGAGATCGATCTGGGTGCAAAGGCCCAGTGTCACGGGATCCATCGGCGTCAGGTTGGCGGCATTCCAGTGGGTGCGGCCGCGGATCTGCTCGATGGTCGATTTGGTGGTTCCGACCAGCCGTGAAATCTGCGCGTCCTTGAGTTCAGGATGGTTGCGCACCAGCCACAGGATCGCATTGGGGCGGTCTTGACGCTTCGAAACAGGTGTGTAGCGCGGACCCTTGCGCTTTGTTTCGGGCACCCGGACTTTGGGTTCGGACAGTTTCAGCTTGTGCTCCGGATTGCCTTCCGCAGCCGAGATTTCCTCACGCGAGAGCTGGCCGGTGGCTACTGGATCGAGGCCCTTGATGCCTTGCGAGGACTCGCCATCGGCGATCGCCTTGACCTCAAGCGGGTGAAGCTTGCAGAACTGCGCGATCTGATCGAAGCTCAACGCCGTGTTGTCTACGAGCCACACGGCTGTCGCCTTTGGCATAAGAAGCTGCTGTGCCATGAATACATTCCTCCTGTACGTCCGCGCCGGGGTCGCGGGCCGTGGATGAAACCACCATTTCCGGGAAATCGGCGCCGTTATAACCGCAAGCCTGCACAAATGCAATTCTTGCGTTTGGGATTTGCCGAACCGGTCCAAGGTCTAATTGCCGCAAGCAAATGCCCTGATATTAATGGTCGTTATTCAAAACAGGCTGCGTTTATGATGATTTGCAGCAAGTACCCGTTTGGAGGAGGTTCAAATGTCGCAGAAATCCTACAAGGTCCTCAAGGACGCCAAGACAAGGGCTTTGATCGATGATGAGACCTACGAGAAATGGTACAAGCAGAGCGTCAAGGATCCCGAAAAATTCTGGGCCAAGCACGGCAAGCGAATCGACTGGTTCAAGCCCTATACCAAGGTGAAAAACACCAATTTCAACGGGAAAGTCTCGATCAAGTGGTTTGAGGACGGGGTTACCAACGTCTCCTACAACTGTATCGACCGGCATCTCAAAAAGCGCGGTGATCAGGTTGCCATCATCTGGGAGGGGGACAATCCCTATGATGACAAGAAGATCACCTACCGCGAACTCTACGACCAGGTCTGCCGCCTCGCCAATGTGATGAAGTCCAATGGCGTCAAGAAGGGTGATCGGGTCACCATCTACATGCCGATGATTCCGGAAGCCGCCTATGCAATGCTCGCCTGCACGAGGATCGGTGCAATCCACTCGATCGTTTTTGGCGGATTTTCCCCCGATGCGCTTGCCGGCCGAATCAGCGACTGCGAATCAACATTCGTGATCACGGCCGATGAAGGTTTGCGCGGCGGCAAGAAGATCCCGCTCAAGCACAACACGGATCTTGCGATTGAAATTGCCGCGCGTGATGGGGTGGTGGTCAAGAATGTGCTCGTCGTGCAACGCACAGCTGGCAAGGTTGAATGGTTCGAAAATCGTGATATCTGGTATCACGAGGCGGTTGCCGCGGCGAAACCGGATTGCCCGCCGGCCAAGATGAAGGCTGAGGATCCGCTGTTTATCCTCTACACCTCGGGTTCGACCGGCAAGCCTAAGGGCGTGCTGCACACCACCGGCGGCTATCTGGTCTATGCCTCGATGACCCATGAGTATGTCTTCGACTATCATGAGGGGGACATCTACTGGTGCACGGCGGATGTGGGCTGGGTGACCGGCCACTCCTACATCGTCTACGGGCCGCTCGCCAATGGTGCGACCACGCTGATGTTTGAAGGCGTGCCGAATTATCCGTCGCCAAGCCGGTTCTGGGATGTGGTCGACAAGCACCAGGTCAATATCTTCTACACCGCGCCCACCGCCATCCGGGCGCTGATGGGTGCGGGTGATGCTCACGTCAAGAAATCCTCGCGCAAATCACTGCGGACACTGGGTTCGGTGGGTGAGCCGATCAACCCGGAAGCCTGGGAATGGTATTACAATGTGGTGGGCGAGAAGAAGTGCCCGATTGTCGATACCTGGTGGCAGACGGAGACCGGAGGGATCCTGATCACACCCTTGCCTGGAGCGACCAAACTCAAGCCGGGCTCGGCAACGCGGCCGTTTTTTGGCGTGCAGCCGCAATTGGTGGACAATGACGGGGATGTGCTCGAAGGCACCACCGAGGGCAATCTGTGCATTACCGATTCCTGGCCGGGCCAGATGCGGACGGTCTATGGCGATCATGAACGTTTCATCCAGACCTATTTCTCCACATACAAAGGCAAGTATTTCACCGGTGACGGCTGCCGCAGGGATGAGGACGGGTACTACTGGATCACCGGCCGGGTCGACGATGTGATCAATGTGTCCGGTCACCGCATGGGCACGGCGGAAGTGGAAAGCGCACTGGTTTCCCATGATTCCGTGTCGGAGGCGGCGGTCGTCGGTTATCCGCATGATGTCAAGGGGCAGGGCATCTACTGCTACATCACCTTGATGGAGGGTCAGGAAGGCAGTGACGAGTTGCGCAAGGCGCTGGTCGGTCATGTTCGCCATGAAATCGGCCCGATTGCCTCGCCTGACAAGATCCAGTTCTCGCCGGGTCTGCCGAAGACGCGGTCAGGCAAGATCATGCGCCGGATCCTGCGCAAGATTGCCGAGGATGATTTTGGCGCATTGGGTGACACTTCGACCCTGGCGGATCCCGGTGTGGTCGATGATCTGATTGAGAACCGGCAGAACAAGAAGGGCTGATCAAGCCGGCCCGATGTTCTGCAAAGACAGCGGTATCAAGAGACAGGCCCGCTCCGAATGTTTCGGGGCGGGTTTTTGATGCCGGGTTGATGGATAGAGCCCGCGCAGCCCGGAAAGGCGTGCATTTGGCGGGTGTGATTTATTTGATCCAGGTGCTTGGCAAGAGGCGTTGTTTGCCCCACATTGTCAGTGTCTTTAACAATTGAAAGGAGGTGATCCGATGTCGAGTGATTCCCAAAAGCCGGTTCGTACGATTCGGATTGCCGGTCTTCGGAGCAGCCTCTGAAGAGCCGGTGATACTGGCAAGTCCTGATCGCTCGCGAAGTGATCTGGCAGGCGTCCAACCGGTGCTGGAATTCACGAAGGCCACCCCGAAAGGGTGGCCTTTTTGATTGTGATGGCGGTTCTTCACGCTCCCGCGCGGCGATTTTTCTGTTTCATGAATTGCACGGTGCCTTGGATTTTGTGCGCTTGCCGCCCTCATAGGGTGTTGCCAATCCGCTTTCGAGCATGGCGGCGGCTACATCGCGCTTGCCTGCCTTGAGATCGGCAAGGACCCGCCCGTAGTATTTTCCCCCCGATACATTGCTCAATTCGACGGTCGAATATCCCGCGACAAGCCGCTCGAGTTCACTTCGAGCGCTGTCTGCCGCCAATCGCTCGCGCGAACATTTAGAGCGGCGCTCCGGAGTGTCGATGCCACGCAACCGGACCGAAACACGAACTGCGTGGCCTGGCCATGGATGGGCGTCGACCAGCAACGTGTCGCCGTCAATCACCCTCACGATGCGGGCCAGGACCGGCCCGGCAACAGTGCGCCAGGCACTCTCGGCCGCAAATGCAGGTGCATTGGTGAATAGTTCCGTTGCCAGAATGGTAACGAAAACCAGTGTTGTTACCATTTGGTAAGCGAGTCGCACATTCATGAAAAAGGAATATATTCCTTTGTCAATCGAGGATCAACAGTGTGCGGTTTTCAGAAATCGATGGCCCGGCCGTCGATCTCCCAGTCGCCAAAACGCGCCGGATCAGCGCCTCCACGGCCACCGATTTCCTTTTCAGTCGAAATTTTAGCTGTGTCGCGCGCCTTGCGTCGCTCGTCTGCTTCAGCGAGTGCGCGTTTGGCAGCCGGGCTCAACTCCCGTTTGGGTGTATCCGTTTCGACTGCGTCTGTTTCGGATTGTTTGGGCTGCTGGTCATCTTGGGTCATCGGCATGGGTCCGGCTGAACGGCGTTTTATTGAACAATGGCTTGAAACTCCCCATCTTTAGAGCGACAAGCGGCGAAATCCAAATCCGGCGGGACATTCTGACCGGACGCGGAGAAAACAAACCTCGATGCAATCCAGGCCGCCAGAAAGGACATAGCGCATGAATCTCATTCGTACAGCCATGCTTCTGGCGCTGATGACGGCGCTGTTCATGGGCGTTGGATTTCTGATTGGCGGAACCGGGGGGATGATGATTGCCCTGGTGATCGCAGCCGGCATGAACCTGTTTTCCTACTGGAACTCGGACAAGATGGTGCTCAGGATGCACAATGCTCTCGAGGTGGATGCCAAAACCGCACCGGAATTCTACCAGATGGTTTCCGACCTGGCGCAAAATGCCGGTCTGCCGATGCCGCGCGTCTATGTGATCAAGAATGCCCAACCCAATGCCTTTGCCACCGGCCGGAATCCGGACAATGCCGCGGTGGCTGCGTCAACGGGTTTGCTTGAAAGCCTGACCGAGGAAGAAATCGCTGCGGTGATGGCGCATGAGCTCGCCCATGTGCAACACCGCGATACGCTGACAATGACCATCACGGCGACCTTGGCCGGCGCGATCTCGATGCTGGGCAATTTCGCGCTGTTTTTTGGCGGCAACCGCAACAGCAATCCGCTCGGTTTCATCGGCGTTCTGGTGGCGATGATCGTTGCCCCGTTTGCCGCGATGCTGGTGCAGATGACCATCAGCCGGACCCGGGAATATGCCGCGGACCGGCGCGGCGCGGAAATCTGCGGCAATCCCCTGTGGCTGGCCTCGGCGCTGCGGAAGATCTCGGCAGGCGCGGGCCGGATTGTCAATGAGGACGCCGAACGCAACCCGGCGACGGCGCACATGTTCATTATCAATCCTCTCAATGGTCAACGTATGGACAGTCTTTTCTCCACCCACCCGGCAACGGAAAACCGTATCGCCGCACTGGAATCGATGGCAGGTGAGATGGCGGCCCCGTCAGCCCACCGGCCCAGTGACCGGCCGGCTCGCCCGACCTCCACATCGGTGCCCCGTACGGGTCCCTGGGGTCGTGACGGATCGACCCGCAAGGGGCCGTGGTCTTGACCGGCGCACGGCCGGAGAGAGATCGCAAGAGACCTCAAAAGATGCCCAGCCGATACGATCCGGTCGATCTGAAGCCCGGTCTTGCCGCCCGGCAGGCAGCGACCCGGCTTCTGGCTGCGGTCACCGAAAGCCGCGCCTCGCTTGACGGCCTTCTTGATCCTGCGGGTGGCAATCCAGCCTTTACCGGCCTTGGTCCGCAAGACCGGCTGCTGGTGCGGGCCATCCTGCTGTCGGCCCTGCGGCATTTGCGGGTAATCGACGCCTATATTGACGAGCTTGTAACCTCTCCCCTGCCTGAAGGTGCCAAGGCACTGCGCCAGCTTCTCAGAGTCGGAGCGGCACAGATCCTGTTTCTTGATGTTCCTGATCGTGCCGCCGTTGACCTCGCGGTCAGCCAGGCCAATGGAGATCCACGCAACCGCCGCTTCGCCGGTCTGGTCAATGCGTTGTTGCGGCGCATGGGCCGGGAAAAGGAAAGCCGGCTTTCTGAGCTCACCGCGACGGTTCCTCCTTTTCCGGACTGGTTCGTAAGCCGGATTCAAAACGCTTATTCCCAGGAAGCGGATTCGATCCTCTCCATGCTTTCGGTTCCGCCGGCAATCGACTTGACGGTTAAAACCGATCCGGCAGGCTGGGCCGAGCGGCTTGGCGGAACCGTTTTGCCGACCGGCAGCGTTCGGATCGCAAGGCCCGCCGGCCCTGTCACCGATCTTGAAGGCTATGATGGCGGTGACTGGTGGGTTCAGGATGCCGCTGCAAGCATCCCGGCGCAGATGTTTTCGAGGCTCGACGGTTTGGAAGTCGCGGATCTTTGTGCCGCTCCCGGCGGCAAGACCGCCCAATTGGCTCTTGCAGGAGCTCGCGTTACGGCCTGCGATCAGTCCGCCAACCGGCTGGAGCGGCTCAAGGGCAATCTTTCCCGGCTCGGACTGGAAGTCTCCACGCATCTTTCCCGGGCACAGGATTTCAAGGCACCGGAAGGATTTGACGGCGTGCTGGTCGATGCTCCCTGCTCTTCAACCGGGACCGTGCGACGGCATCCGGACATTCCTTACACCAAGGGACCGGAGGACATCACGCGATTGACGCAAGTGCAGCGGGCTTTGCTTGATCACGCGGCAGGACTGGTTCGTCCGAAGGGCGAACTGGTGTTTTCCAACTGCTCGCTTGATCCCGAGGAGGGTGAGCTGATGGTGCAGGGCTTTCTTGCCGATCATCCAAGCTGGCGGATCAAACCGGTTGATGCTTCGCGTTGGCCCGGAATGGAGGCGGCAATCACCGAACTGGGGGAAGTCCGGACTCACCCGGCGATGCTGAGCGATGATGATCCTGCCCAAGCGGGACTCGATGGTTTCTACGCGGTGGTGTTGACGCAAGAGTAAGCATTCCGTACCCCTAAAAACACCGGGGTCGCCCAACTGTGGCTCTGCCGCTGCAGGTTGAGTGCGCATATGATAAAATAAGCCGTTATGCTACGATTCGGGTCCGGTGGAGGGCCGGGACCGTTTTTCAGGAATTCCCGCTTGGCAATCTCAATCCTTGATTCGCAGCGCTCAGCATCGCTCTACGTCGCAGAGATCTGGCGCCGGCTTACGCGCCGGGCGGCTCTGGGGCGAATCAGCGCCATGCGTTTTGCCGGGTCAACACCAGACCGCCTGGTGGTTGCACCGATCGATCTGCGTATCGCCGATGCTCATATCGCCTCGGAAATCTATGCCGGACGCTTTGCCCTTGCCGGCCGTATGATCGACACCAACGGCCAGAGTCCGTTTCACATGGACATGCCCGATGAGGCATTCCTGCGCAGTCTGCATGGGTTTGGCTGGCTCAGACACATGCGTGCGGCAGACCATGAGCTGGCTTTTGCGAATGCCCGGGCGCTGGTTGATGACTGGATTACTGTTGAAGGCCGCCGGTTTGGCGGGCTGCCGCATGAGCCTGATGTCGTCGCTGCAAGACTGATTGCGTGGTTTTCCCACTCGCCAATCGTGCTGCGCGGTGCAGATCATGGGTTTTACCGGCGGTTTCTCAAAAGCATTGCGCAGCAGACGCGCTATCTCCGGCTTGTTTCGGCAAGCCTGCCAACAGGCGTAACCCGGTTCAAGGCCAGAATTGCGCTGGCCATGGCGAGCCTTTGCCTGCCGGCAAGCAACGGAACCATTCGCGCGGCTGCGCGCAACCTTGATCATGAGTTTCAGAGCCAGGTGCTTCCTGATGGTTGCCATGTCTCCCGCAATCCGATGGTTCTGATCGAGCTTTTGATGGATCTGCTGCCGCTCAGACAGACCTATGTGAATGTTGGACAGTCTCCGCCGCACAATATGGCAGCGGGTATGGACAGGCTGTTTGGCGGTTTGCGGTTTTTCCGTCACAGTGATGGTGAGCTGGCTCTGTTCAATGGCGCTTCGGCGGTTTCTGCAGACCGTCTGCTTGCGGTGCTGCGCTATGATGAGACCTCAGGAGCGCCTTTTCGTGAAATGCCGCACGGAAACTATCAACGGCTTGCGATCGGTAATGTGGTTTTGATTGCCGACACCGGTGTGCCGCCACGCAGTGTTGCGTCCCAAGCCGCCCATGCAGGATGTTTGTCCTTCGAGCTTTCCTCGGGGTCCAACAGATATATCGTCAATGCGGGTGCACCTGTTTATGCAGAATCAGACTATGTCGGTTTTGCCCGGATGACAGCCGCACACAGCACCGTTACGCTCAATGACAGCTCATCGCTGCGCTTTTCGCAGTCGGATTTCCTGGGGCCGATCGTCACGGGCGGACTGCACAAGGTGAGCGTCGAATCACTTGACGAGAGTGGCAAGCAAGTCGGTTTCAGCGCGACCCACAATGGTTACGCCGGAAATCTGAAGCTGCTGCACCGCCGCAAGGTCCGGCTTCTGGCGTCTGGCCATGAAGTCCAGGGCCGGGATCAGATTCTCGGTCTTGATGAGGCCTCTCCAAAACCGGAAAACCAGACGGTTGCGGTCGCCAGGTTTCATGTTCATCCATCCATTCGGATTTCCCAGTCCGAGGACGGCGCTGTGCATCTGACTGCCGGGGATGGAGAGACCTGGGCTTTCGTGGCCCGCGATCTCAGACCGGTGATCGAGGAGGATGTGCACTTTGCCGATCTCGCCGGTGCACGTGCAAGCAAACAGATCACCCTGACAATCAAGGTTGGTGAAACCTCTCAGATTGACTGGAAACTTGTCCGCATTGCATTGCCGCGTGCAGCCAGCTGAAACGGGCTGGAAAAGCCCGGTTTGAACATTCCAACACGCGCGCGCCTGTGGTACCGCATGGCCTGGCCGGCCAAGACATCTGCCGGCGGTTTTGACGAGGGATTTCCATGGCCGTTGTTTCCAAGCATCACCCCGCACCCGATATGGTGCGGATCCGCCGCGCATTGCTGTCTGTTTCCGACAAGAGCGGGCTTGTGGAATTTGCGCGTGGTCTGGTGGATGCAGGCGTTGAGCTTGTCTCCACGGGCGGGACCCGTCTGGCGCTGGAAAAGGAAGGGCTCGCTGTCCGTGATGTGTCTGAACTGACCGATTTCCCCGAAATCATGGATGGCCGGGTCAAGACCCTGCATCCTGGAGTGCATGGCGGATTGCTTGCCATACGTGATGATGCCGAGCATCAGCAGGCGATGCAAAGCCATGGGATTGCCGAGATCGATCTGGCAGCGATCAATCTCTATCCCTTTGAGGAAACGGTGGCGCGCGGCGCGGATGCCGCCACGACAGTCGAGAACATCGACATTGGCGGCCCGGCGATGATCCGGGCGTCGGCGAAAAACCATGCCTATGTGACGGCGGTGACGGATCCGGACGATTATGGACGAGTGCTTGAGGCTCTCAAGACCAATGACGGCTGCATTCCACTTGCGCTTCGCAAGGAACTTGCGGCACTCGCCTTTGCCCGCACGGCAGCCTATGACGCGGCGGTGTCTGGATGGTTTGCCGGCGAACTCGACCTCGAATCCCCGCGGCATCGTGCCTTTGGCGGGCGGCTTCATGCGGTCATGCGCTATGGCGAGAACCCGCATCAGCAGGCAGCGTTTTACACCAATGGCAACAACCGGCCCGGGGTTGCTGGTGCACAATTGTTGCAGGGCAAGCAACTGTCCTACAACAACATCAACGATACCGATGCCGCCTTCGAACTGGTGAGCGAGTTCGATCCAGCTGCGGGTGCTGCCTGCGCCATCATCAAGCATGCCAATCCTTGCGGGGTCGCTGTCGGCGAAAGCCTGGTGGAGGCCTATGGCCGGGCGCTGGCATGCGACCAGACTTCGGCTTTCGGCGGCATCCTCGCCTTCAACCAGGTTCTGGATGGAGAAACAGCAAGCGAAATCGTCAAGATCTTCACCGAAGTCATCATTGCGCCGGATGCGAGCGAAGAGGCACGTGAGATCCTGTCGGCCAAGAAGAACTTGCGTTTGATGATCACCGGTGGCCTCGCCGATCCGCGTCAACCGGGCATAATGGTCAAATCGGTCTCAGGCGGTTTGCTGGTGCAGAGCCGCGACAACGGCTCGCGGACGGCTGACGATTTCAAGATCGTGACCAAACGTGCACCGGATGCACGCGAACTGGACGATATGGCCTTTGCCTTCCGGGTGGCCAAGCATGTCAAATCCAATGCCATCGTCTATGCGCTCAATGGTGCAACGGTCGGCATTGGTGCGGGGCAGATGAGCCGGGTCGATTCAGCCCGGATCGCGGCTCGCAAGGCAGTTGACGCAGCCGAGGTGCTGGGGCTCGACACACCACTGACAAAGGGCAGTGTTGTCGCCTCCGATGCCTTCTTCCCATTCGCCGATGGGCTTCTCTCCGCCATTGAGGCGGGCGCGACTGCCGTCATCCAGCCCGGCGGATCCATGCGCGATCAGGATGTCATCGACGCTGCCGATGAAGCGGGCGTGGCCATGGTGTTCACCGGCATGCGCCATTTCCGGCACTGAAGCGTCCTAGATGTGAGCCCGGCGGACTTTTCCCGCCGGGCTTCTTTCTCAAAGAACGTTCGCTGGTTTGCCGTCTGGCTTGTCGGCAGGATATGGCGTCGTCCAGAGCACATAAAGACCAACTGCAAAGAAAATGGCGATGGTCGCAATGCCAAGCCGCGGGGACCCGGATGCGGCAGTCACACTCGCTACCATGAAGGGGGCAAGAAAACTGGTGGCCCGGCCCGCCAGTGCGTAGATGCCGAAATAACGTCCCGCTTCATCCTTGCTGACGCTGCGTGCCATGTAGGCGCGGGAAGAGGCTTGCACCGGCCCGAAGGCGATTCCGATCAGCAGGCCAAAGGCGATGTAGGCTTTTTCCGCCTGGGTTCCGAACAATCCACCCGTATCCGTTCCGGCAAAGCCGAGTGCTCCGAAGAATGTGTAGCCGGGTCCTGTGGAAACAATGCCGATCGTCGCGACCAGCAGCATGATGATTGCGATCATTACAACAAGCTTCGATCCGAGCTGGGTGTCGAGGCGGCTTGCGTAAAGGCATGAAAAGATCGCCACAACATTGAGCATTATTCCGTAGACGCCAATTTCCGTGATTGACCAGCCGAACATTGCTGCTGCAAAACCGCCGCCTAGCGCCAGCAAGGCGTTTACGCCGTCCTGGTAAATCATACGGGCAATGAGAAAGCGGAAAATACCGGCGCGTTGGCGCACCTCGCGAAGGGTTGACTTGAGCTCCTTCAATCCGTCACGCACCGCTCCACCCATGGCGCGGCGTTCTCCGGCATCTGGTGTGAACAGAAACATTGGCAGGATGAAAACGGCATACCATAGGGCCGAAATTGGCCCGGAGGCTCGTGCGTCTTCGCCTTGAAGAGGGTCCAGCCCGAACAGTGGTTCCAGCCCGATCAGGGTTCTGCCGGTTTCCGGAGAGGCCGCGAGAAACGCGATGATGAAAATCAGCACGATCATGCCACCAAGGTAGCCGAGACCCCAGGCCAGATTGGAAACCCGGCCGATATCGGCCTTGGGCACTATACGCAACAGCATTGAATCATTGAACACGATGGAGAATTCCGCGGCTACCGCTGCAAGTGTGAAAACGGTCACCACAAGCACGAGATTGGAACCCGGAGCGGCAAACCAAAGTCCGCACAGTGCCGCAATCTTGATTGCAGCGAAAAAGGCTATCCATGGTTTTCTCGGTCCGGTCTGATCGGCGATGGAGCCCAGGATCGGTGACAGAATGGCAATCAGGAAGCCACCGGCAGCAATCCCGTAGCCCCAGGCGGCCTGACCGGTTGCTGCATCACTTGCCATGCGACTGATGAAATAGGGCCCGAAGATGAATGTGGTGACGACTGTAAAGAACGGCTGCGCCGCCCAGTCGAACATCATCCATCCGAAAACACCGCGCTTTTTCGCTCCCGCGCCACTGTCTGCGGCGCCGTTTTGCATAAGATCGTTCACGTTTGTTGTTCCTGTTTCTCTGATCCTGTCACGGCCGCAAGGAACGGGCAAGATCGCTCATCATGCCAGCGGCGACCGTCAGCTTTGCGAGTGTCAGCTCGCCGCTGTCTGTCAGAGACAGGATCTGGCCGGCAACATGGCCGATGCGGTCCTTGTTGCCGGAAAGCCAGGCTCCGGCCGGATCTGAATCATCCGGATTGCTGTCGAGAGCGGTGCTGGAGATGATCCGGCGCGCCTGTGAAATCTCGTCAAGACTGCGCGCCAAGGCCAGGCCTTCGAAGTGGTCGGAGACTGGAATTCGGTCGACGGCGGCCACGATACGGCCAATCCGGAACGCTTCCGTAACAGAGAAGAACGCATCCATTGCGCGTTTGAGGTCGGTTCCCGAGGCGTCCGCGACATGACAGATATCGGGTGTCAGGCTCATACCACCCAAAGCTGCTATTTCGCCGGCTAATTTTTCCGGCACTCCATGCTCTATCAGTTCGGCTTTGATGCGCTCGGCTTCCTCACGCATGAAATCGGGCATTGCGCTTTGGATCCTGGATCCAAGTTTCGCGGCACCGTCGCGCATGGAGGCAACAGCTTTGCTCAGATCGCCCTGAGCGGCGCCGGTCTTGAGCGCCCAGCTGGATACAGTGCGTACCGTGTCGCCGACATGCGCATAGAGCCGGTTCTGGACAGGGCCTGGAATTCTTGTGTCAAGGCCATCAATCTCGCCATAGAGCCTGTCGAGTGACAACCCGTCGCGTGCAAGCACAAAGGCCTTGACGATTTCGGCTGCAGTCGCGCCCGATTTGTCTCCCAATCCGATAACAAAGGCCGGGCCACCGCGGTTGATGGCGTCATTGCCGATCAGGGTTGAAATGATCTCCCGGCGCAGCCGGTGGCTGATGATGTCTGTTTCATGGGATTTCAGCATCTTTTTGGGGAAATAGGATTTGAGGGTATCGCTGAAATAGGGATCGTCGGGCAGCGAGCTGGCGACAATTTCGTCAAAAAGAACCAGTTTCGCATAGGACAGCAAGACGCCGATTTCCGGTCTGGAGAGTGCCTGCCCTGAGGCCAGCCGTTCGGCAACCAGCGTGTCGTCCGGCAGGTCCTCGACTTTCCGGTCCAGCAGTTCACGGCCTTCCAGGT
Source organism: Hoeflea phototrophica DFL-43 (assembly GCF_000154705.2). NCBI lineage: Bacteria > Pseudomonadati > Pseudomonadota > Alphaproteobacteria > Hyphomicrobiales > Rhizobiaceae > Parahoeflea > Parahoeflea phototrophica. The sequence goes on along the minus strand of NZ_CM002917.1, from coordinate 4,438,295 downwards.
TGGTCATCACCCGGTTCAATTCGCCGACACCAGATGCGCCCTGAGCTTCAGCCAGCGAGATTGCCAGAGTCTGCAGATAGTTGTTGCGCAGCACCAGCTCCGCGACCTCATCGGTCATCGAGGCAAGCAGTTTGTTCCGCTTGGGCCGGGTCAAACGGTCCTCGCGCATGGCGTTTGCCAGTGCGATCTTGATGTTGACCTCGACGTCGGAGGAGTTGACGCCGGCAGAATTGTCGATCGCGTCGGAGTTGCAGCGGCCGCCCGCGAGCGCATAGGCGATGCGGCCCTTTTGGGTGACTCCCAGATTGGCCCCCTCGCCGATCACCTTGGCGCGCACCTGACGGGCGACGATCCGGATCGGATCATTGGCGCGGTCGCCGACATCCGCGTCGTTCTCACGGGCGTCCTTGATGTAGGTGCCGATACCGCCAAACCAGAGCAGATCGATTTCCATCGACAGGACCGCGATCATGATTTCCTGTGGCGTCGACTTCCTGCCCGACAGGCCGATGGCTGCGGCGGCCTCGGGTGTCAGATCGACCGATTTGAGCGTCCGCGGGATGATCATGCCGCCCTTGGACAGTTTCGACGTGTCGTAATCCTGCCAGCTTGAACGACCCAGCTCGAACAGCCGCTTGCGTTCGGCAAAGCCGGTCTCGCAATCGGGATCGGGGTCGATGAAGATGTCGCGGTGGTCGAAGGCAGCGACCAGGCGGATCTTCTCGGACAGCAGCATGCCGTTGCCAAACACGTCGCCGGACATGTCGCCCACCCCGGCTGCAGTGAAGGGCGTGGTCTGGATGTCGATGTCCATTTCGCGGAAGTGGCGCTTGACCGCTTCCCAGGCACCGCGGGCGGTTATGCCCATCTTCTTGTGGTCGTAGCCGGCCGATCCGCCGGAGGCGAAGGCGTCATCCAGCCAGAAATCCTGTTCCTGGCTTAGCGCGTTGGCGGTGTCGGAAAATGTTGCCGTGCCCTTGTCGGCGGCGACCACAAAATAGGGATCGTCGCCATCGTGACGCACGGTGTTGGCCGGCGGCACGACATCGTCACCGACAATATTGTCGGTGACTGACAAGAGTGTCCGGATGAAGAGCTTGTAGGCATTTCGCCCGGCTTCGAAGATGGCATCGCGGCCGCCGTCGGCTGGCAATTGCTTGGGATAGAATCCGCCTTTCGCGCCAACCGGTACGATCACCGCATTCTTCACCTGCTGCGCCTTGACCAGACCCAGCACCTCGGTGCGGTAGTCCTGCGCCCGGTCCGACCAGCGCAAGCCGCCGCGGGCAATCGGGCCAAACCGAAGATGGACGCCTTCCACTTCCGCACCATAGACGAAAATCTCGCGGAAGGGCCGCGGTTCGGGCAGCCCGTCGAGTGCTTTCGGGTTGAGCTTGAAAGCCAGTGCGGGGCGCGGGGCGCCGTCAGGGCCGGTCTGAAAGAAATTGGTTCTCAGCGATGCCTGTATGGCGTTCATGTAGCGCCTGAGAATCCGGTCATCATCGATGCTTGGAACTTCTGCCAGTGCAGATTCGATCGCTTCGATCAGATCCGATATCTGCTTGGTGCGATCCTTGTCACTGGTACCAATTTCAAACCGGATGCGAAACAATTCGAACAATTGGGCTGAAATGGCGGGATGCCGATTCAGGCACTGGGCCATGTATTCTTGCGAATAGGCAATGCCTGCCTGGCGCAGATACCGCGCATAGGCGCGCAGTACCATCGCCTGACGGACCGACAGGACGGTATTGGCGACCAGCCGGTTGTAGCTGTCATTGTCGGTCTCGCCGTGCCAAACCGACAGGAAAGCCTCCTCGAGCCGTGCACGATCGGTGTCGAGATCGACAATCCGGTTGCTCTCGTGGATAATCTCCATGTCATGAACAATGACGGCTCTGGATTGACCGCCCTGCTCATCGAGGAAAATCTCGTGGGTTTGCTCGCTGATCACCTTGAAGCCGAGATTTTCAAGGAGTGGCACCCTGCGAGACAGCGCCACCGGCGCGCCGGCATGGAAGATCTTGAGCGCCAGATGATCGTCTGGTGTTTCCTGGCTGCGATAGAAGGCAATGCGAATGGTGCCCGCTTCGCCGCAGGCGAGAATGTCGTCGAGGTCGGCAAGCGCCTCGTCGGGGCGGAAACGTTCCTTGTAGGACTGGCTGACACTCATCCGTGCCGCGGCGTCGCCGCCGAGCGCCTGAAACTGGTCTTCCCAGCGGGTTACGATCGAACGCACATCACGTTCGAGCTGTTCCTGGGCTATCTGCGGTGTTCTGCCTTCGGAACGGCCGATGATGAAATGCACCCGCGCCACGCCGCCCTCGGGAAAGGCGGGATAGTAAGCCGACACCCGGCCATTGTAGATGGTCTTGAGATAATCGCCGATGCGCTCGCGGGCGATCGAATCATACTGATCGCGGGGCACGTAAACAATCAGTGATACAAAGCGGTCGAAGCGGTCGATGCGGGGCAAAACCCGGACCCTGGGCCGATCGGAGAGTTCGTTGATCTGCATGCAGAACCGCACCAGCAGGGAGACATCGATCTGGAACAGATCATCGCGCGGGTAGGATTCCAGCGTGTTCAGCAACAGCTTGCCGGAATGGCTTTCCGGATCATAGCCGAATTCCTCGGTCACGGCCTGGACCTTGGAGCGCAGCAGCGGAATGTTGGCGACCGAACGGGTGTAGGCCGTGGAGGTGAACATGCCGACGATGCGAAGTTCGCCAATCACCCGGCCCTTGAGGTCGAACCGCTTGATGCCGACATAATCCATATAGGTGCGGCGATGGACGACGGAGCGGACATTGGCTTTGGTGACGATCAGGAAATCGGGCCCGTGGAGAAAGTCGAGAATCTCCGGGGTGGTGGTGACCTGGTCCTTGCCCAGCCGCAACACCCGCACGTCGGGGTCGGCGAGAATGCCAAGACCTTCCGTCTGGGACCGGCTCAGTTCGGCCTCTTCGCCTTCTCCGGAATAGACGTATTCCCGCATTCCAAGAAAGGTGAAGTTGTTGTCGCGCAGCCAGGCGATGAAGGCCAGGGCCTCCTGTCGGGCCGGTTCGGTCTTCTTGTCGACATCCAGCGCCACCAGATCCGCGGCCGCGTGGTCGATCATGGCCAGCATCGGTTTCCAATCCGAAACCGCGGCCTGAACCTGGTCGAGCACATGGCGAACCTGAGCGGTCAGCTCCTTGCCCGCGGCGGGACCAAGCCGTGGTATATGGATTTGGATATGGCTGATGCGGTGTTCATACTCGCTGCCGTCGCCATGGGAAAACAGCGTTGCCGGCGCTTTGCCATCAACGACCAGGATCGGATGCAAGGCCATCAGGATGTCGCGTACCTGCGAGGTGACCTCGCCCATCACCGAATCATAGAGGAATGGTTTGTTGCGTGTGGTGATCGCCAGAACTGAAACATCGCGGCCATCGCTCGTGGCCGCGTCGACCTCGACCAGGCTCATGCGGGCATCGTTGCCGTCCCAGGCGCGAATCTCGGCCTCGGCCAAAATCGTTGCTGCTGCAAGGCTTTCGGGCACCATCAGCTCCAGATCGTCTTCGCTGACGCGCGAAAACAGAACCTCCGGATTGATGTGCGGTTTCTTGCTGCGCTTTGCAACCGATTCGGCCTCCGCAAGCAGCGAACCTGACTTCCGGGTGTTCTTGACCCCCATTCCCGTCCCTCCAAGACTTGATCTTTGGCCAAAACCTATCAGAAGTGTCAGGCAATGCGACTGTATTTCGCACATATGGAGGATTTGTGATGACAAAGGGGCCAGAAGCCGTAACCGCGCTCAAGCTTGAGCAGGAAATGCCGCTGAGCGAGGCCATGCAAGCGTATTTCTCCAAATGCGACGAAAAGCTCGGCATGGTACCAAACGTTCTCAAGGCTTATGCCTTCAACACCGAGAAACTCGAAGCGTTTGCGACCCTCTACAATGATCTGATGTTGGCCGGTTCCGGGCTCAGCAAGCTTGACCGGGAGCTGATCGCGGTTGCGGTGTCTTCGGTCAACAAGTGCTTTTACTGTCTGACGGCGCATGGAGCTGCGGTGCGCCAGCTTTCCGGAAACCCGGAACTTGGCGAGCAGATGGTGATGAATTACCGGACCGCTGATCTTGAACCGCGGCAACGGGCCATGCTCGATTTCGCCGTGCTGATGACAGAAGATTCGGCCAGGATCGGGGAAGAGGACCGCCAGATGCTTCGCGATTCAGGGTTTTCGGATCGCGATATCTGGGACATCGCTGCCGTGGCGTCGTTCTTCAACATGACCAACCGGATGGCCTCGGCGACGGATATGCGGCCCAATCCGGAATATCATGGCCTTGCCCGCTGAAATGTTTCTTGATGCCCTCTATCTGAAAGTTCCGGACAGCCCTGTATTTCGGATAGGGCAAATGCAGAAGTCAGTGAGCGGTGCTAAAGTCGATCAATCTCGCTAACGGGCCGATAACAGGCAGGGAATTGTGTGCATGAAAGATGATGACGAAAAAGTGCGGGAAGCCAGGCGGACACTCGACCGCATCGGTCAGGAAGGCGGCCTGTCAGCAACCCCGGCGATGAAATCGGCCGCCAACAGCGTGCGTGATCATTTTTCCGCAGCTGACGCAGACAAGGCTGACCCGGCCGAACTGTGGGGCACCCGGATTGCGCGCGCGCTGGCGCTTGTGGCGTTGGTTGGTCTGGTCTGGTTCCTGTTCGGCCAGCTCTCGCAATGACCACTGACACTCGCAATGGGACGGACGTTCGTCCGGCGGTGATCGTCATCTCGAGTCATGTGGTCCGCGGATCGGTGGGCAACCGGGCGGCGGTGTTTGCGCTGGAAACACTGGGTTATCCGGTCTGGGCTCTGCCGACGGTTGTTCTCCCCTGGCATCCGGGCCATTCCCGTGCCACCCGGATCGTGCCTGGAAAAGAGGAATTCTCTGCGCTGATTGATGACCTTTGCGGGTCGCCCTGGCTTGGCGAGGTTGGCGCGGTGCTCTCGGGTTATCTTGGCGATGCGGGCCAGGCTCAGGATGTGGCGCGGTTGGTGGGTGCGGTGCGAGAGGCCAATCCGGAAGCTCTTTACATGTGCGACCCGGTCATTGGCGACGCCGGCGGGCTCTATGTCCCCGAGGCACTGGCCGGGGCGATCCTCAAAAACCTCATCCCGATCGCCAACATCGCAACTCCGAACATTTTTGAGCTCGGCTGGCTTTCGGGAGCTGAACTGACCAATTCGACGTCCGCGGTGTCGGCGGCAGAAACCCTGGGTCCCGCGCGTGTTCTGGTGACCTCGGCCCCAGCGATGATGGCGGGCAGCACCGGAAATCTGCTGATCAGCGGCGGCGCGGCCCGAATGGCGGAGCACCGGCTGATTCCTGATGCGCCGAATGGTCTGGGTGATTTGATGTCGGCAAGTTTTCTGGCGCGTCTGCTTGAAGGGCTGAACGAGGAAAAAGCCTTGCAGATGGCGACGGCCGCGGTCTTTGAAATCCTGGCGAGGACCGCCCGGCGTGGAGCCGACGAACTGATGCTTGAGACCGATGCGCAAAGCCTTCGCACGCCAATGGCGATGGTGAACATGCGTCGGATGGTATCTGCAGCGGGCCGCAAGAAGCCTTGATTACGGATGATGCGGAGATCCCGGACCTTGCCGGCGTTGATGGTTGCCGCGCAGGCTGGATCGCCTGGATCCGGACCGCCGGCAGCTCCGCTCCGGATTTGCGGATCTACAGCCGTTTTGCCGATCTTGTTGAGGACCTTGGTTCTGATGCGGTGATTGCGGTCGACATGCCCATCGGATTGCCGGAACGGATTGAGGGACCGGGCCGTGGTCCGGAACAGGCCATCCGGCCGTTTCTCGGAGCGCGGCAATCCAGTGTGTTTTCCATTCCTGCCCGGGCTGCGGTCGAAGCCCGGAGCTATGGTGAAGCCTGCGCCCGCGCGCTTGAGACGTCGGATCCACCGAAGAAAGTTTCCAAGCAGGCCTTCTATCTGTTCCCCAGGATCCTGGAGATTGACCAGGTGTTGCAAGCTGACGAGGGGCTGAGACCCCGGGTTGTCGAGTGTCACCCGGAATTTTCCTTTTGCCGGCTCAACAATGGGTTGGCGATGCAGACGCCGAAGAAGATCAAAGGCAAGGTCAATCCAGAGGGGATCGCCGAGCGGGTTGCTGTCCTTGCCCGGCACCGCTTCGATCCCCGAAGTTTTGAGAATGATCCGCCGCGCGGTGCTGGCATGGATGATGTGATCGACGCCGCGGTCAATCTCGTGATGGCCGGCCGGCATGCCGCAGGGCTGACCAGCACTTTTCCGGCCCATCCCGCGTCTGACCGCCACGGAATCCCGATTGCCATTCATGGCTGAATGGAAACGTTTTTGGCCGCATCGCAAGCATCCTGAGGAAAAAGGCTGATTGATCTTCGTCGCAGGCCCGTTTATGTGGCTTGCTATGTCGTCATTTCCGACCCGTCTTCTTGAAGGCTATCAGTCATTCATGTCCGGCCGCTACACGGCTGAACGTAACCGCTACCGGGATCTGGCCGAAGCGGGACAGGAGCCGCATACGCTGGTGATTGCCTGCTGTGACTCCCGCGCCGCCCCCGAAACGGTGTTTGATTGCGGGCCGGGCGAACTTTTCGTTGTGCGCAATGTTGCCAATCTGGTGCCGCCCTATGCACCGGATGGCAATTTCCACTCCACCTCTGCGGCGCTTGAATTTGCGGTGCAGTCCTTGAAGATCCGTCAAATCGTGGTGCTCGGGCATGGCCGCTGCGGTGGCATCAAGGCTGCTCTGGATGTTGATGCGGCGCCACTCTCGCCGGGCGATTTCATCGGACAGTGGATGGGCCTGCTCAAACCTGCCGCGCAGCAGATCAAGGACAGCGTGCTGCTGACCAGTGGTGAACGGCAATTCGCGCTCGAGCACATCTCGATCCGCAATTCGATTGCCAATCTTCGGACATTTCCCTGCGTAAAGATCCTTGAGGATCGGGGAAAGATGGCATTGCATGGGGCCTGGTTTGATATTTCCACCGGTGAATTGTGGGTGATGAACTCCCAGACCGGCGATTTTTCCCGTCCCGAGACCTCGCTCGCTTGACAGCAAGCCCTGCCGTCCGTTTCCATAACCTCGACCGGCGGTGTGCCGGAAAGCTTTGGAGCGTGTTATGGGTGCAGTCCGGTTTCTGATTGTCATGCTGATTTACAGTCTCGGAGCCGGGGTGGCGCCGGCCCGTGCCGACAACGCGCTTTTGGACCGCTGGTACTGGGCCCTGTTCAATGTCGATCGAGGAGTGCTTTCCGAGTTGTTGAGCGACAACGCGTTGATCGAGCTTGAGGACCTTGGGGTCACCCAGACCAAAATGGAGTTCATTGCCGCACTCGATGAGTGGGAGGACGTTGCCGAGACTGCCAATTTTGCCTGGCAGATCGATGCCGAAGCGACCCAAGACGCCAGTCAGGCGACTGCATTGGTGTGTTACCAGTTTCCCGGCAATGATCTGATGGTCCGCGACTTCTTTACCTTCGATGAGGGTATAATCACCGGCAGTGTTCAATCGACTGTCGGTGATACCTGCGAGGACTTCTAGGGCTAGGACCCGATGCAAAATCCGCTCAGCGGTCGATTTCGGCACCGATCTTGGCAATTGCCTTCTGGTAGACCCCGGCCGCATTCCAGCCTTTGATCGCGCGGAAATTGGTTTCGCCGGGTTGATAGCCACCGCCGCGTTTCCAGCCATGGCCGCGCAGGAAGTTGGCAGTGGAGGCCAGCGCATCGGCTGTTGAGCCAAGATTGATCGAACCATTGCGGTCGCCATCGACCCCGAACCGCACCACATTGGCAGGCAGGAACTGGGTCTGGCCTATTTCGCCATGGGCGGCGCCCTTGAAATCGGGGCTGAGCCAGCCTTTCTGGATCAGTTGCAGCTGGGCATAGAGTTGCTCGGTGAAAAAGGCTGAACGCCGGCAATCATAGGCCAGCGTCGCCACTGCAGACATCGTGTGCTGGTTACCGGAAAACCGTCCAAAACCTGACTCCATGCCCCAGATGGCGATCAAAGGACCCGCAGGGACACCATATTTTTGCTCAAGTGCATTGAAAAGCCGGGCATTCCTTTGCTTGAGTTTCTTGCCCTGGGATATGATCGAATTGGCACCGCGTTTCTGCATGAACTGCTCGAATGACAGTTTGAAACTGCGCTGGTTGCGATCAAGCGAGATGGTTTTGCTGGCGTAGCGGACATTGGCAAATGCCCGGCTGATTGTTCGGTCGGAAATTCCGGCCCTGGCTGCTTCCTTCTTGAACTGTTCGATCCATGCGGGGAAGCCAGCGGAATTGTTGCCGCATTGTGCGGACATAGCCGGTGTGCTCAGGCCCATGGCAAGAAGCGTTGCCGCGCTCCAAAGCATCAATTTTCCGCTCTTGATGGTCATGCATCCTCACCCTTTTGTCACGTGAAATCGGCCTGGGTGGGAGATTGCCAGCGATTCGGCAAAAAGTCACGTTTCATGAGCAAGTGATCAAATGAAAGACCCGGCATCGCTGGGCAATGCCGGGTCGTTCTGAGGATCTGGGAAGCAATCAGGCCGCCAGACGCGGTGTGATCAGGCGCCGGTTGACCAGCAGCTCGGCGATCTGGATCGTGTTGAGTGCGGCGCCCTTGCGCAGGTTGTCGGATACCACCCACATGTTCAGGCCGTTCTCCACGGTCGCGTCCTCGCGGATGCGGGAGATGAAGGTTGCGTCTTCACCGGCGCATTCATAGGGCGTGATGTAGCCGCCGTCCTCATGCTTGTCGATGACCTGGCAACCGGGCGCATCGCGCAGGATGTCGCGCGCCTCATCGGCGGTTATCTCGTTTTCGAACTCGATATTGACCGATTCCGAGTGGCCGATGAAGACCGGTACGCGCACAGCGGTGCAAGTGACCTTGATCTTCGGGTCGAGCATCTTCTTGGTCTCGGCCAGAACCTTCCATTCTTCCTTGGTGTAACCGTCTTCCATGAAGTCATCGATGTGCGGAATCACGTTGAAGGCAATGCGCTTGGTGAACTTCTGGCTGGTGATCGGATCGGCGACAAACACTGCGCGGGTCTGGTTGAACAGCTCGTCCATGCCGTCCTTGCCTGCGCCGGAGACCGACTGATAGGTCGAGACAACAAGACGCTTGATCTTCGCGTGATCATGCAACGGCTTGAGCGCCACGACCAGCTGTGCGGTCGAGCAGTTGGGATTGGCGATGATGTTGCGCTTGGTGTAGCCGGAAATGGCGTCCGGGTTCACTTCCGGCACAATCAGCGGCACGTCGGCATCGTAGCGCCAGGCCGAGGAATTGTCGATGACGATGCAGCCTTGTGCGCCGATCTTTGGCGACCATTTCTTGCTGATCGTCCCGCCGGCAGACATCAGGCAGAGATCGGTGTCGGAGAAATCATAGGTTTCGAGGTTTTTGACCTTCAGGGTCTTGTCGCCAAAGGACACTTCGGTGCCTACCGAGCGGCTCGATGCGAGCGCGACGACTTCGCTGACAGGAAAGCCGCGCTCAGACAGAATGTTGAGCATTTCGCGGCCGACATTGCCCGTCGCCCCGGCGATTGCGATTTTGAAACCCATGGTTCCCGTGCTCCTCTCTCCCCTTGTTAGCAGTCAAGCGCCACTCTTCCCGCCCCGGGGAGAGTGAGGGGGCGGAACGGGTCAGATCGTGGTTTTGGTTTTGATCAATTTGCGCATGGTGGCGGTGTTTTGATGCAAGTGCGGTGAAATGTCAATTCCATCGCATGACCGGATTGCCGACAGAACGGTAGGGCAAATCCTGGAGGTCAACGTGCCCGCCGCTTCAGGATCTGCCTGATGTGTTTTGCGGCCGACCGGCAGTGGCTGGGCCCGGCGGCTTGGGCCCAGCGCCCGGGAGTCCAATCGTTGCTGGCACCCTGCATCGGTCCGCCATACAAATCAGCATCATCATGCCGGGTGACGAAGGCAACAAGCCGCGCATGATTTGCCGACAGAGGCTCTCTGGCTTCATCCCAGCTCAACCCCGCTTGCGCTTCGCGCAGGGCGGCATTGTAGGCTTTCAACTGGTTCCATTTGTAGCCGGGAGCAGGAAAAGACACTTCCTTGCCTGCCTGCCCATCCTCATACCGGCCGAGGAACAGATCGATCCAATGGGCGCGATGACCGATCACATCCTTGATTGATGTGTCGTCATCGTCCTTGATGGTTGCCTGTTCACCGGACAGGTCCGCAATCAATGCTTCAAGCTTGCGATACTCCTTGAGGTTAGTTGCCGGGAGTTCGTCTCTTGTTGTGGCTGCCATCGGTCATCATCTCATGCAACAGTTGAATGGTTCAGCGTTGAAGACTCATTTCAGTGTCACTCCGAGATTGCCTTGACCGGCATCAATATCTGTCTGTTGACGCCGCCTGACGGCCTGTTTCATCCTGTCACAAGGTCTGCGGCCATGTTACGGGCAGCGCCCGACACCCGGATCGAACTGCCCGCTGCATCGCTGATTTCTGCCTCGATGACGGATTTTGCGCCCATGTCTTCACCCTGAATGATCCGGATGCGGTTCTGGTGCGGCCAGCCGAGATCGCGCAGATAGCCGGAGAAGGCGGCCGCTGCGGCACCGGTTGCCGGATCTTCGAGTACACCGCCCGAAGCAAAGGCGTTGCGGACATCGAAGTCGGTCTGGCCACGGACGTAAACCAGCATGATGGTGACAAGACCGTATTTACGCATCAGCGCGCGGCCGGCATCGAGGTCGTAGCTCATGGCGGCGAGGTCGGCGCGATCTTTCAGCGCCAGCACAAGGTGGTCGGCGCCGGCATGGATTTCGGCCGGCGGCAGCGCCGGGTCGAGCTGCTCTGCGGTGTAGCCAAACAGGGCGAGTGCCTGATCAACCAGTTCTGCCCGAACCGCTGAACTGCGGGTGGGCGGGGACTGGAGTGTTGCGCTGTATCCTGATCCAGTGGCCCGGGCTTCGACGGCGATCTCGGCGTCATTGAGCCTGAGGCTGTAGCGCCCTTTTCCGCTGTGCCCTGCAAGCGCAGCACCCAGCGCAATTGTCGCGTGCCCGCAAAAGGGCACTTCGGATTCAGGCGAGAAATAGCGAACGCGCCACCGGTATGGATCGCCATCCGGCACTGCGAAGGCGGTCTCGGAATAGCCCACCTCGGCTGCGATCCGGCGCATGTCTGCCTCGTTTGGGAAATGGTCGGCGATAACGATGCCGGCGGGATTTCCGCCTTCACCGGCGTCAGAAAATGCGGCAATGCGTTGAACCGTCATGTGATTTTCCTTTCACTTCGAATGTGATCTTCAGAATAGAGCATTCCGGAAACTCTGGCTTCGACTAATGTTAGGTGTATTATGGAATTCACGTAATAATCGAAGTCAGATGGTGGTAGGAGGCTTGAAAATGAATATTGATGAAACAGATCGCCTGATTGTCAGGCTGTTGTGTGAAAATGCCCGCATGCCGGTGAGCGAACTCGCGCGGAAGGTCGGCCTGTCGGGCCCGTCGACCAGCGAGCGGATCCGGCGGCTTGAAAACAACGGGATCATCGCCCGCTTCACCGCGGAGCTCGATCTCGAAGCGCTTGGCTATCCGTTGCAGGCGATCGTCCGGATCAAGCCGCGGCCCGGCAACATGCATATCGTCGAGGACATGATCCTCAACGAGCCGGGATTTCTCGACTGCGACAAGGTGACCGGCGAGGATTGTTTCGTCACGCGGCTGGCGTTGCGCTCGATCGCTGATCTGGATCCTGTTCTCTTGCCGTTTCATGACAGGGCGGAGACCAACACAGCGATCATCAAGTCATCGCCCTTCAGATCGCGCATGCCGGTCTGACAACAAAAACCCGGCCGGGCGGCAAGCCAGGCCGGGTTGGGACTGATCTGCCTTGCTTGTGGCCGTGTCAGCCGGCGTAGGCGGCCAGGATAGCGTCGCCCATTTCAGCGGTCGTGATCTTCTGGCAGCCATCTGACATGATGTCGCCGGTGCGCAGGCCCTTGTCGAGCACGGCAGCAATCGCGGCTTCAAGACGGTCGGCCTCGGCCACCATGTTGAAGGAGTAACGCAGGCACATGGCAAAGGACGCGATCATGGCGATCGGGTTGGCGATACCCTGGCCGGCGATGTCAGGGGCCGAACCGTGCACCGGCTCGTAAAGCGCCTTGCGCTTGCCGGTCTTGGCATCGGGGGCGCCAAGGGAGGCGGAGGGCAGCATGCCGAGCGACCCGGTCAGCATAGCGGCGATGTCCGACAGCATGTCGCCGAACAGATTGTCGGTGACGATGACGTCGAACTGCTTGGGCCAGCGCACCAGCTGCATACCGCCGGCATCGGCCAGCATATGGCTCAGCTTGACGTCGGAGAAGCGGGCCTTGTGGGTGGCGGTCACCACCTCATTCCACAACACGCCCGATTTCATGACGTTGCGCTTTTCCATCGAGCAGACTTCGTTGCGGCGGGTGCGCGCCAGCTCGAAGGCGACGGCAGAGATGCGGTCGATTTCGTAGGTGTCATAGACCTGGGTGTCGATGCCGCGCTTCTGGCCGTTGCCGAGATCGATGATTTCCTTGGGCTCGCCGAAATAGACCCCGCCGGTCAATTCGCGCACGATAAGAATATCGAGGCCTTCGATCACGTCCTGCTTCAGCGATGAGGAGTTGGCCAGTGCCGGATAGCAGATCGCCGGCCGCAGATTGGCGAACAGCTCCATGTCCTTGCGCAGGCGCAGCAGGCCGGCTTCCGGGCGCACCTCATAAGGTACGGCATCCCACTTCGGGCCACCGACCGCGCCGAACAGAACGGCGTCGGCGGCCATTGCCTTGTCCATATCCGCATCCGAAATCGCCTGGCCATGGGCATCATAGGCGCTGCCGCCGACTAGGCCTTCATCGGTGACGAAACCTGCGCTGTCGGCATCATTCATGTGGGCGATGATCTTGCGGACCTCGGCCATGGCCTCCGGTCCGATGCCGTCGCCGGGAAGCAGGAAAAGAGAGCGAGTCGTCATGGATCAGGCCTTTCGAGTGAGACGTTAAACTGTGGTGGGCGAGCAATAAGGCGGGTGGTGGGGATTTTCAACCAATGTTGTTGCGAAGTGTCGGCCGGGCGTGCGCTGATTGCCTGAAGCTGTGTCAGATCCGCTTGACCCCGACCACCGCATTGGTGCCGCCGAAGGCGAAAGCATTGGAGATCGCCACATCGATCTTGCGCTCGCGTGCCTCGTTGGGAGTTACGTCAAGATCGCAGGCGGGATCGGGTGCGGTGTAATTGATGGTGGGCGGAACAACGCCCTCGCGCACCGCATTGATGCAGGCAATCAGTTCAATTGCGCTCGATGCGCCAAGGCAATGACCGTGCATGGATTTGGTCGAGGAGACAGAAACGGCATCGGCGTCGGCGCCAAGGACGTCGCGGATCGCCTGGGTTTCGGTCTTGTCGTTGGCCTGGGTGGCTGTGCCATGGGCGTTGATGTAGCCAATCTGGCTTGCCGACAGAGCTCCATCGGCCAGGCAGTTGCGAATCGCCGTTGCCGGTCCTTCGACCGAGGGATTGACGATGTCGGAAGCATCGGCAGACAGACCGACGCCGGCGATCTCGGCCAGAATATCGGCGCCGCGGGCCTTTGCGTGCTCATAGGATTCAAGCACCACGATTGCCGCACCATCGCCCAGAACAAGTCCGTCGCGATCCGCCGAGAACGGCCGGCAGGCGGAGCGGGCGAGGACCCTGAGCGATTCCCAGGCCTTGAGCGGACCGTAGACCAGTGCGAGTTCGGCACCGCCCGCAAGCATCACATCGGCGCGGCCAAGCCGGATCTGATCGACAGCGGATGCAAATGCATGGTTGCCGGATGCGCAGGCTGATGACACCCCATAGACCGAGCCCTTGAGGCCGAGCGAAATCGAGACATGGCTGGCCGGTCCGCTGGGCATGACCTTGGGAACGGTGAACAGCTGGGTGCGTTTCTTCTTTTCGAGAAAAATGTCGATGTAGCTCTCGTCGAGAGCATCTGTGCCGAAAGTCCCGACGCCCACGATGCTGCCTGTGCGCTTGGGATCGGTTGTCTCCATCGACAGCCCGGATTGGGCAAACGCCTCGCGCGCCGCAATCACCGCAAGCCGGCTGATCCAGCTCATGGTCATGCCCTGACGCTTTTCGATTCCGTCGTCTTCCGGGTAGTCGATGATGTTGAAGCCGATATTGGTCTTGAGATCGCGCTTTTCGATCGTCAGCGGCCGGCAGCCATCGCGGCCCTGTTTCATGCCGGTCCAGATGTCGGTCGCGTTTCCACCCAGCGCGCAGATGCCGCCAATGCCGGTGATGACGACGCGCCGGTGATCCATGATCAGTGCTGCGCCGCGATGATTTTCTTGACCATGTCGATCAGATCGCCAACGGTCTTGAGTGTTTCCCAGGCTTCCGCGGTGTTCAGATCGATCTCGATATCGTGCTCATCCTCGATCTCCATGACGATCTCGGTCAGGGCGAGGGAATCGATTTCGAGCTCCGAAAGCTCCGTTTCACGGCTGATCTCGCCAGGCTCAACTTCGCCTGCGGTGGCGATCAAGGCGATCGTTGAGGTTTCGACAGTGTCCGACATCAGTGTTTCCTCCCGCGTGCGCCTCAACGCATTTTCTTGTTGTTTGCGTGTTGAGGCTGGCTGACAGCCTAGAGCCAGGGCCGGTTTTGCCCGGCCTTGGTTTCGTAGCTGTCGATGGCGCTGGCCTTCTCGAGGGTCAGACCGATGTCATCGAGGCCATTGAGGAGACAGTGCTTCTTGAACGCGTCGACATCAAACCCGATCACACCGCCATCGGGTCCGTGGATTTCCTGCGCCTCGAGATCGATCGACACGGTGGCATTGGCGCCGCGCCGCGCATCGTCCATCAGCTTGTCGAGGTTTTCCTGGCTGACGACAATCGGCAGAATGCCGTTCTTGAAGCAGTTGTTGTAGAAGATATCGGCAAAGCTGGTCGAGATCACGCAGCGGATGCCGAAATCGAGCAGCGCCCAGGGTGCATGCTCACGTGACGAGCCGCAGCCAAAATTGTCGCCCGCAACCAGGATTGAGGCATTGCGCCATGCCGGCTTGTTGAGCACGAATTCCGGGTTCTCGGTGCCATCCTCATTGTAGCGCGCTTCCGCAAACAGGCCCTTGCCCAGGCCGGTGCGCTTGATGGTCTTGAGATAATCCTTGGGGATTATCATGTCGGTGTCGATGTTGACGACCGGGAGCGGAGCGGCAACGCCGGTGAGGCGGTCAAATTTCTGCATGGCTTGAAGGTCCTGTCTGTCTCTGCCGGAGCATTTAACAAACAAAGTGCCGAAAAAGAAGAGCCCCGGCGTTACTTCCCGCCAATAACAGAATCATCAAAGCATTGTTGATCGGGTTTTACGGACGAAAACACCGAACAGACTGCGAACGGAGAGGATGGCTGTCAGTCGCATGCCCCAATGGACCAGGGCATGCCCTTATGACAGAAGAGATTGACTTACATGTCGATAATGGTGCCGCGACCGTCGTTCCAGACCCGGTAGTCCCTGGTATGGGACTTGTGCCCGCCCGGTGCAGCGCGTTGCGTTGCGGCGCGCCATCCAGGTGCGCTCGGCCCAAGCCGCCCGGTCAAGCGTCCAACCAGCATGGCGCCGGCGGCAGCGATGCCGATCACAAAGGCCAGAGCAAGGCCTGCAAAGGCTGCAATGATCAGGCCAAGGCCTGCAAAGACTGCGACGAGCTTTCTCATGACGATCGTTCCCTTGTTCATGATGATGATGTGGGGATTGGAAATTGCCTGTTCAATAGCCTGCAGACGCAGTCCGCCTTCTTGTGGCCCTTGCAAGGTGATGCTGGCGGGGCAATAAAGCGGTTTCGGCAAACAGCGAGGCGGGATTTCCATCGTGAATATGCGCAGCAATATATTTCGGGACCGCCAACCCGATTCCCGGACGAACCGCATGTGCTATTCAACGGATACACAGACCGTTTTCGAGACAGCATGACCCAGACATCACCCTCAAGACCCGCCCGCCCGCGCCGTTCGGCTCTCTACCTGCCGGCAGGCAATTCTCGTGCATTGGCAAAGCTGCCGGCTCTGGGATGCGACAGCGTGATCCTGGATCTCGAGGATTCGGTCGCCCCCGGCGCCAAACATGACGCGCGGGAGGCGGTGCGCGCCTTCTTCAAGGATGGGCGCGCGGCGGAATTGCCGGAGGGTATGGAAAAGATCATACGCATCAATACGCTGTCATCACCCTGGGGCGGTGAGGACCTGCTGGCTGCGCGCGGCTGCCGTCCCGATGCGATCCTGATTCCGAAAGTCGAGTCACCGGAGGACATCGTCGCGGTTGAGGATGCGCTGGAGCAGACGGATGCGCCTGCAAGCCTGCGTCTCTGGGCGATGATCGAGACCCCGCTCGGAGTGATGAATGCCGGCCGGATCGCGCAGGCGGCGCGGACCGATGGCGCGCGGCTCGATTGTTTCGTGGTTGGCGGCAATGATCTGATCAAGGAAACCGGGGTTGCAGACCTTCCGGGCCGGCCCTGGCTTGGCACATGGCTGATGCAGATCGTGCTCGCCGCGCGTGCCTACGGGCTCGATGTGCTGGATGGCGTCTACAATGATTTCAAGGATCTCGACGGATTGGCGGCGGAAGCCCGCGATGGCCAGGCCATGGGGTTTGACGGCAAGACGCTGATCCATCCCGGTCAGATCGGGGTGGTCAACGCGATTTTTGGTGTCGATGCCAAGCGGCGCGCTGAAGCCAAGGCCATCATCGATGCCTATGCAGAGGCCGGCAATCGCGATCGCGGTGTCATCAGCCTTGACGGGCGGATGGTCGAACGGCTGCATCTGGAGATCGCCGAACGGGTGATGGAAAAGGCCCGGCGCATTGATCTCAGGGACCAGGGAGAGGGGAACACATGAAACTCTATCGATTGCTGACCGGACCCGATGATTCGGCCTTTTGCCACAAGGTCAGTCTCGCACTGTCGAAAGGCTGGGAGCTGCACGGCTCGCCGGCCTATGCCTTCAATGCGGAAACCGGGCTGATGCAATGTGGCCAGGCTGTTACCAAAGAGGTTGAGGGCAAGGACTACAGTCCTGACATGGAACTCGGGGAACAGTGACCTTGACCGCTTTGCTAAGACGGACGGCGCCGGCTGAACTGGTCACCCTGCGCCATGCCCTGCACCGCCGGCCCGAGCTTTCAGGCCAGGAAAGCGAAACCGCTGCTCATATTGTCGCTGAACTGAAGCGCCACCAACCCGACGAGATCCTCACGGAACTTGGAAGCCATGGGGTTGCTGCGATCTATGACAGTGGAGCCGATGGCCCGGCGGTTCTTTTCCGCTGTGAACTTGATGGTTTGCCGATTACCGAGATTTCGAGCTTCGGTTGGCGTTCGGAAATCGAGGGCAAGGGGCACCTGTGCGGCCATGACGGGCATATGGCGATCCTGTGCGGGCTTGCGATGCAGCTTGCCGAAAACCGTCCAACGCGCGGCAAAGTGATCTTGCTGTTCCAGCCCGCGGAAGAAACCGGGGCCGGGGCAGCCGATGTGATTGCCGATCCGCGTTTTAAGAGGATCAAGCCGGATTTCGCCTTTGCGCTTCACAATCTGCCCGGTCTGCCGCTGGGTGCGGTGGGCGTGCGGCCCGGCCCGTTCACCTTTGCATCCGAGGGACTGGCGGTCCGGCTTTCGGGCCGTACCGCGCATGCGGCGCAGCCCGAGGCGGGGCTGAGCCCGGCTGCGGTGATGGGCCGGCTGATGGATGCGCTGCCGGCACTCCCCGAAACGCTCGGCCACATTCCGGGGCATTCGCTGGTCACGCTTTCGCATGCGCGGCTTGGCGAGGCTGCCTTCGGGATCGCTCCCGGCGAAGCCGATATCTGGGTCACCATCCGGGCTATCGATGACGAAATGCAGGCCCAGCTGATGGATGAAGCGGAAAAGCTTGTCCATCGCCTGGCGGATGCCGGTGGGTTGGGTGTTTCCCTTGACCGCCATGAGGGTTTCGCTGCCGGCCACAATCATGAGGATGCTGTCGCCAGCATTGAAGCCGCTGCATTGGCGCTTGGGGCGGGGCGTGTCGAGGTTGGCGATCCGTACCGCTGGTCGGAAGATTTCGGCCGGTTTGGCAGCGTGGCGAAAGCGGCGCTTTTCGTGCTTGGCTCGGGTGAGGACCATCCAAGGCTGCACAATCCCGATTTTGATTTTCCTGACGAGTTGATCGGTCCCGGAGTGGCGATATTCGAGCATATTGCCCGTGACCTGTGCGGCGAGCAGACAGCGGACTGAAGCGAGGGCTTCTTATTCCGCCGCGGCCTCGATGCGCTCGATGTCGTCGTCAGACATGCTGAAATGGTGACCGATCTCGTGAATCAGCACATGGGTGATGATGTCGCCCAGGGTTTCGTCGTTCTCGGCCCAATAGTCGATGATCGGACGCCGGTAGAGCATGATCCGGTTGGGCAGCTCGCCGGTTTCGATGGTGAAGCGCTCCGAAAGGCCGCGTCCCTCAAACAGGCCGAGCAGATCGAACGGTGTTTCCAGCCCCATATCCTCGAAGATCTCGTCATCGGGGAAATCTTCCACCACGATCGAAAGTTCGCCGGTGAGCGCGCGAAAGTGGTCGGGCAGACGTGCATAGGAATCGATGGCAATCGATTCGAAAACGCTCAGGCTCGGCGCATGCCGTCCCTGCCAATCTCCGGTCTGATCGCTGCGCGCCATGGAATGTCCTGTTACTTCGGGTGGGCCGCAAAGAGCCCTCTGGAGCTTCATATAGGCAAATGATGACACGCTTTCGAGTGGGCGGCGGCCAAATGCCTTGCAATCGCGCGGGTTCAGCCCCGCGGCATGTAACGGTTGGACAGGCTTCGAATGACCTCGATCAGCACCGCGGTGAAAATTCCAAAGGCCAAAAGCCCGTTGACTGCGACGAAGCCTGAGAGAATTCGCCAGCCCTTGTCCACCACCACATCGCCGTAACCGACCGTGGTGAAGGACACCATGGAAAAATAGACTGCCTCTTCAAGCGTCGCAAACACGCCGAGAACACGGAATAGCCCGGCCCAAAGCCAGACGCAGACGGTGTTGGTCCCAAGAACCAGCGCCACCGTGACCGCGAGCATCAGGAAAAATTGCCACAATGCCGGCCGGTGATCGGCATAATTGTCTTCCGCATTGCGCACCAGACGCAGCGCGATCAGAACAAACCCGATCATGACTGTCATTGAGGTAATGATGGTCACGGTGCCGATGGCGAGTTCAACAATCATGATGCGCCGCCGGATATGAGGGACATAACTGCAAGTCTCTGCTCCTTCCGTGGACCTGATCGGGCCGACCGCGTTTGATCGCCGGGAATTGGCTCTTGGCTGCGAACAGCGTCTGAAATCCGGGCGGGCCGCGCGTTGATGTCGATCAAACCGATCGCTGCCGCACAAGGCGGTCAGACCGGCTCAAGACTGTGTTTCCGGAAAAACTGGAGCGGGCGAGGCGATTCGAACGCCCGACCCCAACCTTGGCAAGGTTGTGCTCTACCCCTGAGCTACGCCCGCTCATCATCTGATCCGTGGGTATCCGGACCGGAGTTCCGTTCCCCAAAGGGCTCGGACCGGCGCTATATGGCGCAAGCTGAAATGAATTGCAACAGGGAAATTTCAGCCCCGTGCATGTGATGTCACAAGAGTGCTGCAAAGCGGCGGGCCGCGGGCTGATTTGGCGCCAGACAAAGGCCGCGCAGACGTCCGCGGTCGGGAACCCAGCGCCCGCCCGGCCATTGCGAAGCATGGCCGGGTTGCCTATCAAGGGATCAAGCGGGAAGGCGCGGTTTTGCCAATCAATGCGAAACCCACCATTTTCGCATTTGAAATCTCCAAGACTGCCCTTTGAATTGCCGGTGAGCCTCTGCCCATGACATCGATACCCAAGACACGCAAAGACCTTTTTGACCGCCTTGATGCGCTCAACATCACCCACAGCACCATGGAGCATCCGCCGGTGTTCACGGTTGCCGAGTCCCAAGGGCTGCGCGATCAGATCCCTGGCGGTCACACCAAGAACCTGTTCCTCAAGGACAAGAAGGGACGGTATTTCCTGGTCACCCTGGAAGAAAATGCCGAGGTCAATCTCAGGACCATTCACACCCTGATCGGGGCCAGTGGGCGGGTGTCTTTTGGTAAACATGAAGCCCTGATGGAGAAACTCGGCGTGGCGCCGGGCTCGGTGACCATCTTTTCGGCCATCAATGATCCCGGCCATGATGTGACAATCGTCATTGACGCGCCGCTGATGGAGTATGACATCATCAATGCGCATCCGCTGATCAATGAGGCAACCACTTCAATCGCGCGGGAGGATCTGAAGCGTTTTCTCGCCGATACAGGCCATGAACCGATGATCTTGAAAGTGTCGACCTGAAACACGACGTTTAAACCAGTGAAATCCTATTCAATGCACGGAAGCAGACCATGAGCGATTTTGAAAATCCCTATGCACCGGCATCTGGCGCCCAGATGAGCGGGAATGTGACGTTTGGCGACAAGCCGCAGACGGCACCTGCCGTGTCAGGGCAACCGGGTCAGGCCGGTGGCGATCTTATCAAAGATACCACAACAGCCGATTTTACCGCAGACGTGATCCAGGCCTCGCAGGATGTCACGGTGCTGGTTGATTTCTGGGCGCCGTGGTGCGGTCCTTGCAAGCAGTTGACCCCGGTTATCGAAAAGGCTGTGCAAGAGTCCGGAGGCCGGGTCAAGCTGGTCAAGCTCAACATTGATGATCATCCGGCCATTCCGGGTCAGATGGGCATTCAGTCGATCCCTGCCGTGGTCGCCTTCTCCGGTGGCAAGCCGGTCGACGGGTTCATGGGCGCTCTGCCGGACAGCCAGATCCGCGAATTTATTGAAAAGGTCGCCGGGCCTCCGGGCGTTTCCCCGGCCGAAGCCCAGATAGAAGCTGTTCTGGAGCAATCGCGGGCGGCTATGGCGGATGGCAACATGGAGCAGGCGGCCCAGGGCTTTGCCGCCATCTTGCAGATGCAGTCAGGTCATGCCGGCGCCGCGGCCGGCCTTGCGGCCTGCATGATGGAAATGGGCGATCTGGATCGCGCCGAACAGATGCTGGCGGTGATTGATGCGGAGGGGCGCAAGGATCCGGAGGTCGCTTCGGTGATCAAACGGCTGGAAATGGCGCGCGAAGTGGCTCAGCTGGGCGACCCGGTTGAACTCGAGGCGCGTCTTGCGAAAAACCCGGATGATCATGAGGCGCGGCTGCAATTTGCCAAAATCCTCAACGCCAAGGGTCATCGCGACGCTGCCGCGGAGGAGCTGTTCACGATCATGCGCAAGGACCGTAAGTGGGAAGACGAGGCGGCGCGCAAGGCCCTGCTCGAATTCTTCGAAGCCTGGGGCCCGGTTGATCCGGCGACGCTGTCGGCGAGGCGGCAACTCTCATCGTTGCTGTTCTCGTGATACCGGGAATCACCTGGAGGCCCTTGAGAAACTTGCGTCTCGCTCCACATTTGCAGTGGTAGAACAAGCAAGGCGGACAGGCATGCAGGTTGGCAACAAATCCTATCGGACCGTAGCGGATGTTCCGGAGCAGGTACCGGTGTTCCCGCTTTCTGGTGCCTTGCTGCTGCCCGGGGCGCAATTGCCGCTCAATATTTTCGAACCGCGGTACCTGGCGATGTTCGATGATGCGCTGGTTTCCGACCGGGTGATCGGCATCATCCAGCCTGCGCTCGAGAATGGCGGCAACAGCCCGGGGCCGGTCAAGGATCTGTGTTCAGTCGGGTGTCTGGGGCGGATCACATCGCTTGGCGAAACCGGAGATGGCCGGTACGTAATCACGCTGGGCGGCATCTGCCGGTTCCGTGTGCTTGAGGAGTTGAGCCAGGACGGCAGGCCCTACCGCGTCTGTGCGATCGCCCCGTTTGGGTCTGATCTCGACGCCGCCGATGATGGCGCAGATGTGGATCGAAAGGCGCTGCTCGACAGTTTCCGGGCCTATCTCGACGCCAACAATCTGGAAGCAGACTGGAGTTCGGTCGAACGTGCCAGCACAGTTTCGCTGGTCAATTCGCTGTCGATGATGTCACCCTATGGACCGGCGGAGAAACAAGCGCTTCTGGAAGCCGGAGACACCAAGACCCGCGCCGAAACGCTGGTCGCAATCACCGAGATTGCACTGGCGCGCGATGGCGATGATTATGACCGGGTCCTGCAATAGGAATATGATACTGGAATGAGCAAGAAGAGCGAACCGGCACGGGCTGTGCGATCCGTTGGATCTGTGGACGTCAAGATGCTCGAGCTTCTGGTTTGCCCACTCACCTACGGTCCTCTGAAATATGATTCCGAGCAGAACGAATTGATTTCCGAACGTGCGCGGCTCGCCTATCCGGTGCGAGATGGAATCCCGATCATGCTGGTCTCAGAGGCCCGCCAGCTTCCCGACGAAGACTGATAGCTGTTGGTTAAAAAGGGCGTTAAAGGCCCGATGGGGATGTTCTGTGCGGATGGCGGGATTGACCAAGTTCTGTTCTAGGCGCGTGCCTGCGCGTCCATTATAAGTCATCTGACCAAATCAGTTAGGCTGGAACCATGTCAAAAAAAGGCGACCAGAGACGTGATGCGATTGTCGCGGCAGCGGCCCGGATGTTCTGGGCAAACGGCTTTGCCGCGACCAGTATCGCCGGGATTGCCGGCGAGGCGGGCGTGCCGCAGGGCAACATGTTCTATTACTACCGCACCAAGGCGGATCTGGCGCTGGCTGTCGCCGATGTTTTCGTGGAAGAAACCCAATCGCTGATCACGGAAGCCGAAGCGGCGGCGGTGGAGCCGCGTCAGCGCATCCGGTTTTTGCTCAACAGGCTCGGCCAGTCAAACCGGAGCCGGGTCGAGAATGGATGCCCGATCAGTGCGGCGGTGCGTGATTTCCGCCGCGCTGCGCCTGAAGCCTCAACGCGGGCAGGCCAGAGTTTCGAGCTGATTGTGAGTTTCATTGCGCGCGAATTGCAGAAAACCGGTCCGCGCCCATCGATTGCGCTCGCCCGGGCGCGCTCCATGGTGGTTGAATGGCAGGGCGGGATTGCACTGGCGCATGCGTTTGACGACATGACCGTTCTGGTGGAAAGCCTGCGCCGTGCCGAGCAGAGCCTGCAGATCGGGCCCTAGAGCGCCGTGCGTCCAATTGGACGCACAAAGGTCGCTCTAACACATTGATTTAATGCATGTACGTTATCACTCAATTGAATACAATCGAGCGCGACATGCATTAGGGTCCAGACCCTTGGCCCCAAAAGCGGGCGTGCCCCGTAGCCAGGATCTGCCTCAAGGAGGGTGTCAGATGGCTTCGCCGCGCAACAGCCGCGGACCCGAGGCATCGGGAATGCCTGCGGCCTGATCGATGAAATAGCGTTTCATGGCAGGCATCCGGTCAACCAGGCTTAATCCGAAATCACGAACCATCCGAAGCGGCGTGATGTCATTGGAGAACATGCGGGTCAAAAGATCGCTGGTCACACCCATGCGCACCGTGTCGAACCGTCTCCAGGTCTGGTAGCGCTCCAGAACCGCCATCGACCCGATGTCCAGGCCGAGACGGTTGGCCTCGACCACGGTTTCGGCCAGGGCCGCGACATCGCGGAAACCGAGATTGAGCCCCTGGCCGGCAATCGGATGGATGCCATGGGCCGCATCGCCGGCAAGCGCCAGGCGTGGTTTGACGAAATCGCGTGCCAGTGTCAGGCCCAGCGGAAATGCGCGGCGGCCTCCCTCGATCCGGAGCTCGCCCAGATGGTGACCGAAACGGCGCTCGAGTTCAGCCTCGAACACGAAATCATCCTGGTTGATCAGCCGCTCCGCGTCGGCGGTGCGTTCGGTCCAGACCAGTGACGAGCGGTTGCCGGTCAAAGGCAGGATGGCAAAGGGGCCGGACGGCATGAAATGCTCTTCGGCGCGGCCATTGTGCGGACGCTCATGGGCAACGGTGGTGACAATGCCGGACTGGCCATAGTCCCAATGCTGGGTCTTGATCCCGGCCATGTCGCGCAGGCGGGATCTGACACCGTCGGCGGCGACGACCAGCCTTGCGGTGAGCGTGCGGCCATCGGCAGTCTCGATGCGGGCCTCCTGCTCATCGACCTCCAGCCCGGAGGCTGCAGTGGACTGGTGGATCGGCACGCCGATTTCCTCGGCCTTGCGTCGCAGCGCTCCGACCATGGCGACGTTGGGCATCATGTGGGCGAAGGGCTCGCCAGCCTCGATGGCGCCGCCAAATGTCAGAAACACCGGCCGGATCGGGTCCGAGCTGCGCGAATCTGTGACAACCATGTCATTGATCGGCTGGGCTTCGGCGGCGATTTCGTCCCAGACGCCCAATTGCGACAATAGCCGCCTGGCGCCGGCGGCGACCGCCGAGGCGCGCTGGTCCTTGCGCCAGACGTCCTCAGGGGCTGCATCGATGACGGCAATGTCGAGTGATGGTGCGGCCAGCTTCAGGGCCACTGCAGCCGACAGGCCGACATAGCCCCCGCCACATACCAGTATGTCCATCGTCGTCTTGGTCATTGCACCCGTCCTTGCGTTTTCTTGGCGATCTCGCGGCACCTGCGCCCGCCGGGCCTTGCCGCTCGGCAGGCCGTGTAGCCGGTCAGATGATTGCGCAAGGCCCCCAATGATGGCTTTGCAGCCGCTTTGAGAGCGCCTATACCGCACCATATACCGCTTTGCCGTCTTCGAGCCACACCCGCAAGAGAACCAAAATGTCGCGCACCGCCCCCTCCGCCATGCAACAGCTGGTCAGCAGCCTTGATCTCGAGGTCCTTGAGCAGGATCTTTTTCGCGGAACCAGTCCGCAGGTGGGGTGGCAGCGGGTGTTTGGCGGCCAGGTGATCGGTCAGGCTTTGGTGGCGGCGCAGCGCACGGTGAGCGCGGACCGGCCGGTGCATTCGCTGCACGCCTATTTCATGCGGCCGGGCGATCCCGCCGCACCGATCATCTACACGGTTGACCGGATACGCGATGGTCTGAGTTTTGCCACACGGCGCGTTGTGGCGATCCAGCACGGCAAGGCGATCTTCTCCCTCTCGGCATCGTTTCAGAAGGAAGAAGAGGGTCTTGAGTATCAGGCATCGATGCCCGAGGTCACGCCGCCGGAGAAATTGCCCGGCAAGGAGGAAATGCGCGCCGCGTTCCTGACTGGCGCTCCCGATCACATCCGCAGCTATTGGGAGCGTGAACGGCCGATTGAGGTGAGACCTTTGGCGCTCGACCATTATGTCTCCGACCGCAAGCTTGATGCGGAACAGAAGGTCTGGGTGCGGACCACCGGCCCGGTGCCGGATGACCGGATCATTCAGGCGGCGATACTGGCCTATCTGTCTGATATGACGCTGCTGGATACGGCCCTTTTCGCCCATGGCCGTTCGGTCTTTGACCGGGATCTTCAGGTGGCGAGCCTCGATCACGCGATGTGGTTCCATCGGCCTTCCAGGCTCGATGACTGGCTGCTCTACAGCATGGATTCGCCCAACACCAACGGCGCCCGCGGGTTCACCCGCGGCAGTCTTTATCAACGCGACGGACGGCTTATTGCCTCGGTCGCGCAGGAAGGATTGATTCGAGATCGGGCAAATGCCTAAATAATGTGCAAATCTTTACAATTGGCTAATTTCTAGACCTCAGCGCTGCTGCAATTCTGCGCAATTTTTCAGCGCAATCTATTTTTCCTTTTAAATACAATACTTTGTGCGGTTTTTTCGAATCTGGCACGACATTTGATTGCATTGGTTCGAGCGGGGTGGACTGGCTTTGCCTTCTGCTCGTTCCTCTCAGGCGGTTTTTCCGCAGACAAAAAGGATGGGAAACCAGATGAAAATTGTGATGGCCATCATCAAGCCGTTCAAGCTCGACGAGGTGCGCGAAGCGCTCACGGGGATCGGCATTCAGGGCCTGACCGTCAGCGAAGTCAAAGGCTACGGCAGGCAAAAGGGGCATACTGAGATCTATCGCGGGACTGAATACGCGGTGAGCTTTTTGCCAAAGTTGAAGATCGAGATCGCGGTTGCGTCCGACCAGGTGGACAAGGCAATCGAGGCGATTTCGTCGGCTGCCAAGACCGGCCAGATCGGCGACGGCAAGATCTTTGTCTATTCGATTGACCAGGCCATGCGTATCCGCACCGGCGAAACCGACGCGGACGCGTTGTAAGGCTCAAGGAGTTACCCAAATGACAGTATCGATGTCACTCAAGTCCAGTTTGCTTACCGGCCTCACAGCCGCGGGCGCACTGGCCGCATTCGCAGTTCCTGCCTTTGCGCAGGATGCTGCAGTTGAATATGCGACCGCTGCGGAAACCGCTTTCATCTTCAACACGCTGCTGTTCCTTATCGGCGGCTTCCTTGTCATGTTCATGGCTGCCGGCTTTGCCATGCTGGAAGTCGGCATGGTACGTTCCAAGAACGTGTCTATGCAGTGCCTGAAAAACGTCGCGCTTTACTCGATCGCAGGCATCATGTTCTGGGTTATCGGCTATTCGCTGATGTACACAGACGTGAACGGCTATTTCGGCACACCCGTGCCTTACAGCTGGCCTGAAGCCGGTGCCGCCAACGAAGGCGACTACTCGGTTGCTTCCGACTGGTTCTTCCAGATGGTGTTCTGTGCCGCAACTGCCTCGATCGTTTCGGGCACGCTGGCAGAGCGCATCAAGCTGTGGCCATTCCTCATCTTCACCGCCATCCTGACCGGTATTCTTTATCCGATCTCGGGTTCCTGGCAGTGGGGCGGCGGCTGGCTCAGCGAAGCAGGCTTCTCCGACTTTGCCGGTTCGACCATCGTTCACTCGGTCGGCGGTTGGGCTGCTCTCGCTGGTGCGATCATTCTGGGCGCTCGCAAGGGCAAGTATGGTCCGGACGGCAAGGTCAACCCGATCCCGGGTTCATCGATGGCTCTTGCCACGCTCGGCACGTTCATCCTGTGGCTCGGTTGGTTCGGCTTTAACGGCGCATCGCAGCTCGCCATGGGCAGCAACGCCGATGTGTCCGACATCAGCCGTATCTTCGCCAACACCAACCTGGCAGCGACCGGTGGTGTGGTTGCAGCGATCATCCTGACCCAGGTCATGTACAAGAAGGTTGATGTCACCATGGCACTCAACGGTGCCCTGGCCGGTCTGGTCTCGATCACTGCTGAGCCGCTGATGCCTTCTCCGCTCTCGGCCATCCTGATCGGTGCCGTCGGTGGCGTGATCGTGGTCTTTGCCGTGCCGATGCTCGACAAGTTCAAGATCGACGATGTCGTTGGCGCCATCCCGGTTCACCTTCTGGCCGGTATCTGGGGCACAATGGCTGTTCCGCTTACCAATGATGGTGCGTCCTTTGGCACACAGCTCCTCGGTGTTGTTGCTTACGGTGTCTTCACCTTCGTGCTGGCCGGTATCGTCTGGTACATCCTCAAGGTGACCGTCGGCATCCGTCCGACCGAAGAAGAAGAAATGGTGGGTCTCGACATGACCGAAGTCGGTGTCGAAGCCTATCCGGAATTCACCAAGGCGTAATTCGCGCCCTGGACAACAATCCCGTCGGGATGATTTTCATCCCTGCCTTCGGGGCCCGGTTTTCCGGGCCCCCTTTTTTATTGCCTGCAGGCCTTTCTGCCGGCATGTCATTTTTGCCGCGGCGGCCCACTTTTTGCAAACCGCCGCGGGCGCAGGTCAGCTCATGATGTGGCTGGAGTAGGGCCTGAAGCCTTCGAGAGTTGAGGCGAATGGCGGCCTGTGCCCCGATCCACCCAGAGCATTCCGGTAAAAATCGAAAATTCCATGGTTAATGCGGTATTAACCTCGCGCCGGTTAGGGTCGCGTCTCGATAGGCCTGCAAGGGCCGGAACCCGATTCGGACATGTTGTGACCATGCAGACAGGCTCATCCACCCTTTCGTCAGGCACTTCCGCCCGCAGCTCATCAATGCTTGCGGGCCTGTTTCAACGGCAGCTCCGTTTTGCCATGGGGATGGCAATCATCGCAAGCCTTGCGCTTGCGGTGGCGGCTCTTGCGACCTGGAATGTGTCCGACCCGAGCTTTTCCAATGCCAATGGCGCGACACCGGTCAATGCGCTTGGTTTCAGCGGTGCGGCATTTGCCGATCTGGTGATGCAGTTTTTTGGTCTGGCCGGGGTGATCGGTTTGCTGCCGGCGCTGGCCTGGGCCCTGCAGCTGATGCGCAACCGTCCGATTGACCGGCTCTCAAAGCGGGCACCGGCCTGGTTTGCCGGCGCCTGGCTGACGGCTGCCTTTTTCGGCCTGATGCCGCATTCGCAGGGCTGGCCGCTGCCCAATGGCCTGGGCGGGGTGCTTGGCGATATGGCGCTGAAAATCCCGGCGACCTTCATTGGTGGCTTTCCCAGCGGCATTATTGCGGTCATTCTTGGACTTCTGCTGGTCCCGCCTGCCCTGTGGCTGCTCGGATTTGGCGCCGCCCTGATCGGCCGTTCCCCAGACGTTGAGACCGGTGCGGGCGAATTGCCCGATGATTGCGATCACGACGAGGAGCCCATGTCGCGGGGTGAACTCCTTGTCGGCGCGCTTGCCCACGGCTGGTATACGCTGCGTGGCCGCATGCGCCGCCTTGTGGGTTTTGCTGGGTTGCGAAACCGCCGGGCAATGCCTGATCAACCGTTTGACCTCAATGATGATTATGACGCGCCGGACCTCTATTCAGATCCGCGCATGGCCGGCGGGCGCGTTGAACCCGGATTTTCGGATAATTCCCGTGCTGTGCGTTCGCGCATGCTTGATGATGCTCCACCTTTTGACGTTGATGATGGTCCCTTGCCGGAGGGTTTGCTCTCGGGCGATCTGGATGATGATCCGGCGGCGGACTGGCGCGAGCATGCGGCTCCGGCCCAGCCCGCCCGTCCGCAACAGTCCTCGCCGCGCGTGTCCGCGCCTGCAGCGCGCCCGAAGCCGGGCGAGCGGGTGCATCGCGATGCCCAGACTTCGATGCTCGAAGATCATGGCTTCAGCCTGCCCTCGGTGCATCTGCTCAACGAAGCTAAGAATGTGGTCAAGGATGCGACGCTGTCACCGGAGGCGCTCGAGCAGAATGCCCGGATGCTCGAAGGCGTGCTTGAGGATTTCGGGGTCAAGGGTGAGATCATTCATGTCCGTCCGGGACCGGTGGTAACCCTTTATGAGCTGGAACCTGCACCTGGGATCAAATCTTCACGCGTGATCGGCCTTGCCGACGACATTGCGCGTTCGATGAGCGCGATTGCCGCGCGTGTCGCCGTGGTGCCCGGCCGCAACGCCATCGGCATCGAACTGCCCAATGAAAAGCGCGAGACGGTGTATTTGCGCGAGTTGATCGGCAGCCGCGACTTCGACAATTCCAAGGCCAAGCTCGGGCTGGCGCTCGGAAAGACCATTGGTGGTGAACCGGTGATCGCCGATCTGGCCAAGATGCCGCATGTGCTTGTGGCTGGTACCACCGGATCGGGTAAATCGGTGGCGATCAACACGATGATCCTGTCGATTCTCTACCGGATGGATCCGTCCAAGTGCCGCTTGATCATGATCGACCCGAAAATGCTTGAACTGTCGGTCTATGATGGGATTCCGCATCTGCTGACCCCGGTGGTGACAGATCCGAAAAAGGCGGTTGTGGCGCTCAAGTGGACTGTCCGCGAGATGGAAGAGCGCTACAAGAAGATGTCGAAGATCGGTGTGCGCAACATCGACGGTTTCAATGCTCGGGTGGAACAGGCTGCGAAATCAGGCGAACCGATCACCCGCACCGTGCAGACCGGTTTTGACCGCGAAACCGGCGAAGCCGTTTACGAGACCGAGGAATTCGATCTTACCCCGCTGCCTTACATCATCGTGCTGATCGACGAGATGGCCGACCTGATGATGGTCGCGGGCAAGGACATCGAGGGCGCGGTACAGCGGCTGGCGCAGATGGCGCGTGCTGCAGGCATCCACGTGATCATGGCGACCCAGCGCCCATCGGTCGATGTCATCACCGGTACGATCAAGGCAAACTTCCCGACCCGCATCTCCTTCCAGGTCACCTCCAAGATCGACAGCCGCACGATCCTGGGTGAGCAGGGCGCCGAACAGCTTCTGGGCATGGGTGACATGCTTTACATGGCCGGTGGCGGCCGGATTCAGCGCGTGCACGGACCATTCGTGTCCGACAAGGAGGTGGAAGACATTGTCTCCTATCTCAAGACACAGGGCGTGCCGGAATATCTCGATGCCATCACCGAGGATGATGATGAGGACGATGGCGGCGGCGGAGGCCCGGCCGGGACATCCAATCTGGCGGAGTCCGATGATCCCTATGATCAGGCGGTTGCGGTGGTGCTGCGCGACGGCAAGGCCTCGACCTCCTATATCCAGCGGCGTCTGGGAATTGGCTACAATCGCGCGGCCTCGCTGATCGAGCGAATGGAAAATGAAGGCGTGATCAGTGCGGCGAATCACGCGGGCAAACGTGAGATCCTTGTGCCCACCGAGGATGATATCGAGCCGCGATGATACGCTCAGATTTACACGCGTCACACTGGCGCCGCAGTCTTGGGCGAAGCCGAGCCTCGGCAGATTAAGACGCCAGGGCGAGAATGGAAAAGGTTGATGGAGATCGATATGGCAAAACAGATCCGCGCCGACGTTGACCGGCTTTCGGCCACCCCGGAGATGTCCCGGCGCAAGGCACTTGGAGCAGGTCTTGGTCTTGGTCTGTCGCTGATGGCGGGCGCTGCCGGACTCCTGGCCTTCCCCGGCGGAGCCCGCGGGGCTGACGCTGCACAGCGCGTCGCCGACCACTTCGCGTCGGTCAAGACCATGACAGGCGAGTTCATCCAGTTCGGCCCCAATGGCGAACAGACCGGTGGCAAGTTCTTCATCGACCGGCCCGGCAAGCTGCGCTTCAACTATGAAGCGCCGTCCTCGGTTCGGGTGATCGCCGACGGCAAGGCCGTGGTGATCGGCAACAGGAAGCTGAGAACCTGGGATCTCTACCCGCTCAACAAGACTCCGCTCAAGCTGCTTCTGGCCGACCGGATCGATCTGTCGGCCGATATGGTGCGCTCGGTTACGGAAGATCCGGATCTGATCACCATCGTGCTGGGCAACAAGACCATCTTCGGGGATTCGACCATCAGCCTGATGTTCGATCCGAAGAGCTTCGAGTTGCGGCAGTGGACGATCCGTGACGCCCAGGGCAAGGACACCTCGGTGATGATCTTCAACGTCCGGACCGGGGTCACATTCGCCAGCAATGTCTTCAAGGTGCCCTATGATCAGGTGCACAAGCGCCAGCGCGGCGGCGGCTGAACCCCTAAGTCACTCTTGCGAAGCAAGATCATGATGCTTGTGGATGACGTCTCGGCCTGGTCGTAAGCTTCCGGCAACGGGTTGCCCCGCCAACGCATATCGGCCAGATAGAAGCAGAGCTTCCTCCAAAAAGGCGATCTGACTTGGCGTTTTCCGTTACCACCTGGAACATCAATTCCGTACGGCTGCGGTTGCCGCTGGTGCAGCACTTGCTTGAGACAGTGCAACCCGACGTGCTCTGCCTGCAGGAAACCAAGTGTCCCAATGATGCCTTTCCATCGGCTGCATTCCGCAAGATCGGCTATGAGCACATGGCGATCCACGGCCAGAAGGGCTATCACGGCGTCGCCATTCTCTCGCGGCTGCCGCTGTCGGATGATCAACGCCTTTCCTATTGCGGCATTGCCGATGCGCGGCATGTTTCGGCGGTGGTGGAAGCACCGGGCGAACGCCGGATCCGGCTGCACAATTTCTATGTGCCGGCTGGTGGTGACGAGCCGAACCGCGACATCAATCCGAAATTTGGCCACAAGCTCGATTTCATCGAGGAAATGCGCGGCCTGCATGCGGAATCCGAACTCAAGGACGGCATCTCGTCGATTCTGGTCGGCGATCTCAACATTGCGCCGCTTGAAACCGATGTCTGGTCGCACAAGCAGCTTCTCAAGGTGGTCAGCCACACGCCGGTGGAGACCGAGAATCTGACGGGCATGCAGCAGGGTGGGGCCTGGGTGGACCTGATCCGCACGCATATTCCGCCCGAAGAGAAGGTTTTCACCTGGTGGAGCTATCGGGCAAAGGATTGGGCCGCCGCAGATCGTGGCCGCCGGCTCGACCATGTCTGGTCATCGGCGGATCTGGCGGACGGGTTGTCGAAGATAGAGGTGTTGCGTGAGGCGCGCGGCTGGGAACGTCCTTCGGACCATGTCCCGGTTACAGCTCATTTCGATTTCTGATCCCGCAGTGGATCTTGGCGCCGCGGTTTCCGCATCCTGGGCCGATCACTCGCCCGCGAATCGATCCGCGACCTTGCTCAGGCCCTTGTTGAGATCCGCCAGATCGGCGGATATGCGCTGACGCACAACATCGGCGATTTCGGGATATTCCTCCAGCATGCGTCGGAACAGCGGCCGGTTGATCCGAATCACTTCGGCAGCATCAACCGCGATCGCCGTCATGGACCGGTCGACAGCGGTGACCATGGCCAATTCGCCCAGCAGCGTCCCGCGCCCGACGGTACCGCTCGTTTCGCTCTGTCCATTGTGGGCGGTGCGGCTGAGTTCGATACGGCCATCAGCCACCACGAAAGCGCAGTCGGCTGCGGTGTTTTCGCGAAACAGCATCTGGCCCGCCTGAAGCTTGCGCCGTTCTGCGCCAAAAGCGATCAGCCGAAGCTTGTCCTCGCCGATGTCGGAAAACAGCGAAACAGTCGACAGCAGGTCAATGTCGTCATTCAGCGCCACGAACAGGCTCCTTGTCTGTATCTCGACATTTCTGTTCCGGTCTTATGGAATGATCTTGTAGCCACCGCTTTCGGTGACGAGTATCTCGGCATTGGACGGATCGGCTTCGATCTTCTGCCGCAGGCGGTAGACATGGGTTTCCAGCGTGTGCGTGGTGACACCTGAATTGTAGCCCCAGACCTCTTCGAGAAGCACATCTCGGGTCACTACCTTCTGGTCCGCGCGATAGAGATAGCGGATGATCGCGGCCTCTTTCTCGGTCAGCCGGATCTTGCCGCCCTTGTCGTCAAGCAGCAGCTTCTGGCTCGGCTTGAAGGTGTAGGGGCCGACGGTAAAGGTGGCATCTTCGCTCTGCTCATGCTGGCGAAGCTGGGCACGGATCCGGGCCAGCAGAACCGCAAAGCGGAACGGCTTGGTGACATAGTCATTGGCGCCGGCTTCGAGGCCCAGGATGGTGTCGGAATCGGTGTCATGACCCGTCAGCATGATGATCGGGGACTTGAAGCCGCCCTTGCGCAGCAGTTTCACCGCCTCGCGCCCATCCATGTCTGGCAAGCCGACATCCATGATCAGCAGATCTATGTGATTGTTGCGGGCGGTCTGGACGCCTTTCGTGGCCGAGGCTTCCTGAAGAATCGCGAATTCCTCATAGAGTGAAAGCTGCTCGACAAGGGTCTCCCTGAGATCCTCGTCGTCGTCCACAAGCAGAATCGAGCGGGCTGTCATACGGCATTCCCTCACCAGTTTGTCGTCGTGCGTTTGCGGCCGTGCCGTCGCGCGGTTGACTGTGTCGACAGTCATTGTGTCCTTGTTTAGGCACTTTCCCTGCCCCGGCAAAGTGATAAATACCACCCGAGAGTAACAGAGGGCGCACTTGATCGTGAAATCGGCGTTACACAGACCGGCCGGAAAGGCCATTGTGCCCAACATGATTGTGGTGCGGCGCTCGCCGCTTGATCCCTTGCAGGCCATTGTCCGTTGCGGTCCCCTGCTGTTCCAGGCGGCGCTGGGGCGGGGCGGTACCGGAAGCCGCAAGCGCGAAGGCGATGGGGTGACGCCGAGGGCTCAAATGCGGGTGCTGGCCGGGTTCAGGCGCGGCGGCCTGCTGACACCGGATCATTGCGGCATTGGCCTTTTGCGCGCAGGCTCAAAGGATGGCTGGTGCGACGCGCCCGGCCATGGCGCCTACAACCGGCATGTCCGGCTGCCGTTTCGCGCCAGTCATGAGACGCTGATTCGCGACGATGTGCTTTATGATTTCGGCTTTGTGCTCGACTGGAACATTGTCTCCAGGCGGCGCGGCGCAGGCAGTGCGATCTTCCTGCATGTGGCCAAGCCCGGGTTTCCGCCGACGCAGGGCTGCGTTGCCCTCAAGCGCCGCGATCTGCTGACCTTGATGCCGCATATCCGGCGCGGAACCAGCGTGCGCGTGCTATAGGCCGGTTTCGGTCCGGCGGGATCAAGCCGTGCAGCCCCCATCCAGGGCTTGCTTAGGGGTGCCGCAATGGATCGCACCGATGACAAAAGCGACGATGGCAGCCACCAGGATCGCCAGACAGTTCATCCCGTGAAGCGGAACACCGACGTGCGCTTGATTTCATTGTCTTCAAGCGCCCGTGTCACCGGCACCATGTAGGTTGCGAGCAGTTCAAGCCGGTCCTTCGGGCAATAGGCCCGTCCCGGATCGCCGACCAGCACCAGCGCGCCGCGTTTGGCCAGGTCGGAAAACCAGGGTTGGATCAAAGCGCTCATGGCCTGGTCGTAAAACACGTCGCCTGCAAGAACCACATCCCAGCCTGCGTCGGTTCCTACAAGGTTGGATTGGGTGATTTTAAACCCGACCTTGTTGGCCTCGGCGTTAAGCCGCGTCGCGGTCGCAGACCAGGGGTCGATGTCGACAGCATTTACCGGGGTGGCGCCGCCAAGACAGGCCGCGATGGCCACCAGTCCCGATCCCGTGGCGAAATCGAGCACCGATTTGCCGGCAACAAGATCCGGATTGTCGAGAATATGGCGCGCCAACCCCTGGCCGCCTGCCCAGGCAAAGGCCCAGAACGGCGGCGGCAGGCCGATCTCCTCGAGCTCGTCTTCGGTCTTGAGCCAGAGATCATGGGCTTCATCGGCAAGATGGAGCCGGATTTCGGGGACATGCGGCGGCGTGCCAAGCGCGGTGTTGGCAAGGATGAAGTGCTCCGGGTCGGTCTTCATCCGGCTGCCTGCGGGATTTGTATCACGCGGCTCAGCGGGGTGGATTGTCGAGACCGCCCATGCGGCAGACCTCGAGATACTCCGCTTCGGTCACCGGTTGCACCGAAAGCCGCATCGAGGTGACGAGACTCATTTCCGCAAGCTTCGGGTTCGCCTTGACGTCCTTGAGCGTCACAGGTTTGGGCATGTCGCAGACCGCGCGAATGTCGACACACTCCCAACGGGGATCGTCGGTCGTGGTGTCGGGATGGATCAATGCGGAGACCTCGACAATGCCGACAACCTCAAGCCCCTCATTGGAGTGGTAGAAGAAACCCTTTTCGCCCAGTTTCATCGCCCGCATGTTGTTGCGGGCCTGGTAATTGCGGATCCCATCCCATTGCTCGCCTTCCGAGCCCTTGGCCTTCTGCATGTCCCAGGACCATTTGAAGGGTTCGGATTTGAACAGCCAATATGCCATGTCAGGCCTCCGGATTCTTGAACACCCAGTTGAATGCGCGAATTTCGACCGTGTCGAAAAGGCCTGCAATGGCATAGGGATCGCGTGCGGCCAGCGCCTCGGCTGCAGCCATGTCGTCAGCGGCGATCACCACCAGGCTGCCGATCGGCTTTTCGTCTTCGCCAAGCAGCGGCCCTGCCATCTTCAGGATTCCCTGCGCTTCCAGATCCTTGAGGAATTCGACATGGGCAGGGCGCTCGGCCATGCGCTTGTCGAGAGAAGCGGGCTTGTCCTTGCACATCAGCGCGTAAAGCATGAGATCTCCATCCTGTGCGTTGCGGTCCCGGTGCGGGAACGCCGATGCCGCCTTCTATGCCCCGGCAAGGCGCGGGTTTCAATGCCCGTTGCGTGCGGCCTGCTGCTGCTTGGGGATGTGGACCCGGATCAGGCCTTTGCGCCGCGCTTGCCGTGGCCGATGGCTGCAATTGCTTCAGCATCAAGCGGCCAGCGCGACCGGGGCGCCAGATCAAGCGGGCTGGGGGGCAGGCCTTGAGCCATGCGTTCGGCTCCGGCCCAGGCGATCATCGCAGCGTTGTCGGTGCACAGATTGAGTGGCGGGGCGATGAAGTGGAACCCGGCTGACTGCGTGCGGGCCAGAAGGCTGCTGCGGATTGCCTTGTTGGCGGCCACACCGCCTGCGACCACCAGTGCCGGGTCCTGACACTCCGGGAAGCGGGCCTTGAAGCGTTCAAGCGCCATGGAGATGCGGTCGTCGAGGCTGGCGGTCACAGCGGTCTGAAATGCCAGACAGAGATCGGCGATGGTCTGCTTTGACAGCGGCGTCTCATGTTCGGCCATCTGCCGCACGGCAGTTTTCAGGCCTGAGAAGGAAAACACCAGCCGTGGATCGCGCCGCATCGGCACTGGCAGCTTGAAACGGCCCGGTTCGCCGCTCTGTGCCGCCTGTTCGACGGCCGGGCCACCGGGATAGGGCAGACCAAGCAGTTTTGCCGTCTTGTCGAAGGCTTCGCCGAGCGCATCATCGATGGTGGTGCCCCAGCGCTCATAGTGGTCGACGCCTTCCACCAACACAATCTGGGTATGGCCGCCCGAAACCAGCAGCAGCAGATAGGGAAAGGCGATCTTGTCCGTCAGCCGCGCCGTCAGCGCGTGGCCTTCCAGATGGTTGATGCCGTAAAACGGTTTTCCCGCGGCCATGGCGATGGCCTTGCCTGTCATCAGCCCGACCATCAGCCCACCGATCAGCCCGGGGCCGGCGGTCACTGCGACGGCATCGATGTCGTCAAGTGTCATTTTGGACTGTTCGAGCGCCTGCTTGATCAACCGGTCGAGCGTCGAGACATGGGAGCGGGCGGCGAGTTCTGGCACCACGCCGCCAAAGGCGGCATGGACATCAAGCTGGCTGAGCACCACGTCGGAAAGAATCTCGCCCGATCCGTCAGGGGCACGACAGACAATTGAGGCCGCGGTTTCATCGCAGCTTGTCTCGATTCCCAGAATGTTCAGGCTGCGGTTCATCCGTGCAGGGTCCCTGGATCTGTCGGTGGGATGCGTCCTTGGCCTTCGCGGCCTGCATCCATTGTGGCGCAATAGCCTGTCAGACGCGGCTTGCCAACACTGCCATATCGAAGGCGGGTCGGGTGATGTTGCGCTGGCGGTGTGATCCCGGTACCTGTTTGTCGGTAACAATTGAATGGATGTCTCGCAAATGAAACCTTACCGCATCGGCACTCGCGGCAGCCCGCTCGCGCTGGCACAGGCTCATGAAACCCGCGAACGGCTGATGGCGGCGCATGATCTGCCCGAATCCGCATTCGAGATCGTGGTGCTGTCGACCAAGGGCGACCGCATCACCGACCGGCCTCTGGCCGAGATCGGCGGCAAGGGGCTGTTCACCGAGGAGCTGGAAGAGCAGCTCAGCGACGGCCGGCTCGATCTCGCGGTGCATTCCTCCAAGGACATGCCAACAGCCTTGCCTGAGGGGCTTGGCATCGTCACCTATCTTGAGCGCGAGGATCCCCGTGACGCCTATATCAGCAGTGCCGCACCACGGCTTGAGGACCTGCCGCAAAAAGCTGTTGTCGGCTCGTCGTCGCTGCGGCGTCAGGCGCTGATCCGCCGGCTTCGACCAGATATTTCTGTCATCACCTTTCGCGGTCTTGTCGACACCCGCCTGCGCAAGCTTGCAGATGGCGAGGTCCACGCCACGATGCTCGCTTTTGCCGGGCTGAAACGGCTGGGCAAATCGGAGGTGGTGA
Source organism: Hoeflea phototrophica DFL-43 (assembly GCF_000154705.2). Classification (NCBI taxonomy): domain Bacteria; kingdom Pseudomonadati; phylum Pseudomonadota; class Alphaproteobacteria; order Hyphomicrobiales; family Rhizobiaceae; genus Parahoeflea; species Parahoeflea phototrophica. The sequence continues at coordinate 4,400,539 of NZ_CM002917.1, read as the reverse complement.
CCAATCTGATGGATCCGGAAAGCTTTCCTCCGGCGCCGGGCCAGGGCGCGATCTGCATCGAGGCGCGGCTTGACGATGAGCGGATTGCCGAATTGCTGGCACCGATCGACCATGCAGACACGCATGCTGCCCTCAACTGCGAGCGTGGATTTCTCGGTGCGCTTGACGGTTCCTGCCGGACGCCGATCGCCGGCCATGCCACGCTGGAGAATGGCCAGGTGTCATTTTACGGGATGATTCTGACGCCGGACGGCACCACGTTTCATGACATCCGGGTTCAGGGCCCAGCGGCCGACGCGGCTCAGCTCGGTGCGGATGCGGGGGCAGAGGTGCGGGCGCGCGCCGGATCGAAATTCTTCGAAAGCTGGAGCTGAGCGCCGGGCGATGCGGGTGCTGGTGACACGGCCGGAACCGGGAGCAAGCCGCACCGCATCCCGGCTTCGCACACTTGGCCATGAGCCGGTCATCCTGCCGCTGTTTGAGGCACAAATCACTGCCCGTCCTGATGACTTGCCACCGGTTCAGCAGGTTGGCGGTCTAATCGCCACCAGCGCGCGCGCCTTCTCGATATTTGGCAGCAACACCGCACCGGCTGAGTATCTTCATTTTCCAGTTTACACGGTGGGACCGGCTACGGCGCAGGCTGCGCGTGATGCCGGGTTTCATGATGTTCACGAAGGGGCCGGATCAGCCCGAGATCTCGCCGGAGCATTGACGGCGCAATCCGGCACCGCGGTTGATGGGCCTGGCCTGCTCTATCTTGCAGGTTCGCCCCGAAAACCGTTTCTCGAAGAGGCATTGACCGCGGAAGGGCTGCCACTGAAGGTTCTTGAAACCTATAGAATGGACCAATTAAGTTATCCAACTGACTCGCAAATACTGGACCTTTTGTCGCCTGCCCCGGACGCTGCTCTGTTCTATTCGAGCAATGCGGCATTGGGCTTTTGTTCGCTTGTCAGCACCAAAAATCTCGACAAATCCCTGCAATCAACGTTCTTTATGTGCCTGTCGCCGGAAATCTCCAGTGCATTCCCCGAGACCTGGATGGCCCGTGTGATCTCGGCCGGGCACCCTGATGAGGACAGCCTGCTTGCATCCTTGGCCGGGTTGGGCTGATTTGGTGGAACCAAGGCGGCATCTTGCGACTTGACCATGCGCAACACCTGGCCGCCCCCACCAGATCCCTCAGGAGACGCCATGAGCAAGGGCCCCACCCCGCGACATTCCAAATCGCCCAAGCCGCTCACCATCGATCTTGATGCCAAGGATGTGACGCCGCAAAGCGCATCTAGCGCCGAGACCAAACCGGCCACGGATAAGGCAAAGCCAGCGGGAAAGCCTGCCGAGGCAGCACTGTCCACATCTTCCGGCAGCACCCCCAAGGTTTCCGCTGCGGGAGCCACGAAACCGGCCACAAAAACCGAAACTGCGACGGACAAGAAGCCCGCCGGACCTGGCGCCAAGCCGGCATCTGCCGATGTGGGCACCAGCTCCACTGCCAAATCAGGGCCTTCCGCTTCGGTTGCGCAAGGGAACGCATCCAAATCAACGCCGGACCAAGCCCAGACACAGGGGGAGCCTCAAGCAAAGGCCCAAGCACAGGCTGAGACAAAGCGATCCGAGCCAAAACCTGCACAGACTGCGCCTGCCAACCGGGGTGGCGGGCTGGGCCTTGTGGCGTCCGGTTTGATCGGAGCCATCATCGCATTGGGCGGTGGATATGGTCTGCAAACATCCGGTTTGCTGCCGGTGCCGGTCGTGTCCTCCGATTCTGCAGATCAGGTCCAGTCGCTGGCGTCGCGCGTGGATGGTCTTGCAGGCACGGTCGATCAGCTTTCGGCTGACCTGTCCGCGCTTCCTTCAGATGACGGTAGCAGTTTGACCACCGAGTTGCAGGCACGTCTGGCAAGCCTTGAAGCGGCCATTGCCGGAGGGGCTGCTGCACCGGGAGATGGCGCGACTGTGGATCTGGGTCTGCTCACTGCCCGGCTCGACGCGCTTGAAGCCAGCATTGCGGCCCTGGCCGAAAGTGCCGGTGATGCTTCGGCAGATCCCGAGCTTGCCGCAGCGGTCACGGAGTTGAAGGCAGGACAGTCTGGCGTCAATGCCGCTGTCAGTGAACTGCAGTCGCAATCTGCTGCACTGAGGGAGTCTGTTGCCGGGCTTGAACAGCGGCAGGCCACGCTGGAGGGGCAGCTTGATGAGCCGTCCCGGCAGATCGATCTTGCCCGCGCCATCGCTGCCTCGGGGTTGAAGACCGCGATTGACCGTGGCGGTCCGTTCATGTCCGAGCTCGAGGCCTTTGCCTCGGTGGCGCCCGATGATCCTGCGGTTTCTGAGTTCAGGGATCTGGCAGCGCGCGGTGTGCCCAGCCGTTCTGATTTGATGGAGGCCTTCCCGGATGCCGCCAACCGGGCAATTGCCGCGGCGAACCCGATTGATCCCGATGCGGGTTTGGTGGACCGGCTGATGTCGAGTGCGCTGTCGGTGGTCAAGGTGCGGCCGGTCGGTGAAGTTGAGGGTGACACCGCGGATGCCATTGTCGCGCGGACCGAGGCGCGGCTGCTTGACGGCAATCTCGATGCGGCACTGAGCGAATGGAACACCCTGCCCCAAGCCGCGCTGGCGGCAACGTCGGACTTCGGCGATTCGCTTGCAGCACGGGCGCGTGCCGAAAAGCTTATCGCGTCGTCGCTGACCGGCGGGGCACTGCCTGCCGCGCCTGCTTCTTCCCAAGCACCGGCCAACTAGGAGATCGATGATGATCCGTCTGTTATTCTTCGTCGCGCTGGTGTTGGTGCTGGGTTTCGGCTTTGCCTGGCTGGCCGACCGTCCCGGTGATCTTTCCATCGTCTGGCAGGACCGCCGTATCGAGATGTCGCTGATGACCGCCGTCACCGTGATGGTGTCGCTGGTTGCAGCCGTCATGATCACCTGGTGGCTGATCCGCACGATCTGGCTGTCTCCACGTTTGGTCAGCCGCTATTTCCGCGCCAACAAGCGCGACCGCGGCTATCAGGCGCTGTCGACCGGGCTTCTGGCCGCCGGTGCCGGTGATGCCATGACGGCGCGCAAGATGAACAAGCGCTCGAGAGGTCTGCTCAGCGCCGACCAGGAGCCTCTGATTCATCTGCTTGATGTGCAGACGGCCCTGATCGAGGGCCGCAACGATGATGCCCGCAAGCAGTTCGAGGCCTTGGCCGAGGATCCCGAGACACGTCTTCTGGGTCTGCGCGGGCTTTACCTCGAAGCCCAACGGCAAGGGGCTACCGAGGCAGCGCATCACTATGCTGAGAAGGCAGCCGAACTGGCGCCGCATTTGCCATGGGCCGGTGCTGCCGCCTTGTCCTTCCGGACCCAGGAGGGCAAGTGGGACGAAGCACTCAGGCTGCTCGACACTCAACGGCAGGCGGGAACCCTTGAAGCTTTGGAAGCAGACCGCAAAAAAGCTGTGCTTCTGACTGCAAGGGCGCGTGACCGCCTCGATGCCGATCCCTTGCGCTCGCGCGACGATGCCCTGGCCGCACTCAAGGTTGCGCCGGGCTTCGCGCCAGCGGCGGTGATTGCCACAAAGGCGCTGCTGCGCAATGACAATCTGCGCAAGGCCGCGCGGATTCTGGAAAGCGCATGGAAGGTCAATCCGCATCCGGAGATCGCGGACGCCTATGTGCGCGCGCGCATTGGCGACACCGCGGCGGACCGTCTGAAGCGGGCCGAGCGGCTTGAGAAGCTCAAACCGCTCAATGCCCAGGCCTATGACACCGTTGCCAGAGCGGCGCTCGAAGCCAGGCGCTTTGATCTTGCACGCCAGAAAGCCGAAGCCTCTGCACGGCTTTTGCCCTGCGAGGGCATCTATCTGCTGCTGGCCGATATCGAGGAAGCTGAAACCGGTGATGAGGGCCGCGTGCGGCATTGGCTGAGCCAGGCTGTGCGCGCGCCGCGTGATCCGGCCTGGACCGCGGACGGTTACGTGTCTGAAACCTGGGAGCCGGTGTCTCCGGTCACCGGCAAGCTCGACGCCTTCGAATGGAAGGTCCCGGTGGAGCAACTCTCCGGCCCGCGTTATGATGCGGATATGCCGGAAAAGTCCTTCGACCGGGCCATGGCCAGTCTGCCTCCGGTGCGTGAAGTGGCCGAACCTGCGGCGCCTTCAGGCCCTGTTGTGAATCCCGAACCGGAAGCGCTTGTGGAGGTTGCCGCTGCGGAGGCTGTCACGGTCGTGGCACCTGAGGCACCGGCCGGAGCTCTGGCTGACCCTGTGGCCGGGGCCTTGGCGCCGGTGGCCAAGATCGATGATATTCCGCATCCCATGCCAACCCCGATTGCCGATGCGGATCCCTTGCTTGAGAATGAGGCGCTTAAGAATGCAGCCAAGGCTGATGACCAGCCGGGTGGCCGCGTTGATGCGGCAGCGGACGACAAAGCAGGATCCACCAAATCGCAAGACCCGGCGGGGGAGTCCGGGAATGGCGGCGGAAACGGAAAGGCTGCGGCTGCAACCAAACCGGAACCTCAATCCGAACCGGAAACCAAGCTCGATCCGGAAGAGGAAGCACGGGCCAGGGAAGCGGCGTTTCTGACCCACCGCCCCGATGATCCGGGCGTTGACGAAAACGCGGAGCCTGAAAAACCAGGCCGTTTCCGGCTGTTTTGAGACTATTGAGAAGGACGAGGCATGCTTGAGCAGATACGGGCTTTCCTGAGCAACTTGCAAGGTGACAACCAGCGCTCGGGGCCTGACGCCAGTGATCCCGACGTGGCCGCGGTCGCACTGTTTTATCACGTGATTGGCGCTGATGGCGTCGTTGATGAGGCTGAGGCAGAAGCCCTAAAGACCATGATCGCCGAAGAATATGCCGACAGCGGCAACTCAGCCAAGGTTTTGCTCGAGGCCGGTGAAGCGGCGGATCGGGAATCGGTGGACCTCTATTCCTTCACCAGCGTGCTCAACCGCAGCCTCGATCCTGAGGCCAAGGTGCATTTCATCGAATTGTTGTGGCGGCTCGCCTATGCCGACGGCCATCGCCATGAACTGGAAGACCATGTGGTCTGGCGGATTTCAGATCTGATGGGCGTATCGAGCCGCGACCGCGTGCTTGCCCGGCAACGGGCGCTCAAGGATGCGGGTATCCATGGCGGGGAGCATGAGAGTGACGGGGTTTGAGCTCAGGGCTGGCTCACGCAGTGGCCGCATTCTCATCATTCTGCATCAGGAAACCTCGAGTTCGGGACGGGTCGGCCAGATCCTCGATCGGATGGGCTATGAGGCCGATGTAAGGCGTCCGGTTCTGGGTGATCCGTTGCCGGATCATCTTGATGATCACGCCGGCGTTGTCGTGTTTGGTGGGCCGATGAGCGCCAATGATGATGACGAAGGCGTTCGCCGCGAAACCCGGTTCATGGATGTGATCCTGAAGTCAGACAAGCCCTATCTCGGGATCTGTCTGGGCGCGCAGATCCTGGTCAACCACCTTGGTGGGCGGGTCGCCACCCGCGACGACGGCCAGGTGGAAATCGGCTGGTACGGGCTTGAGGCCACGCCTGCCGGGCAGACGATGATGGATTGGCCGCCCATGGTCTATCAGTTTCACCGCGAAGGCTTTGACTTGCCCCGGGGTGCAGCACTTCTGGCCACGGCCGAAACCTATCCGAACCAGGCGTTCCGCTATGGTGACAACGCCTGGGGCATCCAGTTTCATGCCGAATTGACGCTGGCAATGATGCATCGTTGGGCCGTGCGCGGCGCGCACAGGTTCGATCTGCCCGGGGCGCAGCAGGGACGGCAGCATCTTGATGGCCGCCTGGTTCATGATGCGGCTTTGCTTGACTGGCTCAAGCGGTTCCTGGACCGGATTTTTCCTGCCGTTCCAACTCTGCCCTGAGGGTGGCCCGGCTTTCCTCGGCATCCTTGTCGAGTGACTGGATCTGCCTGAGGGCGGGAAATCCGAAACTCCAGGCCAGTGCCACGGCGAGTGTTCCGGCGCCGCCGATCACCACCGCGGCCACAGGTCCGATCAGTGCTGCCATGGTGCCAGCGCGGAACTCGCCCAGCTCGTTGGACGCGCCGATGAACACCATGTTGACGGCGCTGACCCGGCCGCGCAGCTCGTCGGGCGTCCACAATTGCACCAGGCTCTGGCGGACATAGACCGAGATCATGTCGGAGGCGCCCATGACGATAAGGGCTGCAATGGACAACAATGGCGATGTCGACAGGCCGAAGATCATGGTGGCTGCGCCAAACACGCCAACCGCGATGAACATGGCTCTGCCGGCGTGGCGCTTGACCGGGCGCGAGGCGAGATAGATCGCCATGCCGATGGCGCCGATCCCCGGCGCTGCACGCAGCCAGCCGAGCCCGGTGGGGCCGAGTTCCAGCACGTCGCGGGCGAAAACAGGCATCAGCGCGATCGCGCCGCCCAGCAGGACTGCGAACATGTCGAGAGAGATGGCGCCCAGCACGATCTTCTGGTTGCGCACATAGCTGAAACCGGCCATCAGCGTGTCCCAGCTCTGGGCCTGGCCGCGTGAGCGCTGCGACGGCGGCGGCACCAGTGTGATGAACACCGTGGCGAGCGCGAAAAAGCCCACAGCGGTGAGATAGGGTGTCATCGGGCCCAGACCGTAAAGCAGGCCGCCCGCCACCGGGCCGACGATGGTTGCCGTCTGCCAGGAGGTCGAATTCCAGGCGATTGCATTGGGAAGATCACGGGCCGGCACCAGATTGGGCGCCAGCGACTGCGAGGCGGGTGCAAAGAACGCGCGCGAGATACCGATGACCAGCAGCACGGCGAAAATCGGCAGGGGCGAGACCAGGCCCTTCCAGGCGAAATAGACCAATGCCAGCGCGCACAGGCCGATGATGACCTCACAGATCATCATGATGGTGCGGCGGCCGTAGCGGTCGGCGGCGGAGCCGGTGAACAGGATCAGGACCAGTGCCGGCATGAACTGGATCAGCCCGACAAGTCCCAGGTCGAACGGGTCGCGGGTGAGATCATAGATCTGCCAGCCCACCGAGACACTGATGATCTGCAGACCGAAGGTCGAGAGAAACCGGGCAATGAAATAGAAAGCGAAAGCGCGATGGCGAAAGGCGGCAAAGCGGTCTTCCGCGTGCAAAGGGATCTGCATTGTATGTGTCCGGCTGCGCGCTCATGCCAGGATCAGCCCGGGAGCGCGATGATAAAGGCCTGCAATCAGGTCGGTTTCCCCCGTTATACACCTGCGGAGGCTGGACGCCAGAGAAGGTGTGGCAGGGGCCCGGACCGCGCAAGGGGGATTGGCCTCGATGTTGAGCACTGCGGACATGATCGGCGGTAACCTTGCCGGACAGTTGATGGTGCAACGCCCTTGCCGCCCCGGGTTCGAGTGTCTACATGTCGCTCACGCGACGAAAAGCCGGAGAGCATTATGATTGCAGTCTTTCAAACCATCGACCTGGCGCTGGGTATCTACACCTGGATCATCATTGGCAGCGCCATCTTCTCCTGGCTCTATGCCTTCAATGTGATCAATGCCAACAACCGCTTTGTCGGCATGATCGGCGAGTTTCTCTACAAGGCGACCGAACCGGCGCTGCGACCGATCCGCCGGATTCTGCCCGATCTTGGTGGTCTGGACATCTCGCCCATCGTGCTGCTGATCGCGATCTTCTTCGTGCGCACCTTCATTGCGACCTCGATCGCCCCGATCTTCCTGCGCTGAGCAACTGGTTCCAGGCCTCAGACAGCGGGATTGACCTCGCTGTCAGGCTCACGCCTTCCGCGGCGTCGGACGTCATTGACGGCGTAGTCGCCGATGCTGCCGGCCAGACGCGGTTGAAGATCAGAGTTCGCGCCGTGGCCGAGAACAACAAGGCCAACCGCGCGCTTGAGGCCTTTCTCGCAAAACGCCTGAAACTCGCAAAATCGAGAGTGCGTGTGATTTCCGGCGCCAACAGCCGCACCAAGACCGTGCGGCTCGAGGGTGACCCGCAGGAGCTGGCAGCAAAGCTGGATGGATTGGCCTGAGGCCTGTCGCGCTACTGCGAGGCTGGACCCCGTGGTCTCACGGCCCGGCCTTAGCCCTTTGCCTTGGCCCGGTCGATCGCTTCCACAATCAGCTTACGGGCGACTTCTGCATCGCGCCAGCCGCCAATCTTGACCCATTTGCCGGGCTCGAGATCCTTGTAGTGCTCGAAGAAGTGCTCGATCTGCTGCAGGGTGATTTCGGGCATGTCGGTGTAGTCGTTGACACCTTCATAACGCTTGGTGAGATGCGCCGATGGGACTGCGATGATCTTCTCGTCCTGACCGGAATTGTCTTCCATGATCAGCACGCCGATCGGACGGACATTGATCACGCAGCCGGGGATCAGCGGGCGCGTGTTGCAGACCAGCACATCGATTGGATCGCCGTCATCGGAGAGCGTATGCGGAACGAAGCCGTAATTGCCCGGGTATGTCATCGGTGTGTAAAGGAACCGGTCCACCACCAGGGTGCCTGCATCCTTGTCCATCTCATACTTGATGGGATGACCGCCAACCGGCACCTCGATGATCACGTTGACGTCGTGTGGCGGTTTTTCGCCAATGGTGATTGCGTCTATGCGCATGATCGCTCCAATTTTTTTAGGTGGCCCGCATTTCAGCGCCATGCTTGGGTCATGGGCCGTGGCTGCGTGCCTGAAACTGCCTTGCGGCGCCGGTGCAGGATATGAGCCTGCAAACGCCACTTGCGGCCCCGGGATTAAAGCCAAAGCTGCCCGGACGCAACCGGACTTTAGGTCATGATGCTTGGCACTGGCTGCTGATGAGATTGTGAGGCTGAGGTCAGGCCCAGATGAAGGCGATTTTCTTGAGTGTCTTGCCATCGAAGGTCTCGTGACCTTCGGCAACATCGCGGCCGCCCTGGAAGCGGTAAAAATCCACGGATTGATGATTTTCCTCGAGGCACCAGATCGCCATGCCCTTGCAGCCGAGCGAGGTCAGCAACTGTCTGGCTTCATTGAACAGTCTTTTGCCCAGGCCCACGCCCTGGAACTCAGGCCGGAGGTAGAGCTCGTAAATCTCGCCTTCCTGCGGCAGCGACCGGGCGCGATTGAGGCCAAGGGTCGCGTAACCGGCAATGGTGCCACCGACATCGAGCACCAGGATGGATGTGGAACCGCGTATCGCGCGGCGCCACCAGGCAACATTTCGACGTTCGAGCATCTGGCGCAACGCCTTGTGCGGCAGGATTCCCGTATAGGCATGACTCCATGCCGCCCGGTGTGCCTCGGCGATAGCTTCGGCGTCCTGGGGTTCGGCATGCCTGATGTCAATCGTGAGTGTCTTGCTCATAAATCCATACTACCGATCCCGGGACATCCGCATAAGGCGGTTAGCGCCGGGCTTGCAGGTCTGCCCACAGCATTGTTTTGTGGACGGCGCCAAACGAGTTAACCGTTTGTTAAGAATTAATGCAAGGGCGCAACTTTGCTGTAACCCGGCCATTTCCGGCTCTGGAGCTGTCAGTTCAAAGGGCGCTTTGGTGTCAAACCGGATCAGGCGGTGTCAGTGTTCGTGTCCGCAAACTGGTCAAGGCAGGCCTGTGCGGCCTGGAAAAACTGGCCAACCTGCAATCCATCGACCAGGGCATGATGAACCTGCACCGCGACCGGGCAGCTCCAGCGGCCGTCGTGGCCTTGAACGATTTTTCCCCAGGAAAAGCGGGGGATACAGTCATCCGGTCCCGGCAACGCGTTGTCGAGCGCGGTGAAATCGATCCACGGCAGGCAGGAGAGATAGGCCAGATCAAAGCGCTGTCCGGTGTTGGCGCCGAAGTCGGTGCCACGGGCGGTTTCTTCGATGATCGCCTTGCAGCTGTGGTCAAATTCCGCCCAATCCGCAATATAGGGGATATAGGCGTAGCCGAAGGTGTCGCCGGGGCGTGGAACCGTCGCCGACAGTGCGATTGCACCGTATTCGAAAACCTGATCGCCGATGAAACGCATCTTGAGGGCGGGAACGGCGTGAACCCCCGCGCCGATGGCGTGGATAAAGGCGCGATAGGGCGATGCACCTGCGGACTTGCCCTTGGTCATCAGGGCGGTGACATCGACGCGCGCGGTGGTGGCGAAATGGGGCCGGTCATAGCTCCGGAACAGGTTGAACTGTCCGGCCCGTGACCAGCTTTCCAGATCGACCTCACGCGCCTCAGCCATATCAGGCAGCGCTGGCGCCGGCTTTTGCAAACCGCTTGCGGTCGTTGGCGTCGAGATAACGCTTGCGCAGACGGATCGACTTCGGCGTCACTTCCATCAGCTCGTCGTCCTGGATCCAGGACAGCGCCCGGTCCAGGGTCATGCGGATCGGCGGCGTCAGCTTGACGGCCTCGTCCTTGCCGGCCGAGCGGATGTTGGTGAGCTGCTTGCCCTTGAGCACATTGACCTCGAGGTCATTGTCGCGGGTATGGATGCCGATGATCATGCCCATATAGACCTTGTCGCCCGGCTCGATGATCATCGGGCCACGGTCTTCGAGATTGAACATTGCATAGGCCACAGCCTCGCCTGGCTGGTTGGCCAGCAGAACACCGTTGGTGCGTCCGCCGATCTCGCCCTTGTAGGGCTGATAGTCATGGAACAGACGGTTCATCACGGCGGTGCCGCGGGTGTCGGTCAAGAGTTCCGACTGGTAGCCGATCAGGCCGCGGGTCGGGGCGTGGAACACAAGACGGACGCGATTGCCGCCCGATGGGCGCAGTTCGGTCATTTCGGCCTTGCGCTCGGACATCTTCTGCACGACGACGCCGGAATGCTCTTCATCAACGTCGATGACAACCTCTTCGATCGGCTCCATCAGCGTGCCGCTCTCGTCATTGTGCATGACGACACGCGGACGCGACACGGCGAGTTCGAAGCCTTCGCGACGCATGGTTTCGATCAGCACGGCCAGCTGCAATTCGCCGCGGCCGGAGACGTAGAACGAATCCTTGCCTTCGGATTCCTCGATCTTCAGCGCCACATTGCCTTCGGCTTCCTTGAGCAGTCGGTCGCGGATGACGCGGCTCGTCACCTTGTCGCCCTCGGTGCCGGCAAGCGGGGAATCATTGACCAGGAAGGTCATGGTGACGGTCGGCGGGTCGATCGGCTGCGCGGTCAGCGCTTCTGCCACCGAAGGATCGCAGAAGGTGTCTGCCACGGTGCCCTTCGACAGGCCGGCAATGGCGACGATGTCGCCGGCATGGGCTTCCTCGACCGGCTGGCGCTCGAGACCGCGGAAAGCGAGGATCTTGGAAATCCGGCCGTTTTCGACCAACTTGCCCTCACCATTGAGAACCTTGACGGCCTGGTTCGGCTTGATCGAGCCGGAATGGATACGGCCGGTAATGATACGGCCAAGGAACGGGTTGGCTTCCAGAATCGTGCCGATCATGCGGAACGGACCTTCGGCCACGGTGGGCTCCGGGCAATGCTCAAGAACCAGATCGAACAGCGGCGTCAGCGATCCGCCATCGGCGGGGCGGTCAGGGCCGGCATCCATCCAGCCGTTGCGGCCCGAGCCATACATGATCGGGAAGTCAAGCTGCTCGTCGGTGGCGTCGAGCGCTGCGAACAGGTCGAACACTTCATTGATGACCTCGTCGACGCGGGCGTCGGGACGGTCGATCTTGTTGATGGCGACGATCGGGCGGAGGCCGACCTTCAAGGCCTTGCCGACCACGAATTTGGTCTGCGGCATCGGGCCTTCGGCTGCATCGACCAGAACAATCGCGCCATCGACCATCGACAGGATACGCTCCACCTCGCCGCCGAAATCGGCGTGGCCGGGGGTGTCAACGATGTTGATGCGGGTTCCCTTCCATTCCACCGAGGTGGCCTTGGCGAGAATGGTGATGCCGCGCTCCTTCTCGATGTCGCCCGAATCCATCGCGCGTTCCTGAACGCGTTCGTTTTCGCGGTAGACACCGGATTGCTTGAGCAGTTCGTCGACAAGTGTGGTCTTGCCATGGTCAACGTGGGCGATGATCGCAATATTGCGCAGGGACATAGGTCAGGTCTCATTCTGGAGAATACAAAAGCGCCGGAACCATGATCCCGGCGCGGGCCGGCAATGACCGGAATTTGCGCGGCTTATACAGGGTTTTTTGCGGTTGCGAAAGATATCTTTGCCCGACAGCCTTAATGGAGCGAGAGAAGGGCGCAAAGCGCCCTTCTTGATCATATCGTACCGGGGTCGAAACGAGCAATCAGGCGGTACGGACCGGATCCGGGGTGCAGCAGAGGGTCCCCGGTCGAAGCTGCAACGATCCTGCGTGCCGCGCCGGCTGGAAACCTAGTTGCCGTCCACCATCACGTGGTCGCCGAAGGGATGGTCGATCACCATGCGCCAGTTGCCGTCAGGCTGGCGCCGCAACACGGCAACCGACAGCGCCGACTGTTGGCCATCGGGTGTCGCGCTGGTCCATTTCATCAGATGCAGCCCAATGTCTCCGGCGATGACGACGTCGTGGGTGCCATAGTCGAAGTCGATGCCTGCTTCGATGAATTGCCCGAACATAACGGCAAGTTCCTCGCGCCCTCTGACCGGCTGGCCCGGGGCAGAAACAACCGCGGCTCCCTCCTCATAGGTTGTCAGAACGCCGTCCAGATCGCCCGCGGCGAAGGACGATGTCATGGTGGCTATGGTATTCAGGATGGCCTTTTGTCCGGCTTCGGGCTCCCCGGCCGCGGCGCCGGCGGCAAGTGCGGAAGCCATGGCAAGCGTGGAAATGGCAGTGGTCAAGGATGTGGACATGAGTGGATCTCCGGTTGATTGGTCCCTATGTCTTAACCTCTGATGGTGCCAAATATTGTCAGTATCAGGTTCCTGCGACACCTCCCGCAGCTGTTTTGCCGTTCCGCTCCCTTTTGCTATTGTTTTTCAGAATGAACGGTAGCGGGAGACGAAGATGCGCAAATTGCAGGCACAGGGCATCCACCACATCACGCTTGTGGGGGCGGACAGGCAGACCTCGATCGACTTCTGGGAAGGCGTGCTTGGCATGCCCTTCGTCTTCGAACAGCCCAATCTCGACAGTGCCTTGGAAAGCCATCTCTATTTCGATCCGGGCGATGGACGGCTGATCACCATCTTCACCAGCGAGGACCGCAAGCCCGATCCCGAACGGACCTCGACCGAGCCCGGTGCTGTGCATCATCTGGCGATCAACGTGTCGAAGGCGACTTTCTCGCAAGCGGTGGAGCGGCTGGATGAGCGCGGAATCAAACACAGCGGCGTCAAGGACCGCGGCTTCATGGATTCGATCTATTTCACCGATCCGCTGGGTTTTCTGATCGAGCTCGCCGCCTACCGGTTCGAGCCACCTGCGGGCTCATCCCATGCCGAGGTGCTGCTTGAGGCGCACAAGATCCGGGTCGCAAAAGGCGACTACAACATCGCTGAAGTCCACCTGGCCGACGCGATTGAAGCGATCATCCTGAGATCTCAGCAATCTCTGTCGGACGACCGGACGCCGAAGCAGGCCTATTGACGCCTGGCTCGCGGTGCCCCGGCATGGGATGAGCATGCCAGGTAACGGGTCAGGCGAGGCCGCGCTTCTCAAGCATCGCCGTGGGATCGGGCATGCGGCCACGGAAAGCCTTGTAGAGCTCTGCCGGATCGCGTGACCCGCCGGCGGAATAGATGTTGGCGCGAAGCTTCTCCGCCATCTCCGGGTTGAAGGGATCGCCGGTTTCCTCAAAGGCGGCAAAGGCATCGGCATCGAGCACTTCCGACCACATGTAGGAGTAATAGCCAGCCGAATAGCCTTCGCCAGCAAACACATGCAGGAAATGCGGGCTGGCGTGGCGCATCACGATGGCCACGGGCAGCCCCAGCTTCTTCAGGGTTTCAGCTTCGAATGTCGCCGGATCGGCTTTCGCGCCGCCGGTGTGCCAGGCCATGTCGACCAGCGCGGAGGCGGTGAATTCGACAGCGCCGAAACCTGCGTCGAAAGTCTGGGCGGAAAGCACCTTGTCGAGCAGCGCGCGCGGGATCGGTTCGCCGGTCTTGCAATGGCGGGCGTGTTTTTCGAGGATTTCCGGAACGGTGAGCCAGTGCTCAAAGAGCTGCGATGGCAGCTCCACGAAGTCACGGCTGACCGAGGTGCCTGACAGCGAAGGGTAGGTCACATCCGACAGCATTCCATGCAGGGCGTGGCCGAATTCGTGAAACAGGGTGCGGGCGTCATCGAGTGAGAGCAGCGCCTGCTGGCCAGCTGCCGGCTTGGCGAAGTTCATCACATTGGTGATGATCGGCTTTTCGCCAAGGCTTCCGTCGGGCATCGGCAGCTTGTGCTGGCTCTGCATCCCGCTCATCCAGGCGCCGGAGCGCTTGGACGGACGGGCGAAATAGTCGGCCACGAAGGTCGCAAGCGGCGCACCGTTTCTGTCCTTGACCTCGAAAACCCGGGCATCGGGATGCGGGCCTTTGATATCCGGACGGGGGATCATGGTGATGCCGAACAGCCGGTGTGCGACGTCGAAACAGGCGTCAATCATCTTGTCGAGCGAGAGATAGGGCTTGAGTTCGGCCTCGGAGAAATCGAACTTCCGGGCCTTCAGCCTCTCGGCATAATAACGCCAGTCCCAGGCGGCGACATCATGGTTGCCCCCCTCCTCGCCGATCAATCCGGCCAGATCGAGCTTGTCAGCTTCGGCGCGTTCGACCGCGCGGGTCCAGACATCGCCGAGAAGCGCTTCAACGGCATCGGGGGTCTTGGCCATGGTGTTGTCGAGCTTGAGCGCGGCGTAGCTCTCATAGCCCAGCAGCTCGGCTTTCTCGGTGCGCAGGGCGATGATCTCGGAAATCAGCGCGGAATTGTCCGTTTCGCCGCCATTGGCACCGCGCGCGGTCCAGGCGCGGAAGGCCTGCTCGCGCAAATCGCGGCGGGCGCTGCTGGTCAGGAACGGCTCGATGATCGACCGCGACAGGGTGACGGCGAACTTGCCCTTGTGGCCCAGCTCTTCTGCCACAGCGGCCATGGCGGCGCGCAGATCATCTGACAGCCCGTCGAGATCGGCTCCGTCGTCAAGCAGCAGCAGCCAATCCTTTTCGTCGGCCAGCACATTCTGTCCGAACCGGGCGCCGAGCCCGGCGAGCTTTTCGCCGATTTCCGCCAGCCGCGCCTGACCCTCGGGATCGAGGCCTGCGCCCGACTTGATGAAGGATTTCCAGATCCGCTCCAGCAACCGATCCTGTTCCTCTGTCAAACCAAGGTCGTGTCGGTTTCGGTACAATTCGTCCACGCGCGCGAAGAGATCGCGGTTCATGGCAATCTTCGAGTAGTGCCGTGACATTTGCGGCGCGATCTCGCGCTCAAGCGCCTGGATCGCATCATTGGTGTCGGTACCGGCGCGGTTCCAGAACAGCGAGGAGACCCTCGACAGCTTGTCGCCCGCAAGCTCCAGAGCCACCATGGTGTTGTCGAAATCGGGTGCAGCGGGGTTCTTCGCAATCGCATCGATTTCTGCGTCATGCTCGGCGAATCCAAGTTCGAAAGCCGGCTTAAAATCCTCATCGGCAATGGCCTGGAACTCGGGCAGGCCAAGTGGCGCAGTCCAGTCGAAAATCGGCGCGGCGGATTGGGTCATGAGAAACTCCTTGTCATGCTCTCCATGTAGGCGGGCGGCGGAGCTTGGACAAGGCGCAGCGTGCGCTGCCCGGCAATCAAGGCCTCGTGAAGGGCAAAACAAAAAGGGCGGAGCCTGATCCGGCTCCGCCCTGTTCGATCCTGTATCTTCGAACCTAGCTGTTGCGGTTGCGGGCAGCCAGGGTCCGGAGCCGGAGCGCGTTCAGGCGAATGAAGCCGGCGGCATCCTTCTGGTCATAGGCGCCGCGGTCATCCTCGAAGGTGACCAGCGCGTCGTCATAGAGCGATTTCGGCGAAGCGCGTCCGGTGACGATGACATTGCCCTTGTAGAGCTTGAGCCGCACGGTGCCCTCGACCTCACGCTGGCTGTGGTCAATGGCTGCCTGCAGCATCTCGCGCTCGGGTGAGAACCAGAAGCCGTTGTAGATCAGCTCGGCATAGCGCGGCATCAGCTCGTCCTTGAGGTGGGCAGCGCCACGGTCAAGGGTGATCGATTCCATCGCCCGGTGTGCGGTCAGCAGAATGGTGCCGCCCGGTGTCTCGTAAACGCCGCGGGACTTCATGCCGACGAAACGGTTTTCCACCAGATCCAGCCGGCCGATGCCATTGTCGCGGCCGAGATCATTGAGGCGCGCCAGAATGGTTGCCGGCGACAGTGTTTCGCCATTGATCGAGACGGCGTCGCCAGCCTTGAAGCCGATTTCGATCTCGGTTGCCTTGTCGGGCGCATCTTCCGGAGACACCGAGCGCTGGTAGACATATTCCGGCGCTTCCTCGTTCGGATCTTCCAGAACCTTGCCCTCGGAGGAGGAGTGCAACAGGTTGGCGTCAACCGAGAACGGTGCTTCGCCGCGCTTGTCCTTCGGAATCGGAATCTGATGCGCTTCGGCAAAGGCGATCAGCTCGGTGCGCGATTTCAGGGTCCAGTCGCGCCAGGGGGCGATCACCTTGATGTCGGGGTTGAGCGCATAGGCCGAGAGTTCGAAGCGGACCTGGTCATTGCCCTTGCCGGTGGCGCCATGGGCAATCGCGTCGGCGCCGGTTTCCTCGGCGATCTCGACCAGGCGCTTGGAAATCAGCGGCCGGGCGATCGAGGTGCCGAGCAGGTAGACGCCCTCATAGACGGCATTGGCGCGGAACATCGGGAACACAAAATCGCGGACGAATTCCTCGCGGACATCCTCGATGTAGATGTTCTTGTCGGGAATCCCCATCAGCTCGGCCTTCTTGCGTGCCGGGCCCAGCTCGTCGCCCTGGCCGAGATCGGCGGTGAAAGTCACCACCTCTGCGCCGAGTTCGGTCTGCAGCCATTTGAGAATGATCGAGGTGTCGAGGCCGCCTGAGTAGGCGAGAACGACCTTTTTGACGTCCTTGTGCGTTGCCATGATTGAATTCCTGTTATGGTGTCTGGCCCGACGGGAGTGCCGGGGGCCTTGAATTTGGCGGCACTTTTAGCCGGTTTGCAGCGCCATGCAAGGGTTAAGCCCTTGCCGGGCAAGCAAGGCTTGTAGGCAATTGGGTTGACGGGTGGCCGTTGCGGGGTTTTGTGGCAAAACGGGTGTTCATGCAAAGGGAGGACGAAAATGGCTGATCTGCAATCGATACTCGGGGACGGCAAGGTGGCGGTTGTGACCGGAGCGGCTTCCGGCATCGGTCTTGCCGCCGCGACACGCTTTGCGGCGCGGGGCATGGCTGTGGTTCTTGTCGACAATGACCAGGGCAAGCTAGCGGATGCCCGGGAGATCGTGGCCGCGCAGTCGAAAAACGCGGATGCCAGGATTGCCGCTGTCGCAACCGATGTCAGCGACCGGGAGGCTGTCGCGGCTCTGGAGCAGACGGTGGCGGGGCAGTTTGGCGATGTTCATGTGCTGATGAACAATGCCGGCATCCAGCCCGGAAGCAGCCTTTTCGGTCTGGAGGAGAACTGGGAACGGGTCCTCAACGTCAATCTGATGGGTATCATTCACGGAACCCGGCTGTTCGGGCCGAAGATGATTGCCCATGGCGAACCGGCGATGATCATCAACACCGGATCCAAGCAAGGCATCACCACACCGCCCGGTGATCCCGCCTACAATGTCGCCAAAGCCGGTGTGAAGGCCTTCACCGAAGCCTTGCAGCACGAGTTGCGCAACACGGCGGGTTGCCAGGTCAACGCCCATCTGTTGATCCCGGGCTTTGTCTACACGCCGCTGACGGCAAGGGGCCGGACCGAGAAGCCGGGTGGTGCCTGGACGCCGGAGCAGACGGTCGATTTCATGATGGAAAGCCTGGAGAGAGGCGATTTCTACATTCTCTGCCCCGACAATGATGTCGATCGCGCCACCGACGAGAAGCGCATTGCCTGGGCCGCAGGCGATATCATCGAGAACCGGCCACCCCTGTCGCGCTGGCATCCCGATTGTGCAGCGGATTTTGATGCATACCTGAAAAAGTAGGCATGATTTGGTTTCTCTCATTGGGTGTATTATACTTATCCTACACCCAAAAGGGAGGAGCCATCATGTCCACGTTATTTGCCTGGGTCGTACCGGCCTATAGCAGCGGTTCGCCGGTCGATCATACTTGGATCACCACCTATGACAGCCGTAAGCATGCCTATCCCGATATCGCGGCGGTAAAGAAGGCCAAAGAGGCCAACTGGTACTGCTGGGGCTCGTTTCACCCAAAAGGCGGAGTGCCTGGAAATCCACCCGGATTCATTGGCAGCAAGACCGGTGACCGCAGTATCGCGGATTGCCTTGTGCTTCCCAATGCCAGTTCGAAAACCAATACGGCAGCACGCGGCACCATTTTCAGTTACGGCATAGATGGAGTGTGCCATCAACTCGCCAACCAGGTGCTTTATGCAACAAAAGCAGCCGGTTCTCTGCCAATGACCGTGAAAGCCGCACGCGGATATGCGATCAGCACGTTCCTTTATGGCACTTATGGATTGCAGCATGCTGCCTGGAAGGCCAAACTTATGGCCTGCGCCGGGGCAAAGCCGATGACAAAGCTACCATCAGCGATGGAGGAACGAGTGGAACACCTGCCTGACGATTTTGCTGATCATGCACGGCAAGTGCTTTCCGACAAGCCTGAGTTGCTTGACCAGCTCCTGGCACTGAGGACAGAGGTCAACACCTTTGCCGCGCAGAAGATCCCCGGTTTCTTTCCGCCGGATGCAGCCCTTCTCAACGCCCGCAACCAACATTTGCTGGATCAGGCGGCGGCCTTGCTCAGTCCTGACGAATTTCACCAGATATTTGGTATGGAACCTGGTGCAAGGATAGATATTGTCGATCCAACAATAATGGAACAGCTCGACGAATGATCTGATTGGCAGCAAGCTGAAACCAGCTTAGAGGTAGTGCTCGGCCAATCTGGATTCTTGCCATGCTTTCCGACTTCATCCCGGGCCTGCCTGTGCTCGCCGCCTTCAGTCTTGCCGTGCTCTTGCTGGCGATCACGCCCGGGCCGGACATGACGCTGTGGATGAGCCGTGCCATCCGTGATGGCAAGGCCATCGGCATGATGGCGATGCTGGGCACCAATCTCGGGATTGTCATTCACACGCTGCTTGTTGCCTTTGGAATCTCGGCGCTGGTGGTTGCGTCACCCGTCGCGTTCCTGGTTCTGAAAACCGGTGGCGCGGGCTATCTCCTCTGGCTCGCCATTCAGGCGGTGCGTAACCGCTCGGTGCTTGCCGTCGAGGCGACGGGCAAGAACGACGCGTCCTATTTCAAGGCGTTTCTCAACGGGTTCTGGGTCAATCTTCTCAATCCCAAGGTCATCATCTTCTTCATGACCTTCCTGCCGCAATTTGTCAGCGTCAATGATCCGCATGTAACCGGCAAGCTGATCTTTCTCGGCGTGCTGTCGATCATCATTGCGCTGCCGGTCGCCATTGTGGTTGTTCTCGGCGCCAACGGGCTGTCGGCCTGGCTCAAGCGCAAGCCGCAGGTAATGCGGGTGGTGGACTATGTCTTCGCGGCTGTGTTTTCGGTGTTTGCGGTGAGGATTCTGCTGACCCAGAGCCGCTGATCAGGCTTCGATGTCGCCGGTTTCGTTGGCTTTCGCGCGCTCGCTCGGCAGCCAGCGTCCGGCGTTGCGGCCGGCAATCAGCCAGTAGAGCGTGGCGCCGATGATCCCGCAGGCAATGCGGATGGCGATGTCCCAGGCAGGGTTGCCAGCATTTGCTGCATCCGCGGTCCCAGCCAGCGGAAGGCTCGCCGCCGCCAGAGCCAGCAACCCGCCGGCCAGTGCGTGGCTGAGCCAGTCGCGCAGCTTGAAAAACTCGAAACCCGCAATCACGGCAAAGGCCGGCAGCAGCAACGCGCGGGCAAACAGGCTCGATACTCCGAGTATGCCGACGGCCAGTGTGACGGTCAGCTCAAGCTCGTCGATGCGCCCGAAATCTTCCGGCACCACCAGCCGCGCCAGAAACACAAACGCTGTGCCGGCAGCCAGGAAGGCTGCGAAAAACCCCAATGTGATGACAAACATCCGGATAATCGGGCGCAGGATGTCAGCCATGGCGCGCCGTCAATCCGCGCCGTGGCCGGCGATCATCATCGCCTCGAGCGCCAGCCGCTCGGTCTTGCGCATGCGCTCGGATTCACTCTTGAGCTGACCGCAGGCTGCGAGAATGTCGCGGCCGCGCGGGGTGCGGATCGGCGAAGCATAACCATTGGCGTTGATGAAATCGGCAAAGGTCTCGATCGTGTCCCAGTCCGAGCACTCATAGGCCGAACCGGGCCATGGATTGAACGGGATCAGGTTGATCTTGGCGGGAATGCCCTTGAGCAGGCGCACCAGTTCCTTGGCATCGCTCAGGCTGTCATTGACGCCCTTGAGCATCACATATTCAAAGGTGATGCGGCGCGCATTGGACAGGCCGGGATAGGCGCGGCAGGCGTCGAGGAGTTGCTTGAGCGGGTATTTCTTGTTGATCGGCACCAGCTCGTCGCGCAGCTCGTCACGCACGGCATGCAGTGAAATCGCCAGCATGACACCGATCTCGGTGCCGGTGCGGGTGATTTCGGGGACCACGCCGGAGGTCGACAGGGTGATGCGGCGTCTCGAGAGCGCCAGCCCGTCGCCGTCGGAGGCGATCAGCAGTGCCTTCTTGACGTTTTCGAAATTGTAGAGCGGCTCGCCCATGCCCATCATCACGATGTTTGTGACCTTGCGGCCTTCCGTCGGCACGATGGCGCCCTGCGGCGTATCCTTGTGCGGAAAATCGCCGAGCCGGTCGCGGGCGACGAGCAATTGCGCGAGAATTTCCTCGGGCGTGAGGTTGCGCACCAGCTTCTGGGTGCCGGTGTGGCAGAAGGTGCAGGTCAGCGTGCAGCCGACCTGGCTGGAGATGCACAGCGTGCCGCGGCCTTCCTCGGGAATGTAGACCGTTTCGACCTCAACCGGCCGGCCGGCGCCGCGCGGCGGAAACCGCATCAGCCATTTGCGCGTGCCGTCTGACGAAATCTGTTCCTCGACGATTTCCGGGCGTGCGACCGAGAAATGGGCGTCGAGCTTGTCGCGCAGATCCTTGGAAATGGTGTGCATGTCGGCAAAGTCGGACGAGCCGCGGACATAGAGCCAGTGCCAGAGCTGGTTGACGCGCATCTTTCGCTGGCGCTCCGGCACGCCGGCCTCTGCCATTGCCGCGATCAGTTCGTCACGGTCCATGCCGACGAGCACAGGCTTGCCATCCGCAGCAATTGCAGCGGGGCGGACGGGACGTGCAGAAGGGTCTGTCAGGTCAAGGGTGGCTGGCATCGCGGGCTCGGTCATGTTTCAAGAGTGGCCGCCTCCTACCAGCTTTTGACGCTCACGTCACCTGTGCAGTCTGCTTATGCCTTGCCGCGTCTGGACAGACCCCTGCATTGCGCCAGCGGCAACAGGCCCGCAACACTTGCGAGCATACCGCGCCAGCCGGTGTTGCTAGGTGGTTGGCGCCCCCGGTCTTCGTGGTCGCCGGTTTCCGGGTCACAGGCCGCCGGGCTGCGCTCACCCTTGGCAAGCCGGTCCGGGCGGCGCTTGCGATGCCTGGCCGGGACATCGAAGGGGGGCTCAGGTTGTTGTTGCCATGGTCCAAGCCGGTGGGCGATCATGGTTGCGTGGTCGTAATAGCTCATGGTGCGGTCTCCTGTTTCCATGAGCAAAGCAGATCGCTGCTGACAGTACGGTGTCAGTAGGGGGTGTGTTAATGTCAGCAGCATTGATCCCTGCTGACGACGGAATTCTCGCCATGCGCCGCTCCGACAGACTGTTCGAAATCATCCAGATCCTGAGGTCCGCCAGGCAACCGGTGACGGCGGAGGTGATTGCCCGCCAGCTCGAAGTGTCCACCCGGACGATCTACCGGGACATTTCCGCATTGCAGATCATGAAGACGCCGATCGAAGGGGAATCGGGGATCGGCTACATCATGCGCCGCGGCTATGATTTGCCGCCGCTGAATTTCGACTTGGAGGAGATCGAGGCGCTGCGGGTCGGGCTGGCGCTGTTGTCGCGCACCGGCGACAGCGCGCTGCAGGGGGCTGCACGCCGGATCCACGAAAAGGTCGATGCGCTGCATGGTCCCGCCGACTGGCTTCAGGTGGCGCCCTGGGGCGCGGCACTGGATGACCCGGCAAAGGGCTGTGTGTCCAAGGCGACGCTCCGGGACGCCATCCGCGATGAACGCAAGCTGGAGCTGATCTACCAGGACGAAAAGGGGTGCGAGACGGTGAGAACGGTGCGTCCGCTGGCGCTGGTCTATCACCTTGAATGCGTGATGCTGGCAGCCTGGTGCGAATTGCGCGGAGCGTTCCGGCATTTCCGCGCTGACCGGATCTATGGCTGCGACGTGCTGGAAGAGCGGTTTACCGGACAGGCCGGGGCGTTGCGGATGATCTGGCTCGAGCAGAACCCCTTGGGAACGGCAGAGGTGGAGCAGGTGTAAAGCCCGCCCTCTTTGGATGGAATCGTTTGAACGCAGGGATTTCGCGACCTGTCTGCTGGTCAGACGCCGGGCGTGAGGGCGGCATCGATGATTCCGGCCATGTTGGACGGGGTCAACGCCGGTTCGCCGGCCAGTTGCTCCATGCCGATCAGGGCTGCGTAGACAAAGGCGGCGCGTGAGCGGGCCTCGCCGCCGGTCAGTCCGGCGGCCCGCATCTGGGTTGTCAGAAAGGCCAGCCGCTCATTGTCGGCCTCGCGCACCAGCTTGAGCACGGCCGGATCGGCACCGGCCCATTGCCTCAGTGCGGTTTCAGCCAGCGCGCCGCCTTTTGCCTGGCGTTTCTGCACCTCCTCGAAGAGGCCGATGATGAGATCGCGGGGCGCGAGTTCAGTTTGGGTGGCCGAGGCAATCAGGTCGCGCGCCGCGGCCTGCCGCCAGCGCTCGATCATGGCAGCCTTGAGTGCGGCAAGATCATCGAAATGCCAGTAGAAGGATCCCTTGGTGACGCCCAGCGCCTTGCACATCAGATCCACGCGAATCGCCCTGGGGCCTGCATCGGCAAGCAGCCGGAATGCGGTTTTGATCCAGTCGTCGGGTGTGAGGGAGTGCTTCGGTGCCATGCCCCACCATACCTGGAGTACTGATAAAATCCAGTGGGTTTCACAGCGTGTCATGGGAGGCGGATTGAGCTTTGGCAATCGTTGGTCAAGACTGCGCCCGCTCGACACAAAAAGGCCGACGATTGCCGGCCTTTTCTCTGTCTATTGCTGGCTGGACGCAGTGATTACTGACAGGTTGCGATCTTGTTCAACGCCGCTGTCACGCCCCTGAGCGAGTAGCTGTAGGAGGTGTCGGTGCCGCGCCGCGAGACCGCCTTGACCGTCATGTCGGAGCCGGCCTTCATGGCTGCCACGAGTTGCGGTTCCTCGGCTGCATTCTCGACCCAGCCGGAATTGCCGCGGCTGAACAGGACGAAGTTGCGGCCGTCGATATTGACGTTGATCTTCGAGGCTTCCTTGAGCGGATATCCCATCATCGCCTGCGGTTCGTAGCTCACATTCTGACCCGGGCGCTGCGAGATCAGGAAAAAGATGTCACCGTGATTGACATTGGTCGGGGCCGAGCTGATCGGCACGGAAAGGACGTAGCAGACCTTGCCGCCTGCGGAATCGTAGGAATAGGCGCCCCAGGCGTCAAACTGTTCGATTCGGTTGGGCGATTGCGCCCACGCGGCGGCGGTCAAAGCAAAAAGCCCCGTCAGTACGGTTGCGATTGTCTTCCCAAGCATGGTTTTCCTACCGGTTTGTGGTCGGGTGTTAAGGGCCGATGGCCCAAATGAGTCCCTCGGGTTGCGAGGTGATGAGTTCATTTTGACTTAATCCTGGTTACCAAAGCGTCAAGATTTTCCGCTTTGGATGTGCAAACTTGGGATGCCGCCTGCTGGAGGCTTCCCTCATGTCACCTTTTGTAACAGTCTGAATCCGGCAACAGTTTGACCTTTGCCATTTCCGGTGTAGGTGTTTCGTGAAGATTCGCGTGGCGGCGGTTGGGTGTAATCAGGTGAACGGGGTGCTGCGGCGTCAATGTCGGGTGATTTGAAAGAACGGTTTGCCCGTCTTGCCGAGGCGGTTGCTGTAAGGCGGGATCAGAAGGCGTTCGGGGAATTGTTCGACTATTTCGCGCCGCGCCTGAAATCCTATCTCCAGCGGCTCGGAATGGAATCGTCACAGGCCGAGGAAATGACCCAGGAGGTCATGATCGTGCTGTGGCACAAGGCAAGCCTTTTCGATTCATCCAAATCGTCCCTTGGAACATGGCTGTTCAGGATTGCCCGCAATCGCCGCATTGATGCCCTCAGGCGCGACCGTTCCGGTCTGCTTGATCCGGAAGATCCGGCGTTGCATCCCTCACAACCCGAGGCGGCTGATGACATTGTCGAGGCCGAGGAGCGGGATGAGCGGGTCCGCCAGGCCATGCTCGATCTTCCCGAGGAGCAGGCCACGCTTGTGCGGCAGGCGTTTTTCCTGGGCCGTTCACACTCCCAGATTGCCGAAGACACCGGCTTGCCGCTTGGGACGGTCAAGTCGCGAATCAGGCTTGCCTTCGCGCGGCTGCGGCGAACGCTTGAAAGCGGCGACGGCGACGTTACCTTTCATTGAGCGCGCGGCCCGCAAGGCACCGGGCCGTGTTTAGCACCGGATCAGTCTGAAGTCTTGTCAGGCGAAAAATCGGCAAGCGCCTTCCTGGCGGCCGCGCGATGGGCATCGGTCATGTTGGAGCGCACAGTGGCGATGGCGAGCGTGAGCACCGCGATGTCGTCGGAAAACCCGACCACGGCAAGAAAATCCGGGATCGTATCGAGCGGCATGATGAAATAGGCCAGCGCACCCAACATCACCGCCTTGGCCTTGCCGGGGGTTTCCGGGTCAAGCGCGCAGAAATAGGCCGCGACCAGATCTTCGGCGAAGGGAAGCTGACGAGCTGCCTTGCCAAAGGTCTTCCAGAAGCCGGTACGCACCGATTCTTCATCGGCGCGATCATTCTCCCCGTTACGGATTTTCTCATCCGGTTCGAGAATTTCGCCCTCAAGAGCATTCATGCGTTGGCCTCCGCTCTGCGTTGCCTTTGCCCATAACATGGGCTCTGGGGCGCCAGGGTTCAATATTGGTGGCCGGTTTGATGGCCGGGTTACTCGCCATGTTATTGGCCAGTCGAGGCAGCAATCGTGTCCATCGCGCCCGCCAGATCGAAGTCAAGCTGGGTCAGGCCGCCGGCGTCGTGCGTGGTCAACCGCACCTCGACGGTGCGGTAGACGTTCTTCCATTCGGGGTGGTGATCGAGCTTTTCGGCCACCAGTGCCGCGCGCGCCATGAAGCCGAAGGCCTCGCTGAAATCTTTGAACTTGAAGCTTCGTGTGAGTGCGGTTTCGCCCGCATCGATGTTCCACTGGGATACGGCTGCGAGCTTTTGCGAAATGGTTGTGCTATCGAGTTTTGGGCGTGACATGGCATACTCCGGGGTTCAACAGGGTGACTTGACTATGAACACTAGTGTTTCAGACGGCGGAGAAAAGGCACAGTGTTCGGTGCTTTTTGTGTGCATGGGCAATATCTGCCGGTCTCCGCTGGCCGAAGGTATCTTCCGCAAGGGCTTGGCGGACGCCGGCCTGGACGGGTTTGTCATGGTCGATTCCGCCGGAACCGGGAACTGGCATGCGGGCGATCCGCCTGACATCCGCTCGGTGGAAACGGCAACTGAAAACGGCATCGACATATCAATGCAGCGTGCGCGGCAGGTGTCAGATGATGATTATGACCGCTTCGACCTGATCTTTGCCATGGACCGTTCCAACGAGGCGACGCTGAAAGCGCGAGCGCCATCGTCGCAGCATGACCGCATCCATCTCTTTCTCGACCATACCCTGGGTATGCGGACTGATGTTCCCGATCCCTATTATGGCGGCGTTGATGGTTTCGATGCGGTCTATCAGTTGCTGCGTGAGGGTTGCCAGGCGCTGCTGGACAGGCTTGGCACGGAATTGCGCCAGCCCAAAGGATAGGCTTCTTCGACCAGATAGGGCCCTCCGCCGACCGAATCCCGCGCCGACATCACCACAAAACGTCCCACATCAAAGGATTCCGTGCGGAAGTCGCCGCGGCCCGAGAGATAGGAAACCACATCGGAGACCCGTGCATGGCGCAACCTTGCGAGAGTGACATGCGGCGAGAACCGCCGTGTGTCGGGTGCGAGACCAATGCGCTGGCAGATCCTTTCGATTTCGGCCTGCAATGCCATCAGTTCCGAACATGCGGACACACCGGCCCAGATCGAATGCGGCTTCTTTGCGCCAAACGAACCTATGCCGGAGAGTGACAGTGAAAAGGAGGGACGGTCGACCCGGTCAAGCGCATTGACCACCTCGTCTGCCGTGGGACCGTCGACATCACCGATGAAGCGCAGCGTGATGTGATAATTTTCAACATCAAGCCACCGGGCTCCGGGAAGGCCGCCGCGCAACAAGGACAGCGACAGCGCCGCATCGCGCGGTATTTCGAGAGCGGTAAAGAGCCTTGGCATCGCTAGTCCCCCGAATCATCGATTTGGTTTGAACGAATCACGCCATGGGCAGCAGGGCAAGCGCATAATTTTTCCAGATGCACTCTGACCTGTGCGCTACAGGGCTTTGAGTCCGGTCAGAAATGTCTCGGCATAGGGCAGGATACCTTCCACCATCCTGTTGATTCCATTGGCATTCGGATGCATTCCATCACTGAGAAGCAGGCTTGGGTTGCCGGTCACCCCATCGAGAAAAAATGGATAGAAGACAACGTCATGCTTCTTGGCGAGGTCGGGGTAGATGGTGTTGAACTTGGCCTCGTAGTCTGCGCCCATGTTGGGTGGCGCCAGCATTCCGGCGAGCAGGACGGCGATGCCGCGCTCCTTGAGCCGGGTGATCATGGCGTCAAGATTTTCCCGTGTCGTTTCCGGTGGCAAGCCGCGCAGCGCGTCATTGGCGCCAAGCTCCAGAATCACCCCGTCGACACCCTCCGGGATTGACCAGTCGAGCCGCGCCAGGCCGCCCGAGGTGGTGTCACCGGATACACCGGCATCAGTGATTTCCACCTGATATCCCTTTTCCACCAGCGCCGCTTGAAGCCGCGCCGGGAAGCCTTCCGCGCTGTCGAGATTGTAGCCCGCCATGAGGCTGTCGCCGAACCCGACAAGACGGATCACCTCGTCCGCCCTGGCTGAAAGCGGAGTGGCTATAAAGCTCAAAGTGGCGAGAGCGGCGGCAATCAGATTCCTAAAACGCATGGCGCAAACCTTTAAAACACATGGTGGGGCTCCTAAGTCTCCCGCAACACTCCCGTTGCTGTCATGCTTCCATATAGGATATCCCGACCGTGTCTCAAACAACTGACCCTTCGATCGTCACCTTGAGAAAAGCCAATCTGACGCTCGGGAACGGGGCTTCCTCTGTTCACGTGCTCAAGGGTATTGATCTCGATATCGCCAAGGGCCAATCGGTCGGCATCGTCGGACCGTCGGGTTCCGGCAAGTCGACGCTGCTGATGGTGGTGGCGGGTCTTGAGCGGCTCGACAGTGGCGAAGTCCACATTGCCGGCAGCGCGCTGCACACGCTCAGCGAGGATGCGGTGGCTGCAGTGCGCGGCCGGTCAGTCGGTATCGTGTTTCAGTCCTTTCACCTCATCCCCAACATGACGGCGCTTGAAAATGTTGCCGTGCCGCTGGAGCTTGCGGGCAAGTCCGACGCGTTCGACCGGGCCCGGGAAGAGCTGATCGCGGTCGGCCTGGGTGAGCGGCTGACCCATTATCCTGGCCAGCTTTCAGGCGGCGAACAGCAGCGCGTGGCGATTGCCCGGGCGCTGGCTCCCGATCCGGCGCTGATTGTGGCTGACGAGCCGACCGGCAATCTCGATGGTGATACCGGCCGGCAGATTGCCGAATTGCTGTTTGCCAAGCAATCCGAGCGCGGTGCGACGCTCTTGCTGGTCACCCACGATCCGGCGCTTGCATCGCAGTGCGACCGGCAGGTTTCGGTGCGGTCAGGCCTGATTGTCGGCGACAGCGCAGGCGCAGATGCCGCTGAAAAGGCGATTGCCTGATGGCCGCGCCAAATCAGTTCCGGCTTGGTCTGGCGGTGCGGCTGGCGTTGCGTGAATTGCGCGGCGGACTGTCGGGATTCTATATTTTTCTCGCCTGCGTGGCGCTGGGAACAGCTGCGATTGCCGGGGTCAATTCGGTCTCGCAGATGATGACCGGCTCGATTGCCTCGGAAGGCCGCACCATTCTGGGTGGCGACATTCGGTTTGAAAGCGAGAATCAGCCGTTCAGTGAAGCCGAAAGCAGTTTCATCGAAGACTTGGGAGATGTCTCAACCGGCGCCAATCTGCGCACGATGGCGCGGACCCAGGATGGATCTGACCAGTCTCTGGTGGAATTGCGCGCAGTGGATGGCGCCTACCCGCTTTATGGAAGCTTTCAGGCATCGCCTGACATGCCGCTTGAGACGATCTTTGAAGAGCGCGACGGCGTTTTCGGAGCGGCAACGGCGCAGATCCTGCTCGACCGGCTTGGCCTGTCGCTTGGCGACGAGGTTCTTGTCGGCCAGGCACGCTTTGAACTGCGCGCGATTATCGTTACGGAACCGGACTCCCTGTCGGAAGGCTTCGGCTTTGCGCCAAGGTTCCTGATTTCCCGGTCGTCGCTTGATGCGGCAGGCCTGATCAGGCCGGGCAGCCTGATCGAATACAGCTACCGGGTCCGCGTCGATGGCGGTGCCAGCGCCGGCCAACTGGCCAATATCCGTGCCGATCTGAGGGAGCAGTTTCCTGAAACCGGCCTTGAGGTTCGCACCAGCCGCAACGCGGCGCCGGCATTGACCCGCAACATTGAGCGTTTTTCGCAGTTTCTGACCCTGGTCGGGCTGACCGCCCTGATTGTTGGCGGTGTCGGCATCGCCAATTCGGTGCGCGCCTGGCTTGACGGAAAACGCGGTGTGATCGCCACGCTCAAATGTGTCGGCGCGCCGTCACGGCTGGTGGTGGCCATCTATCTCATCCAGGTGATGCTGATTGCCGGCTTCGGCGTGTTTCTCGGGTTGCTTCTCGGGCTCGCGACGCCGTTTTTTGCTGCCGGGGCGCTGTCTGGCGTGATTCCGGTTGCGGTGCAGGCTTCGGTTTACCCCGCATCGCTGATCATTGCTGCAGGCTTTGGCCTGATGACCGCCTTTGCCTTTGCCGTGCTGCCGCTCGGCCGGGCAGGCGAGGTGCCTGCCACGGCATTGTTCCGCCAGCAGAGCTTTGAGGGTGGGGGGCTGCCACGCTGGCCCTATCTTCTGGCAGCCGGGGTGACGCTGGTTGCCTTGTGCGCGGCGGCGATCTGGTTTGCTGATGATCGCGGCATCGCTTCGGTTTTCGTGGCCGCCGTTGTCGTTGCCTTTGGCGTGCTCAGGCTGGTGGGCTTTGCAGTCCAGGCGATCGCCAGAAAGGTGCCCGCCGTGCGCTCGACGCCGCTGCGGCTTGCCATCGGCAATATCCACCGTCCCGGCGCGCTGACGCCGTCAGTTGTGCTGTCGCTGGGTCTCGGGCTTGCGCTTCTGGTGACTCTGGCGTTGATCGACACCAATCTGAGGCGGGAACTCTCCGGCAATCTGCCGGACCGGGCGCCCAACTTCTTCTTTGTCGACATCCAGTCGAGTGAAATCGACGGATTTGAAAACATCCTTTCCGAGGTCGCGCCGGAGGGCAAGGTCATCAAGGTTCCGATGCTGCGCGGCCGGATTCTCGAGCTCAAGGGTGAGCCGGTGAATGAGGATAATGTGCCTGCCGAGGCGCGCTGGGTGCTTCGTGGGGACCGCGGTGTGACCTACACCAAAAACCTGCCGGAGAATTCGCGGCTGTCGGCCGGCGAATGGTGGGCGCCCGACCATCAGGGCGAACCGCTGGTGTCATTCTCCTCCGAGGAGGCGGGCGAGCTGGGCCTGAGCGTTGGCGACACCATCACGGTGTCGGTGCTGGGCCGGTCGATCGTTGCCCGGATTGCCAATCTGCGCGACGTGGAGTGGGAATCGCTGTCGATCAATTTCGTCATGGTGTTTTCGCCCAACACCTTTGCCGGCGCTCCACACTCCTGGATGGCGACGTTGCAGGATCCGGACGCCACCGCCGCGGAAGAGGGCGAGGTGCTGCGCGCCGTTACCCAGGCCTATCCGACCATCACCAGTGTGAGGGTCAAGGATGCGCTCGAACTGGCCAACCGCGTGGTGGGCCAGATCGGGATCGCGATTCGCGCGGCAGCCCTGGTGGCTCTGATCGCCTCCGTGCTGGTTCTCGCCGGCGCGCTGGCTGCGGGCAACCGCTCCCGGATCCATGATGCGGTGGTGCTCAAGACGCTGGGCGCGACACGGGTGACCCTGATCCGGGCCTATGTCTACGAATATGGTCTGCTGGGCCTCGCCACGGCGGTTTTTGCGCTGGCCTTTGGCGCTGTTGCCTCCTGGTTCGTGGTCAGCCGGATCATGACCCTGCCCTCCAGTTTCATGCCCGATATCGCGGCTGCAACGCTTGTTGGTGCGCTCGTGGTCACTGTCGGCATCGGTTTGCTGGGCACCTGGAGGGTGCTTGGACAAAAAGCCGCACCTGTGCTTCGCGAACTTTAGACGCAAATCAGGCCGATACATTAAGCAATCGGCGTTAATTCGTTCCATCTTGATCCTATGGGGTCTTGTCGTGGCGCTTGTTCGTCATCATATTATCCACAGGCATGCTGGAGCCCCGCAGCGGCGCCTGGGAACTTGAACCCGACACCGTAACCCATACCGGGGCTTATAAAGAGGGAAACATGGCTGACTTTCGCAATTCGAATGTCCGCGTAGCGAGTGGCGCACATGCAGATGCCGCCATTGATGAGGGCCTCCGCGCCTATATGCTGCGCGTCTACAATATCATGGCAATGGGCCTGGGCATCACCGGCGTGGCCGCTTACGGCACCTACATGCTGGCGTCGACCAACCCGGCCTTCGCGCAACTGCTCTATGCGAGCCCGCTCAAGTGGGTGATCATGCTGGCGCCGCTGGCCATGGTCTTCTTTTTGAGCTTCCGCATCGAGAAGATGAGTGTCTCCGCCGCGCAAACGACCTTCTGGGTCTATGCCGCGATGATGGGCCTGTCGCTGTCGTCGATCTTCATCGTCTTCACCGGCGCGTCGATCACCCAGACGTTCTTTGTCACCGCAGCCTCTTTTGGTGCGTTGTCGCTTTACGGCTACACGACCAAGAAGGATCTGTCGGGCATGGGCTCGTTCCTGATCATGGGCGTGTTCGGCATCATCATCGCGATGGTCGTCAACATCTTCCTTCAGTCGAGCGCGCTTGAGTTCGCCATCTCGGCGATCGGCGTTCTGGTGTTTGCCGGCCTCACCGCCTACGACACCCAGCAGATCAAGGAAATGTACTATGAAGGCGACGGCGCAGCGACTGCCGGCCGCAAGGCGATCATGGGCGCGCTGCGTCTGTATCTCGACTTCATCAACCTGTTCATGTTCCTGCTGCAGTTCCTCGGCAATCGCGAGTAGGATCTGAGACAACATCAATCGAAAAGGCGGCTTCCGGGCCGCCTTTTTTGTGCGCTCGAATCTGGTATTGAGGCTCAAGTTGACCCGTGCCGGGCCAGTGTGCAGACCTGACGGAAGATCCCCTATGCAGATACGCGATGCGACCCTTGCCGATGTGCCGGCAATCACCCGTATTTACACCGAGAGCGTGCGCAACGGCGTGGCCAGTTATGAGCTTACACCGCCCGGCGAGGCGGAGATGACGCGGCGGTTTTCGACGATTTGTGGCAATGGCTATCCCTATCTTGTGGCCGAGGCTGACGGCAAGGTCATGGGCTATGCCTATGCATCCGCGTTTCGGACCCGCCCGGCCTATAGATGGTCGGTGGAGGACTCGATTTATCTCGATCCCGAGGCGCGGGGCCGGGGCTACGGAAAGGCGCTTTTGCATGCGCTGATCGCAGGTTGCGAGACGCTCGGATTCCGGCAGATGATCGCGGTGATTGGCGGGGCGCATCCCGCTTCCATCGCCGTGCACCAGAAGGCCGGCTTCGTTCATAGCGGGATGATTTCTGGTTCCGGTCACAAGCATGGAAGCTGGCTCGATACGGTGTTCATGCAACGCCAGCTGGGTGAGGGCAAGGCAACTGATCCCGACCCCGAGATCTATCCCGGCACACTTTTCATGGGCTGATGGGGTTCACGGGTTGACGGGTACAGGGGTTGACGGGGTACAGGGGCCGGCAGGCAGGTCGTGTGTATCAGCGGACGACGCGTGGGCTCTTGTCGAAATATCTCAGCACGGTCTCGAGCTCATGCCCGCGTTTGAGCACAAGGCCGGCGGCTGAGATGATGGCAAAAGCGCCCTGCTTGCGGGCCCGCGACGGATCCTTCTCGATCCGGTAGAGCGGCACTTCACTGGTGCGGCGGAAGGCCGAGAACACTGCGCGGTCGCGCAGATGGTCGATGGCATAGTCGCGCCAGTGCCCGTCAGCGACCATCCTGCCGTATATTCGCAGGATCAGATCGAGTTCACGGCGATGAAACGTGACCGGCTCGGGCGTGTTGCGCCGCCGGATCTCGGCCAGATCCACCGTGGTTGCCGTCTCTGTTCCCGTTGTGTAACGGCGCGCAGAAGAGTCCCCCCCGTCCGTCATCGCCTGGACCGCAAATCAGTTGTCATCGCTCCAGTTTGCCTGAGCGAGCGCGTAATTCAAGGCGTCGCGCGGTGATATCGGGCAATCTTTGCGGAAGAGCGTATGATGCCGGTGTGTTTTGCAGTGCACCATCACGAAACCCGTCAGATGGTTGCGTATGTTTACCAGAACGGAGGCTGAAACTGGTCTTGAGCATAATTGGGCCGCATTTCAGCCAAATCCGCGCCTGAATTGGCGTCAATTCTCCGATCGTTGCCTCAGGCGGTTCGAACCGGGGACTTCGAATTGATAGCCCCCCAGCCCCCTCGGAGTCCCCGGGACGAATCTTCTGGCAGATGGCTGTTCCCGCGGCCTGAAGCTTTGAGGCAGCCCCAAACCCCATTTTAGACCGGCCCCTGGCCGGTCTTTTTTTGTCCAATTTTGCGCTCGATACCAAAAAAGACCGGGAGATTGTGAAGATTTCTGGCGGCAGGGCAGGTCGGAACCGGCACAAATCACTTGGCCATAGCCCAGAATGAGTGTTTCAACGTACTTGCATCATTTCAAAGCGTTACGGCGCCCCTTGCGCATCCGATTGGATGCGCGGCGCTTTACCCGGTTTCATCGCTGGTGATCATGGCCGCGCCCAGGATCGCACCGGGAGAGCCATCTCTGCCCACCACCTGCAAAAGGATCGCGCAGCCTGTTCCGGCCTTGGCGGACAGCACGGATGCCGGCAGTGTCAGGGACTTCGCGGTGCCGTTCCACATGCCCACTGTTTCGATGTCGCGGACGCTGTGCCGGTAGGTGATGGTGCTGCCGGCGTTCTCGCCGCGGGTGATATCGACCGTGTTGCTGTCATCGAAATAGACGACCACGATGTCGGCTTTGCCCTCACCTTCGCCGATGCTGATGGTCAGCCCGTCATTGTCATAGGCCGCATCCACGGTGACGTTGAGCCCCTCGTCTATGGCGGAAAGTTTGTTGATCAGGGCGTTGACTGCAGCCGGGTCGGCGCCGTTTGCATGATCGCGGCCATTGACCACCGCCTGTGGCGTGTAGACGTTCTTGCGCTTGAGGGTGTGGGCATAGCCATATTGCCGCTCGGTGCTGGCCTTGCTCGCCAGCGTATCGACCCAGCCGAGATAGTTCCAGTAATCGACATGATAGCTCAGGGCCAGAACATTGCCCTTGTCAGCCATTTTCGCCAATTCTGCATCGGCGGGCGGGCAGGACGAGCAGCCCTGGCTGGTGAACAGTTCGACCACGCCGATGAAATCGCCCGCTTCCGCCGTGGCCCGAAGCGGGCCTGCCAGGGCCATTGCCGCAATCAGCGGCAGGGCAAGAGCGTGAAAAAGCGTACGGGCAGTCATCGGGTTCGGGTCCATGGGTTGGGTTGAGAAAGCATGAGATGGCTTTGTCTTGAAACTACCTCTACCTTGAAGTGGCGGACACGTCCAAATCACGTTGCGGTGAGAGATTGCGAGCACCGTAATCCAAACAAAAACGCCGGGGCAGCAATGCCCCGGCGTCTGAAGTCGGTTTGACTGTTCGTCAGGTCAGGCAGCCAGATCGCGCAGAACGGTCTGCAGGATGCCGCCATTGTTGACGTAGTCGACCTCATCAAGCGTATCGATGCGGCAGATGATCGGGATGTCCTTCACCAAGCCATCTCCATAGGTCACCTTGGCGGTCTTCCTTTCGCCCGGCTTGATGTCGGCAAGGCCTTCGATGGACACCATCTCGTCGCCCTTGAGGCCCAGGCTTTCCCAGCTTGAGCCTTCTTCGAAGACAAACGGGATAACTCCCATGCCGACAAGGTTCGAGCGGTGAATGCGCTCGAAGGATTGGGCGATGACGGCGCGGACGCCAAGCAGGTTGGTGCCCTTTGCCGCCCAGTCGCGTGACGAGCCGTTGCCGTATTCGACACCGGCGAAGATCACCAGCGGCACGCCTTCGGCCTTGTACTGCATGGCTGCGTCATAGATCGAGACCTCTTCGCGCGACGGGTAGTGGAAGGTGTAGCCACCTTCACGGCCGTTCGGTCCCAGCATGTGGTTGCGCAGCCGGATGTTGGCAAAGGTGCCGCGCATCATGACTTCGTGGTTGCCGCGGCGGGTGCCGTACTGGTTGAAGTCGGCAACGCCGACGCCATTGTCCATCAGGTAGGATCCGGCAGGCGACTGTGCCTTGATCGAGCCGGCCGGCGAGATGTGGTCGGTGGTGATCTTGTCACCGAACAGACCCAGCACGCGTGCGCCGACGATGTCGGAAATGCCGGCGCCGGTCTTGCCCATTCCGGCAAAGTAGGGCGGGTTCTGGACATAGGTCGAGTTGTCGTCCCAGGCGTAGGTCTGGCTTTCAGGGGCTTCCACCGCCTGCCAGTTCTCGTCGCCCTTGAACACGTCGGCATATTTGGAGGCGTAAAGCGCACGGGTGACATATTTCATGATGAACTCCTGGATCTCCTGGGAGGAGGGCCAGATGTCCTTGAGGTAGACGGGGTTGCCGTCCTTGTCATCGCCGATCGGTTCGGTGGTCAGATCCTTCTGGACCGAGCCTGCAAGCGCATAGGCCACCACCAGCGGCGGCGAGGCCAGATAGTTGGCCTGAACGTCCGGCGAGACGCGGCCTTCGAAGTTGCGGTTGCCCGAGAGCACGCCGGCGGCGATCAGGCCCTTGTCATTGATGGTCTTGGAGACCGGGGCAGGCAGCGGACCGGAGTTGCCGATGCATGTGGTGCAGCCGAAGCCAACAAGGTTGAAGCCGAGCGCGTCGAGATCGGTCTGCAGACCGGATGCGGCCAGATATTCGGCCACCACCTGGCTGCCAGGCGCCAGTGATGTTTTCACCCATGGCTTGGTCTTGAGGCCCTTGGCGAGGGCGTTGCGGGCCAGCAGGCCGGCGCCGATCAGCACGCTCGGGTTCGAGGTGTTGGTGCAGGAGGTGATGGCTGCGATCGCCACGTCGCCGTGGCCGAGATCATAGTCTTCGCCTTCAACCTGGTAGCGGTTTGTGAGCTGACCCGGTTTCTTGTACTCACTTTCGAGAGCCGTGGCGAAGCCCGAGGCAATGCCTTCGAGCGGGATCCGGCCTTCGGGACGCTTCGGCCCGGCCATCGACGGCACCACGGTGCCCAGATCGAGATCGAGCGTGTCGGTGAACACCGGATCGGCGGCGCCGGCCTCGCGCCACATGCCCTGCGCCTTCGAATAGGCTTCGACGAGCTTGATGCGATCTTCTTCACGGCCCGACATGGTCAGATAGTTGATGGTTTCGCCATCGACGGGGAAGAAGCCGCAGGTAGCACCATATTCGGGACCCATATTGCCGATGGTGGCGCGGTCGGCGAGCGACATTGAATCCAGGCCGGGTCCGAAGAATTCGACGAATTTCGACACAACGCCCTTCTTGCGCAGCATCTGCACCACGGTCAGCACCAGGTCGGTGGCGGTGACGCCTTCCTTGATCTTGCCGGTCAGGCGGAAGCCGATGACCTCAGGCAGCAGCATGGAGATCGGCTGACCCAGCATGGCGGCTTCGGCTTCGATGCCGCCGACGCCCCAGCCGAGCACGCCCAGGCCGTTGATCATGGTGGTGTGGCTGTCTGTGCCAACGCAGGTGTCCGGATAGGCGGTGATTTCGCCGTTTTCTTCCCTGGTCCAGACGGTCTGGCCGAGATACTCCAGGTTCACCTGGTGGCAGATGCCGGTGCCGGGGGGAACAACGCGGAAGTTCTTGAACGCCTGCTGACCCCATTTGAGGAAGCGGTAGCGCTCGCCATTGCGCTCATATTCATGTGCAACATTGTTTGCCAGCGCCTGCGGTGTGCCGAATTCATCGACGATGACCGAGTGGTCGATGACCAGGTCGACGGGGACCAGCGGGTTGATTTTCTGCGGATCGCCGCCGAGCGACACCATGGCGTCGCGCATTGCGGCCAGGTCGACCACGGCGGGGACGCCGGTGAAATCCTGCATCAGAACGCGGGCCGGACGATAGGCGATCTCGGCTTCGGTCTTGCCCTTGTTGGTCAGCCAGGCTGCCACGGCGAGGATGTCGTCCTTCTTGACGGTGCGGCCGTCTTCATTGCGGAGCAGGTTTTCAAGGATCACCTTCATCGAGAAGGGAAGCGCCGCAACGCCGGTCAATCCGTTCTTTTCCGCCTCGATGAGGCTGTAATAGGTGTAGTCGGTTCCGTCGACACTGAGTGTGGAACGGCAGTTGAAGCTGTCGAGTGATTTGGCCACAGGCAACCCGCTTTCGTCAGTTCAGCCGAAGGTACGAGGCGAACTCCTTGCACGCTCAAGCGTGGAGAGGATGCGGGTACGGTCATTTCCGCTGTCCGCCCGTGACACCGGTCAGGCATCATGTTCGGCACAAGATTGAAATCACGCCGACCGCTGGCGTGGTTGCGGGACTTATAGATAATTTCGTAAGAACGTGCCAGATCAACCAATGGCCCATTTCGATGTTTTTTTGGGCATTCGCGCCGAAGCCGGTCCGGCAGGCAGGAAACAGGGGCAAAACAGCGTATGCGGGCAATTGCCACCAATCTGGCGGGACGGCGTGGCGCAAGCCTGTTGTTTTCCGGCATCGGTTTTTCTCTGACGCAAGGCGAGGCGCTGGTGATCACCGGCCCCAATGGCGCCGGCAAATCCACATTGCTCCGGGTGATTGCGGGTCTGCTTGATGCTGATTCGGGCCATTTCGCCCTGCACGGTGAGGATGAGCTGGCTCTGCCGGTGTCCGAGCATGCGCATTATCTCGGTCATCGCAACGCCATGAAGCGTGAACTCAAAGTGTCCGAAAACCTCGAATTCTGGCAGCGTTTCCAGGCTTCGGAGACGGCTGAGGGCCTTTCCGTCGATGCGGCTATCGAGGCAGTCGGGCTCACCGGCGTGGCGCATCTGCCATTCGGCTATCTCTCCGCAGGCCAGCAGCGGCGCATCGCGCTGGCGCGGCTGCTGGTCTCGGCGCGGCCGTTGTGGCTTCTCGATGAACCGACGGCGGCGCTCGACAAGGCTTCCGACAAGCTGTTTGCCGATCTGGTGCGGGCGCATCTGGTACAGGGCGGGATGGCCATTGCCGCCACCCACCAGCCACTGGGGCTGGAACAGGTTCAGACCCTGGAGCTCTCCGGGGTTCACAGCACGGTCGCGGACGGCCAGGAGGCCTGGGCATGATGGCGCTTCTGAAGCGCGATCTGGCGATCGCCACCCGTTCCGGCGGTGCGGCGATGCTGGGTGTGCTGTTCTTTCTCGCCGTGGTCGCCGTCATTCCCTTCGGCATCGGGCCGGATCTCAACATGCTGGCGCGGATCGGTCCGGCAATTCTCTGGATCGGTGCGCTTCTCGCTTCGCTGCTTGGCCTCGACCGGCTGTTTCAGGCCGACCGGGAGGACGGCTCGCTCGACATGCTGGTGATGCAGGATTGGTTCGGGCTGATCCTGACAGTGTTCATCAAGAGCTCGGCGCATTGGCTCGCCACCGGCCTGCCGCTGGTTCTGGCCGCACCGCTGCTGGGCCTGCTGATGAATATGGAGGCCATGGCCACAGGGGCGGTAATGCTGACGTTGCTGGTGGGAACGCCCGCGATCTCGTTCATCGGCGCGGTCGGCGCCGCGGTGGCGGTGGCGCTGCCGCGCGGCGGTCTGCTGGTGTCGATCCTGGTGCTGCCGCTGGCGATCCCGATCCTGATTTTTGGCGTCAGCGCGTCCTATGCCGCGGTCACCGATCCCGACCCGTTCTGGCCGCCCTTCATGATCCTGTCGGCGATTGCGCTGTTTTTTGCAGCCCTGGGCCCGGTTGCGGCGGCTGCCGCGCTGCGCGGTGCATCGGATTGAAGTGTGTTTCGGTCTGGCGCAATCGAAAGCCGGTTTGATTTGCCGCATTGAAACCGGGCCCGGCAAGCATTAGGAATTGGGCATGAGTGATACAATCGTTTCCCAGGGCTGGTTCACCAGCCTCGCAAATCCGACGCGCTTCCTGTCGCTTTCGGGCAAGATCCTGCCCTTTCTGGCGGCGGCCGCCGTGCTGACGCTGGTGACCGGGCTCTACATGTCCTTTGCCGCGCCCGAGGATTACCAGCAGGGCATCACGGTCAGGATCATGTTCATTCATGTGCCCGCCGCCTGGCTTGCGATGATGTGTTACACGGTGATGGCGATCTCCTCGATCGGAACGCTGGTCTGGCGTCATCCGCTGGCCGATGTCGCGGCCAAGACCGCTGCACCGATCGGGGCCG
Organism: Hoeflea phototrophica DFL-43; assembly: GCF_000154705.2. Taxonomy (NCBI): domain Bacteria; kingdom Pseudomonadati; phylum Pseudomonadota; class Alphaproteobacteria; order Hyphomicrobiales; family Rhizobiaceae; genus Parahoeflea; species Parahoeflea phototrophica. The sequence continues at coordinate 4,361,557 of NZ_CM002917.1, read as the reverse complement.
CCTTCACCTTTCTGTCGCTGCTCACCGGGTCGTTGTGGGGCCGTCCGATGTGGGGCACCTGGTGGGTCTGGGATGCGCGGCTGACCTCGGTGTTCGTGCTGTTCCTGATGTATCTGGGGCTGATGGCCTTGCACCGGGCGATGGATGATCCGGCGCGTGCCGCGCGTCCCGCTGCGGTGCTGACGCTGGTGGGGTTCATCAACATTCCGATCATCAAGTTCTCGGTCGACTGGTGGAACACGCTGCACCAGCCGGCCAGTGTGATCCGGCTTGACGGCCCGACCATCCACCCCTCGATGCTCTATCCGCTGCTGGTGATGGCGATTGCCTATACGCTGATCTTCTTTACGCTGCATTTGATGGCTATGCGCAACGAGATCTGGCGCAGGCGGGTGCAAACGATGCGCCGCCAGGCGGCCCAATCCATCGGCCAGGGTGCGTGAAAGGTCCAAATTGATGAGCCATGAAGCCTTTGTGTTCTGGTCCTATGCCGCGACAGCGGTCACGCTTGGCGGGCTTCTCATTGCCATCCTGCTCGATGGCCGGGCGCGCCGGCGCGAACTCAGTGAACTCGAGGCGCAAGGCGTGCGCCGCCGCTCCGACGCCAAGCGGGATGCATCCTGATGGCTGACGGGGCGTCGAAAGACACCGCAACAACCCCATCCGGTGGTTCGGGTGCCGGCAAACGGTGGATACTAGCCTTTCTGCCGCTGGTGCTGTTCATGGGGCTTGCGGGCGTGTTTCTCTATCAGCTCGGCTCCGGCAAGAATGCCAGCGAGATCCCCTCGGTGCTGATCGGCTCAAAGGCGCCGTCGCTGAACCTGCCGCCGCTTGAAGGCCTCGTTGAAAATGGTCAAGCGGTGCCCGCGCTCACCGATGCAGCCATTGAGGGCAGGCTGTCGCTGGTCAATGTCTGGGCCTCCTGGTGCGTGCCCTGCCGCCAGGAGCATCCGATCCTGCTGGAACTGGCAAATGATCCGCGGGTTGAACTGGTCGGCATCAATTACAAGGACAAGACGCCCAATGCGCTCACCTTCCTGGGCGAGTTGGGCAATCCGTTCACCGCCGTCGGCGTCGACCCGGCCGGTCAGGCGGCGATCGACTGGGGTGTCTACGGCATTCCCGAGACCTATCTGGTCGGGCCTGACGGCACCATCCTGTTCAAGCAGATCGGCCCGTTCACACCCGAAAGCCTGCGCGACAAGCTGCTGCCGGCGATTGAAAAGGCCATGTCCCCCGGCAGCTGATTTTGGCAGCTGACCCGGTATTCGAAACGACGCTTGTGCGTTTTTTGCAGCCAAGCCTCACTCCGGCCCTCGCCGTGGCCGGCTCCGGGCTCTATCTTGGCCCGCATGAACACACAAAAATCTTTCCAGCGCATCATTCCCGATGGCGACACCCATGAGCGTGATGTCTGCGCCACCTGCGGCTTCGTCAACTACCAGAACCCGCGCATCGTGGTGGGCTCGGTGGTCCGGCATGAGGGCAAGGTGCTGCTGTGCCGCCGTGCCATCGAGCCGCGCCGCGGCTTCTGGACCGTGCCGGCCGGCTATCTCGAACTCAACGAAACACCCGAGGATGGCGCAAGGCGCGAGGCGCGCGAAGAGGCGCTGGCGCATCTCAAGCTCGGCGAATTGCTGGCGGTCTATTCGGTCCCGCACTTAAGCCAGGTGCAGCTGATCTGGCGCGCCGAACTGATGGACCCGGGCGCGGGTGCAGCGCTGTTCGGCATCGGCGAGGAGAGCCTGGAAGTCGAGCTGTTCGACTGGGACAATCTCCCAACCGGCGAAATCGCCTTCCCGACCGTCCACTGGATGCTTGGCCACGAGCGCGAGGTGATGGCGAAAGGGTATCAAGGACCGTTCGGCAATCCTGGCTAGGGCTGGAAGTCTGTTCCGGTCCGGGCGCGGGCAATTGTGCTGGGACGAGCGAATGAAGGGCTTGCGCGACGGCTGAAATGGGCGGGGAGGGCGTTCGTTGCACATTGCACCATGGTCTGCTCAGCGGACAGACCGCCATTCGCTGCGAACCCACCAAAGTCCGCTTTCAGAATACGAACTGCGGAACTTAAAAGGGGATGTCGTCATCCAAACCAAACGAGTGAGTAGCCTCAGGAAGCGCGCCAGACGGCAACGGTTGATTTGTTACAGTAAACAGATTGAGGATATCATCCCTGTCCATAAACATGATCTGACTTCGCTTCGTGGCATCCAACTTTTGACCTAGCCAGTTCTTGGCCTGCTTTGTGATTTCGCCTCCTGCAACGATGAAGGCGTGATCCACGAGGGCTTTCTTACTTGTCTCAGGATCGAATATTTCATGACCCAGCATCATTAAAACCTGTTGATATATTTCAGATATATTCCTGTTGCTACCTTTACTCATCCCTGCGGCGTCGATTTTCCCTTTCTTGGCTTGGATTCCAAAGTATAGAACATGTTGTGTCGGCAGGACGTATCGCATCCAAATATCTTTGCCGTATTCTAAAGCTTTGTCAGTGTGCCCCGCTGCTTGAATGCGATGAAATCCTAGTTGCCGGAATAGTGGTAGAAGCACTTCTTCTATCAGCTCGTCTTCGGAGCATTTATCCAGATATCCACTCAGATTTTCACGCCGCTCCAATTCTTTGGGTGTGAAGGGTCGATGTGGGTTCGCCGCTTGGGAGATTGTGTTTGTGCCGATGTGCCTGATGTAGAGAAGCTCATCTTCCCCATAGTAAGCTTCGAAGCCTTCACGGGAAAACGGCTTGTTGATGTGTTCGAGCGCAAGGGCGCGATTAGGGTCATCTTCTTCGGCGTCAGCCTTGTGCATCAGAACACGAAAAACATGCACAAATCGCTCGGGTAGAGCGTATGGCCCCGACGATGGTTCGGCCAACAGTTCAGCAAGTACACCAGAAGTCCAAGCCCACCGTGTGGAGCCATCGTGTGCGTAGTCCATATCGCATTCTTCGAAGAAACGCGTAATGTAGCTGCTAGAGCGGTATGGGAAATTTGGAGCATCGCCAATTACGGCTTCGGCCAGAACTCGCAGGTTCCTGTCTTTGAATTTCATTTCTCACACCTTGCGGTATCGAGCAAACTGCCCAAAAGCTCTGCTTGTTGCAGCTTAGTGCCTTGCTATCGAAATGCAGACGTTCGTGTAATCTGCGGCATTTGTCAAAGTCGCCGCCTTGTGGATATTGGTGGTGGCGACATTCAAATTTTGCTTTGGCCTCTGAGCATTAATTAGATTGCAAGGTTAAAATCTATTTGTCTGAGCAAAAAACCTCCAAGAAGATGATTGCATAATCCATGTATGATCTAATTCAGCTTATTGAGAACTCAAGTCGAACTATTAATTCCGACTTCTGCCGCTGGTTTAAAAACGTTCCGCCGGCAGCTGGATGGAATGTTGTTTCTGACTATAGTTTAGGCGATAGCAATAAGCAGAACGATGCATTTTCGTTTGTCATTTTTCCGAACCACGATACCCTTGATAATATCGCGTCATATATAGCCGCGGTGGCCCCCCGCGACATAAAAGCTTCGCGGAAACCATCGCAAGGGCTTCTCGACTATCTCTGTTGTCCAGTAACGTTCAGCTTTAGCTTTTTGGTGGAGCGCCAAAGCCGCTATCTGAGGAGTGTCATTACTCTAACAGAGATGAAGGGACTCGCAGATGTGCTACAAGCTATTGTGCGAGAGTGGGCGGTGGAAGAGCCACCAAATGCGGCTTACTACGAAGCCGTCGGCCAGAGGCTAAGACTTCTCGCCGCTGAACTGGCTAAAAAAGACCCGTCGCTCAAACTGTTGCGTCAGATATTCATTGTCGCGTCTTTTGCCACCATCGTTCTCGCTATGGTTAATGACGCGAAATCACCTTTGACCATTCGCTGGATTAGCGATAGGGACGCAATGTTTGACCGACACGATGGCATCGCTTTCGATCTTGCGTGGGTGCTCTTCCAATGCATGCGGCGCATCAAAGGCGGTGTAGTTGATCTTCGTCGACCTCAGCTAGCCTTTGCAACACCAGGCATGGACGGCGTGACAGAATACGCCGAATTTGTACGGCTGGCCGATTACTTGGCGGGAACCTTGGCAGACATAAAGCTACCTCAGATGATGTTTACGCACCCAAAGTTTCCGCCTGTGTTCAATCGCCTCTTAGTGAATTCTCCAAATAACGCCGTAATTGAGCTTGTTGACGCAGAGATTGGAATAAAATCGCGACGCCTCGTGTTCGGAGAACCGCCTATCGGAGCGACAAGCGCGCGCCGAAGAGGCGAAGGTGATAGCTCCCGGGGGTCCTGAATATTACAAACTATAGCTTTCAAGCCTGCGCTCAAAAAGAAAGTCGAAGGGCGCTAAGCTGCTGTTCAATGCCCTTTAGGAGAACGTCGGCATTGGGCCCACAATTGCCCATCCCCGCAACCAGTCTCATAACGCTATCAGCCGCCAGAGCCATCCGGCCTGCCAGCCACGCGAGTCTGGCCCGATCACCCCGGCCCCGCAAATAAACGCTTGTTCACCGGCCGCCATTGGTGCCAGTTTAGGGCTTGTATCAAGGGGAGAATTCTGTGTTTCACGGCAAGGTACTGGTGGCCCAGGGGGGCGGGCCGACGGCGGTTATCAACCAGTCGATGGTTGGGGCGGTTCTGGAATCACGCAAGTTCCGCGCTGTCGAGTTGATCTACGGCGCGGTCCACGGTGTGAGCGGAATCCTGGACGAGGATTTTTACGATCTGACCCAGGAGACCACCCACAATCTGGAGATGGTCGCCAACACGCCGTCCTCGGCGCTTGGTTCGACGCGCGACAAACCGGATCTGAAGTACTGCCAGGAACTGTTCAAGGTGCTGCGGGCGCACCAGATCGGCTATTTCTTCTACACCGGCGGTAATGATTCCTCGGACACGGTGCGCATCGTCAATGATGAAGCGCGCAAGGCAGGCTACGATCTGCGCTGCATCCACATCCCGAAGACCATCGACAATGATCTGGTCGAGAATGACCATACGCCGGGCTTCCCTTCCGCTGCGCGCTATGTGGCCCAGGCCTTCATGGGCATCAATCTCGACAATGCGGCGCTGCCCGGCGTCTATATCGGCGTTGTCATGGGCCGCCATGCAGGCTTTCTCACCGCGGCCTCGGCGCTCGGCAAGAAATTCTCCGATGACGGCCCGCACCTGATCTACATGCCCGAGCGCACCTTCGAGATCGACGGGTTCCTGAGCGACGTCAAGCAGGTCTATGAGCGCTACGGGCGCTGCATCGTGGCCGTCAGCGAGGGCATCCATGACGCCTCGGGTGAACCCATCATCACCAAACTATCCAGGGCAATCGAACGTGACGCCCATGGCAATGTGCAATTGTCGGGAAGCGGCGCGCTCGCCGATCTGCTGACGCAGAAGGTCAAGGACGAGTTGGGGATCACCCGGGTGCGCGGCGACACGCTCGGCTACATCCAGCGCAGTTTCGTTGGATGTGTGTCCGATGTCGACCAGAACGAGGCCCGCGAAGTGGGCGAAAAGGCCGTTCAGTACGGCATGTTCGGCGATCGCGACGGATCGGTGACGATCAAGCGCACCGGCCACTACTCGGTCGACTATGAACTGGTTCCGCTGGAATTGGTTGCCGGAAAGACCCGGACCATGCCCGACGAATTCATCGCGGCCTCGGGTCACGACGTCACCGACGCGTTCCGCATGTATCTTCGCCCGTTGCTGGGCTCAGGCATGCCGGACGCCCATCGCCTGCGCCCCAACAAGGTGCCGAAGATCCTGGCCGTCCGGTCATAAGGCCCCGCATCCGGGCGGGGTTGTGGTGTCCGGCCATGTGCATTTGGCCGGATGCGCGGCAGTGTGGCGTGGCGGCGTTGTCAGCCGCCTGAAAGCTCGGCCTCGAGCCGCGCGAATCCGCGAAACCTTATGCGGCCGCCCTGTTGGCGGGAGGTTATCCGGTAGCTTTGAAAGCGGTTCAGGAACCGCGTCAGGGCCACCCGGCCTTCGAGCCGCGCAAGGGTGAGGCCGACGCAGATATGTGGCCCTCCGGCAAAGGCCAGGTGACGGTTCGGCTTGCGGGCGATGTTGAAGCTGCCGGGATTGCCGAAGACCGCCGGATCGCGGTTTGCGGCGCCGATGCACAGGTGCAGGTTGGTGCCTGCGGGGATGGCAACGCCATCGATTTCGGTGTCTCTAGCGGCTTCGCGATTGCCGAACTGATTGGGCGAAGCCATGCGCAGCACCTCCTCGACACAGCTGTTGATCAGCTCCGGATTGGCGCGCAAACGGGCCTGTTCCTCGGCGTGATCATTGAGCATTGCGAGAGCGTTTCCGATCAGGTTGGTGGTCGTCTCGTGGCCGGCGTTGAGGATGAAGATGCAGTTCTGTATCAGCTCGATTTCGCTCAATTTGCCGCCCTCATCGCCGGCTGTCAGGCGGGTCAGCACATCGGTTTCCGGATCTCCCGGGTGCTGCCTGCGATGGGCGATGAGATCCTGCAGATAGGCCTTGAATTCAGCCACGGCCTGATTGCCCTGAGCCTGCTGAGCGGGGGTCAGCACCGGCTCCAGGGCCCCGAGGATCGCCAGCGACCAGTCGCGCAACGGCGCCCGGTCCGCCATCGGGACGTCGAGCAGGTTGCCGATGATCTGGATCGGGATCTGCGCTGCGAAATCCTCAATCAGGTCCGCCTTTTGCGGCAAGGCATCCAGCAGGGCGTCGACGGTGCCGATCAGGCCGGGCTCAAGCCGCGAAATGGCGCGCGGCGTCAGAGCCGAGGACATGATCCGCCGCACACGGGTGTGCAGTGGCGGATCATTGAACACCAGCGATGTGGTGTGATGCTCGAACAGCGGACTGTTCTCGCCGAATTTTGGCTTGAAGGCAGCGCGCTTGTCGGAGGTGAAAAGGCCCGTGTCCTTGTAGATCCGCTCAAGATCCGCGTGACGCGACAACAGCACCGAGCCGTCGGGTTGGAGGCACACAGGTGCGTGCAAAAGCAGCCGGTCGTAATGGGGAAAGGGGTTGTCGTGAAACCCGCCGGGCAAATTCTGCAGATCAAGCATGATCCATGGGTGCCGTGCTGATCGGCACATGTCAACGCTCAAGCCTGCCTGATCAGGCTGCGGGCTTCAGCGCTGCCTGATCAGCTGTCCGCCTGCCATCATCCGCTGACAGGACCCTACCCTGGCTCCTGGCCCTAGCTCTTGGTCTCTTCCTCATCTTCTTCCGGCAGCGCATGGCGCTGCATCAGCGGCAATTGCAGCAGCGTGAAGACGATAGAGAGTGGCAGGTTGCCCCAGACCTTGAAGGCGATCCAGAAATCGGTGGAGAAATTGCGCCAGATCACCTCGTTGACCACGGCCATCACCAGGAAGAAAATCCCCCAGCGCAGGGTCAGGATGCGCCAGCCCTCGGCATCGAGGCGGAAGGCGGAATCGAAGACGTAGCCCAGCAGAGACTTTTTGAAGAGCAGCCCGCCCAGCAGGATTCCGCCGAACAGCGTGTTGATGATGGTCGGCTTGACCTTGATGAAGGTCTCATCCTGCAGCCACAGCGTCAGGGCGCCGAAGACCAGCACGATAATGCCCGAGACAAGCGGCATCATCGGCAGGGTGCGGGTCAGGCTCCAGGAGACCGAGAGCGAAATCGCCGTGGCGATCATGAAACAGGCGGTGCCGACAAAGATCGGTCCGCCGATATCGGCCAGAAACGGCACCCGCTCGGCAATCCAGTCGCCACGCGCATTGGCAAAGAAGAAGACCAGAAGCGGACCCAGTTCCAGCGCCATCTTGAGGGCGGGATTGATGTGCTTGCGCTTGGGATCGTTGGGATCGCGCTCGAACAATGGAGCAGGATCCTCGCCGGCCACCTGTTTGTCGGGGCTCTTGTCGTTCATGTTGGCTCTCCAGCGATGGCGGAGGCGAAATCTGCTGCCTCGAAGGGTTCCAGATCATCTACCCCTTCGCCGACACCGATGAAATAGACCGGCAATTTGTGCTTGGCCGCGATTGCAACCAGAATGCCGCCGCGGGCGGTCCCGTCGAGCTTGGTCATCACCAGCCCGTTGACGCCTGCGACATTTTTGAAGATTTCGACCTGGTTGAGTGCGTTCTGACCGGTGGTGGCGTCGAGCGTCTGCAGCACCGTATGCGGCGCGTCGGGGTCGAGCTTGCCGATGACGCGGACCACCTTGGCGAGTTCGTCCATCAGCTCGGTGCGGTTTTGCAGCCGGCCGGCGGTGTCGATGATCAGCACGTCGGCGCCATCCGCCCGGGCGGTCTCGAAGGCTTCGTAGGCGAGCCCCGCCGCATCGGCGCCAAGCTTGGTCGAGACCACTTTCGAGCCGGTGCGATCGCCCCAGATCTTGAGCTGCTCGATCGCTGCGGCACGGAAGGTGTCGCCTGCGGCGAGCGTCACCTTGAGCCCGCCCGAATGCAGTTTTGCGGCAAGCTTGCCGATGGTGGTGGTCTTGCCGGTGCCGTTGACGCCGACCACCAGAATGACATGCGGCTTGTGGCTGAGATCAAGCTCCAGCGGCTTGGCCACCGGCTCAAGCACGCGGGCGATCTCGTCGGCCATGACCTTCTGCACTTCGGCGGGCGAAATGTCCTTGCCGTAACGGCCCGAAGCCAGCGCGTCGGTGATCCGCAGCGCTGTTTCAACGCCGAGATCGGCCTGCAGCAGCACGTCCTCGAGCTCTTCGAGCGTTTCCTCGTCGAGCTTGCGTTTGGTGAAGATGCCGGTGATCTGGCCGGTGAGCTGACCCGAGGTGCGCGACAGGCCCTGGCGCAGGCGCTGCCACCAGCCGCCCTGCGGTTCCGGCTCGGTCGGTGCGGGCTCCGTCGCGGTTTGCACGCTTGACACTTCGTCGCGGACGATAAGCTTTCGAGGCTCAGGCTCAGGCTCAGGCTCAGGCTCAGGCTCAGGCTCAGGCTCAGGCTCAGGCTCAGGCTCAGGCTCAGGCTCAGGTTCGGTGTCTGCCGCCGGTTCGGGATCTGCGGTCTCGAACGCTTCGGTGGCGGCGATCTGTTCGATGGCCGGGTCAGCCGCGATGTCGGCCAGCGTCACCTGATCCGGGGTTTCCGCAACGGCGCCTTGGTCCGGTTCCTCGCCCGAAAGCGGAGGTTCGCCGGAATGTTCTTCATCCTGGGGTTCAGGCGCGGACAGCGTGCCGTTGCCCGCCGTCTCCGGCGTGAAGTGCATTTCGCCGGGGTTGTGGGGGAAGGACTGTTCGGTTTCCGCGGTGGCAGCTGCCGCGGGTTCCTCAACGTCAGGATCCGGCGTGACATCAGGCGCAACGGGCTCTGGCCCGGGCGCGGCTTCTGTCTGAGCCGTGTCTGCTTGTGGAGTCTGTGCCGGCGAAGATTCGGGCGGGGCGGTTTCCGGCGGTGCTGCCGGCGTCTCCATCTGCGGCTCTGATTCCGGAGCTGGCGCTTCGTCCTTGGTCTTGCCAAAGGAGAAGACTTTCTTGATGAAATTGAACGCCATGCCGGAAGTGTGTCCTTTTCAGATCGAGCTTGCGGGGAGAGCGCTCAGGCCAGGTTGCCAAGCCGCGTCATGTGAAAGGGCAACGCGCTGTCCACCAGCCTTGCCACCCAATTCTCCGCCAACAGGCCCCTCTGCAAGTTCCCCGGTGAGCCGCTCGCCGTCCTGTCCGGTAACCCTGATCAGTGCCATCTGCCCTTTCGGCGCGCCGGGCGCAACCACCGGGGTGAAATTTTCTGTCCGGGCGATGCCGGAAAACTCGACCAGCGCCGAATGGATGCCGCCGGTCCTGGCCATCTCCCCGAGATGGGCGCGATAGGCTTTTTCGCCCGAGTCCCGCAGCCGCGCGGCGCGGGTCTTGATCAGGCCCCGGTCAAGCTGCGGCATGCGGGCTGCCGGTGTGCCCTCGCGCGGCGAATAGGGAAACACGTGCAGGAATGAGATGCCGCACGCCTCGATGATCTCCAGAGAACGGGCGAACATCTCCTCGGTCTCGGTTGGAAATCCCGCGATCAGATCGGCGCCAAAGGCAAAGCCGGGTCTGAGATCGCGCACCGTGCGGCAGAAGGAAACAGCATCATCACGGCTGTGACGGCGTTTCATGCGCTTGAGGATCATGTCATCGCCATGCTGCAGCGAAAGATGCAGATACGGCATGAAGCGCGGCTCATCGGCAATCAGATCCATCAGCGCGTCGTCAACCTCGATGGAATCGATCGAGGACAGTCGCAACCGCTGGAGCTCGGGGATCTGGTTGAGAATGGTTCTGGCCAGGGTGCCAAGGCTCGGCCTGCCGGGCAGATCGGCGCCATAGCTGGTGGCATCGACCCCGGTGATGACCACTTCCTGATAGCCGTTTTCGACCAGAGTGCGGATCTGGTCGACCACCGCGCCCATCGGCACCGAACGGGAATTGCCGCGGCCATAGGGAATCACGCAGAAGGTGCAGCGGTGATCGCAGCCGTTCTGGACCTGCACGAAGGCGCGGGCATGGCCCGCGACCGCCTCAATCATCTGCGGTGCGGTTTCGCGCACCGCCATGATGTCGTTGACGCGGATCTTCTCGCTCTGCGAGACGCCGAAATCGGGCAGTTTGCGGTAGGTGGCGGCCTCGCCCTTGGCGTCGTTGCCGATCACCGCATCCACTTCGTCCATGCCTGCGAATGTCTCAGGCTCGGTCTGCGCGGCGCAGCCCGAAACCACGATGCGGGCGTGGGGGTTGTCGCGCCGCAGCCTGCGTATGGTCTGCCGCGCCTGGCGCACCGCGTCCGCGGTCACCGCACAGGTGTTGACCAGCACCGCATTGTTGAGCCCTGCGGTTTCCGCGGCCTTGCGCATGGTTTCTGATTCGAAGGTGTTGAGGCGGCATCCGAAGGTCACCACCTTCACTCCGCTCACGCAAGCACCTCGTCGGCCTGCCAGGCGCCGGTCAGCGGGTCGACCCGGCCGGAGAATTCCCATTCCGCAGGCCCGGTCATGATCACGTGATTGTTCTCGCGCCATTCGATCTCAAGCGGACCGCCGGGAACATTCACAGTGACTGTGCGCCCTGTGCGTCCGGTGCGGGCCGCCGAGACACCGGCCGCGCAGGCCGCCGAGCCGCAGGCGCGGGTCAGGCCGGTGCCGCGTTCCCAGGTCCGGATGTCCAGTGTGTGATCATCGATCACCCGGGCAATCGAGATGTTGGCACGTTCGGGGAAGATCGGATGATTCTCCAGAAGCGGGCCAAAACGCTCGAGATCATAGGACCAGACGTCGTCCTTGACCCAGAAGACGGCATGCGGATTGCCGATCGCCACGGCCGATGGTGAATGCAGCACCGGCGCGTCAATCGGGCCGATCTGCAATTCGATCCGGGTGGTGTCGTGGAACTCCTCGGCCAGCGGGATCTTGTCCCAGGCAAATTCCGGCCGCCCCATGTCGACCGAGATCAGGCCGTCTTCGTGTTCCTCGGCGGTGAGAATGCCGGCCAGCGTCTTGAAGGTGAAGCTCTTGCGCCCGGTTTCCGACGCCAGCGCCTGGACCACACAGCGCGTGCCGTTGCCGCAGGCCTGGGAGCGCGAGCCGTCGCGGTTGAGGATGTCGATTCGGTAATCGACGCCGTCGAGATCGATGTCGTGGATCGCCATGATCTGGTCAAAGCCGGTCCGGTCCCCGCTCGCAAGCGCAATGGCTGCCTCCGAGGTCACGGCATCGCTGCGGCCACGCATGTCGATGACGACAATGTCGTTGCCCAGTCCGTTCATCTTTGCAAAAGGAACCGTCGATTCCATGTGCGCGCCTACCAGTTAACTTCCCGGCCTATATGGCTGAAAAGCGGCCGGATTACCAGTGTGCCGGACCTGATCTTACCTTCAGGCCGTCTGCGGAAGATCCCAGACTTCACCGACATGAAGCGGCCGGAAGCGCTCGGGCGCAACGCCCTTTTGGGCAAGCGCGGCATTGAGAACGTCCTTGGGGGCGTCACGCCCCTCATTGGTCAGCTGGAAGGTGCCCCAATGGTGGCCAAGCGCGTAGTCGGCACCCGAGAGCACAAAACCCTCGATGGCTTCTTCCGGGTTCTGATGCTGGTCCTTCATGAACCAGCGCGGCTCGTAGGCGCCGACGGGCAGGATTGCGGCGCGGAACTTGCCGTGGCGTTCCCTCGCATTGGTGTAGGGCCGGCCCTTGTCGAAGCCGGTGTCGCCGATATGCAGGATCTTGCCGCCGGACGTTTCGATCACGAAGGCCGCCCACAGCGCCATGGAGCGGTCATTCATGCCACGCGCCGACCAGTGATGGCAGGGTTCGAAATGGATGGTTGCTGGTCCGGATTTGACGGCCTGACCCCAGTCGCCGGTCATGATCTGCATACCCGGAGTATGGTTCTTGATGATGGCGTCATTGCCAAGCGGCGTGATCACCAGCGGATTGTGCGCCTGCCGCAGCCGCGCCAGGGTGGTCAGATCGAGATGGTCATAGTGATTGTGCGACAGCAGCACCAGATCGATCTTGGGCAGGTCTTCAAAGGCGACGCCCGGATCGATGATCCTTTTGGGGCCTGCAAAGGACACCGGGCTGGCGCGGTCGGACCAGACGGGATCGGTGAGGATGTTGATTCCTGCAGTCTGGATCAGCATCGTCGCATGACCCACCATGGTGATTCTCAACGCATCGCCTTCAACCCGGGCTTCCGGCTTTGCCGGTGCAAAGGGGCTTGAGGCGCTTGCAGGCCAGGTTTCGCTGGTCTCGCCAAGCTTCCACTTGAGCAGCTCCGAAAATCCCTTGGGCGCCGAGCCGTCGGGATTGAAGAACCGGGTCCCGTCGAAATGATCGCTGACAGGGCCGGAATGATAGGGATTGTTGGCGCGAATGAGTGCCATTGCGGTTCCAGAGGCGCCAAGGCCAAACAACCCTGCAAGCGCGGACATTTTGAGAAAAGAGCGTCGGTTCATGGTGTGAAATATGGGCTTTCTCAGAAAAGGATCAAGAGACTGGCTTGCCCGGTCCGCGCGCCGTTTCAGGCAAGATGTTGCTGTCTGTGGCAAAGGTTCTTTAGGAAAACTCGGGTATCTCTGACTTGGAGAGGCGCTCACAAACGCGCAACCAGCGCCCTCTGCCTGATTGGCCCAAGGAAAGAAGATGAGCTTCTCGACTCCGCTCCTCGTCGTGATAACGGTGCTGGTGATCCTTCTGATCGTCATAACCGTCCGGTCGCCACAGGCGCCGGGGCGAACCGCTTTCGGGTTGGCCGCCGTGGCATCGCTCTGGTGGACCGCCATGGTCGTGCTTCGCCTCAACAGCGATGACCTGACGGACAAGATAATGTTCAGCAGGCTGGCCTGGTTTGGCATCATGGCCACGCCTCTGTTCTGGTCGGCAGCCCTTCTTGACCATGCCGGCTTCAGCCAAGTCACCAAACGCCTGCCCATCACCATCATGTTCATAGTTAGCGCGCTGGCTGGCTTGGGCGCCCTGACGGATGGCTATCATCACGGGCTCTACACCGGAATCATCAACGAAGAACGGCCGAGCTTCACCTACGGATGGCTGTTCTACACGTTGTTGCTGGTGGCGTATCTGTGCATGATGCTGGCATGCGCGATGTCGATTTCGCAACTGAAGCGGGCCGCCCGTCTGCACAGAAACCAGATGATTGCGCTGCTGATCGCAACATGTGTCCCGTGGGCATGCAACGCGGCTTTCGTTCTGTTCGGGTTCCGGCTTTTCAACGATGACCCGACGCCCTTCGCCTTCGGTGCAACGGTGTTGTCCGTGCTTTTTGCCCAACACCGCGGAAAACTGTTCACTGCACCGCCCATTGCCCGGGGCATCATTTTCTCGGTTCTGCCGGATCCGATCGTCGTGCTTGCGCCGAGCGGTCTGGTTCTCGAAATGAATCCGGCAGCGGAGAAGCTGACGGGATTCAGCAACGAAACCGTGGGGACCACACTGCCGCCGTTTCACCCGCTGATGGGTCTTGTCGCTGCGGACGGGGGGCCCGGGACAAAGAAACCGATTGTTCACTTCGCCGCGATGGGGAAGATCTTCGAAGTCTCGGTTCAGCCACTGGAGCGCTGGGGCCGGCAAGGCAGCATCATGTTCGTGTTGCGCGACGTCACCGAGCGCGAAGCAGCGCAGCAAAGCCTCTCGGATACCGGGAAAGCGCTGAAACTGCGCCTTGAGGAAAATTTGCGGCTGCAGGAGAAACTGGAGCGGCAGGCTTTTGAAGACCACCTGACAGGTCTGTTCAATCGCCGTCACGCCAGCTCCACCATGCCGCCTGTACTGGCGAGTGCGCGCGAAGACGCGCCGGTTTCCTTGATCATCGTGGATCTTGATTACTTCAAGCAGGTCAATGACCGCCACGGTCATGATGTCGGCGACAAGGTGTTGCAGGCTTTTGCAAGGATCCTCAGTGACAGCTTGCAGGCCGGAGAAATTGCGTTCCGCTACGGCGGCGAGGAATTCCTCATCGTGTTGCCGGGCGCAGGCCGCAATCAGGCGCTGGAACGATGCAGTTTGTGGCGGCAAGAGCTTGCCGCGCTGACCATTGTAGAGCTGAAGGACGACCAGCTGTCTTTCTCTGCAGGCATAGCCTTCGCACCCGAGGCAGGCGCGTCGCTGACAGAGTGCACAAAGGCAGCCGACATTGCCCTTTACCGGGCAAAGATATCCGGTCGCAACACGGATGTCGTCTGGGGCGAGCATCTTGGCGGCATGAGCCGCGACGGGTCAACCGACAACCGCAATGCGGTCGAGCGCCGGACACACAGAGCCTGGGTGTGATGCCTGGCGCGCTGGATCGGATTGCCTTGCGCAACAATCTCCACGCATCCTTTCAAATCTCAGACATGGATGACGGTACGGCGCAGGCATTGCCGTTTTGAAGCCGGCTTAAAAAACCACGCCGCTTGACCAAAAAGACTCTTGCATTTGCATGCAAAGCCTGTTGAATACGGCTCACCACAGGGGTGCCGCGTAGAGCCGCGGCTGAGATGCGGGCGACAAGCCTGCGGACCCTCGAAGCTGATCTGGATAATGCCAGCGTAGCAAGGAGGAACCAGGATGTTCGCAGGCGCGCAAGTCTCCCTTTACCCCATGACCGACGGGTTCGTGGACGTGATCATGTCGTCACTCTCGGCGCTGGATCCCTATCGAGAGCGGCTCAGGATCGAGACCGACGATATCTCCACGCTGATCGTCGGGCCGCCGGAAGTGCTGTTTCCCGCCCTGCGCGATCTTTATGTCGCAGCCGCCGCGTCCCGGCAGCATGTTGTGCTGCGGGCAACGCTGTCGCGTGGCTGTCCCGGCGAGCCTGATGACCCGATCTGCCAGACCAATGCGCTTGCCAATCCTTCCGAACCGCTTGATTCGCGGCAGGCCGGGGCCTTGGCCGCTCTGGCTGAAACGCCACAAACCGGCGAGACGGCGCGGGCGCAATTCTCGCTTTATGTGATGGGTGCCGGCGACCACATGGCCGAAATCATGGGCTGCATTGATTTCCTCAAGAGAAGCGGCACGTTCGACCGGTCGAAAAATTTCTGCACCCGGCTGATCGGCGATTCGGGTCCGGTATTTGCCACACTGCAAGAGGCCTTCTGCCGCTTCGGCCCGCCGCAGGGCCATGTCACCATTGATCTGACGGTTTCAGCCAACAGTCCTTCGATCGCCTGATCCGATGGCCCGTTTGTTGTCCCGCCTGCCGGCGGCACGGTTTCGCCGTGTCCTGCCCGCAATTCTCAGTGTCGCGGCTCTGCTCGCGGCCTGGGAAGTCTATGTCCGTGCCTCGGGCATTTTGGCGCTGGTGCTGCCGGCGCCCTCACGGGTGATCGGCCAGATCGTGGCCAATCGCGAAATCCTGTGGGCCAACACGCTGCCCACGCTCACCGCAACCCTGACCGGGTTTGCCTGTTCGCTCAGCGTGGCGTTTGCGCTGTCGGTTCTGATCGATTTCATCCCGCGTCTCAGGCGTGCCCTGTTCCCGGTCTTCGTCATCAGCCAGACCCTGCCGCTGGTGGCGATCGCGCCGCTGGTGGTGCTGTGGTTCGGCTTTGGCCTGACCCCGAAAATCCTGCTGGTGGCGCTGGTCACCTTCTTTCCGATGCTGATCGCGCTGGTGGATGGCTATCACTCCACCGATCGCGATATTTCGGCACTGCTGGCGTCGATGGGTGCGTCGCGCGCCACGATCTTCCGCCGCGCCCGGCTGCCCTCGGCGACGCCCTATTTCTTTGCCGGCTTACGGATCTCGATCACCTATGCGGTGGTGGCGGCGATCTTTGCCGAATATGTCGGCGCCCGCGCAGGGCTCGGTATCGTCATTCTCAATGCCAAGAACAGCTTCCGGCCCGATCTGATGCTGGCCGCGGTGGTGATCAGCTCAGCGCTGACGCTGGCCCTGTTTGCGGCAACGGCTCTCGCCCAACGCATGGTGCTGGGCTGGCGTCATGCGGGGGCGGGTCAATGAGCGCGCTGATGCTTGCAAATCTGGCGGTCACACTGGGCGGCACCCCGGTTCTCGACAACATTTCCCTGAGCGTGGCCAGGGGCGAGTTCGTCTCGATCCTCGGGCCATCGGGCGCGGGCAAATCCACCCTGTTCCGCTTGCTCACCGGTGCGATTCGTCCCGATGCGGGCACGATCCTGGTCGATGGCGCGCCGCTTTCACAAACACAGCGCATATTCGCCTTCATGCCGCAGCGCGATGCGCTGATGCCGTGGCGGCGGATCATCGACAATGTCACGCTCGGCCTTGAGGTGCAGGGGGTGGACCGGGAGGCCGCGCGGCGTCATGTGCTGCCGATGTTTCCGGCCTTCGGGCTAGAGGGGTTCGAGCGCCACTACCCGGCGCAGCTCTCGGGCGGCATGCGCCAGCGCGCAGCGCTTTTGCGCACCATCGTTCAGGACCGCCCGATCCAGCTTCTCGACGAACCCTTCGGCGCGCTCGATGCGCTGACCCGGGCCGAAATGCAGCGCTTCATCGAGCGCAGCTGGAGCCAGGCGCGCTGGACCATAGTTCTGGTCACCCATGATGTGCGTGAGGCGGTGGCGCTGTCGGACCGGATCTACGTTTTCTCGCGTCGGCCCGCCCGGATCCTAACCGAATTCCATGTTCCCTGGCCGCGCCCGCGGCTGGGCGGCTCGTTGCCGCCAGAGGCAAGCCGTCTTGAGGCCGAGCTTCTCGACACCCTTCTCAACCAGACAGGAGACTGATCATGAAACACATCCTTGCAGCGCTTGCCCTGCTTGTTGCCTTGCCGGTGCAGGCTGCGGAAAAACTCACCGTGGCGCTCGACTGGACGCCCAACACCAATCATGTCGGCCTCTATGTGGCCCAGGCCAAGGGCTGGTTCACTGATGCCGGTCTTGATGTCGAGATCCTGCCCTACACCGACACCTCGTCGGGCACGCTGGTGGCGACCGGTGTTGCAGAGTTCGGAATCCTCAGCGCCGTCGGCTTTCACAGCCAGCGCTCGATGGGGGCTGACATGACAGCGGTGATGGCAGTGGTGCAGCATGAAACCGGGCGGCTGGTGTTCAACGGTGAGCGCGAGGACATCCAGCGTCCCGCCGATCTTGATGGAAAGATCTATGCCGGCTTCGGCAGCGCCTGGGAAAATGCGCTGATCTCCTCGATCATCCGGCATGATGGCGGCGAGGGCAGGTTCGAGACGGTGACGCTCGGCACCTCGGCCTATGAGGCGCTGGCCAATGGTTCAGTCGATTTCACCCTTGAGGTGCGAACTTGGGAAGGGGTGAATTCGGTGCTGCTCGGCCGCCCGCAGCGCGCCTTCAATTATGCCGATTATGGCGTGCCGGATCAGCACACCACCTTCCTGGGCGGCAATGCGACCTGGCTTGCGGCCAATCCCGCCACGGCCGAAGCCTTCGTCAAGGCAGCCCAGCGCGGTTATGAATTCGCCGCCGACAATCCGGATGAAGCCGGTGACATTCTGATCGCGGAGACCAACGGCATGCTGTCCAATCCCGATCTGGTCCACGCCTCCATGCAGGCGCTGGTCGATGGCGGATTCCTGCGCGATCCCGGCGAACCCGCCGGGCTGATCGATCCGGAGCTGATTTCAGGAATCACCGCTTTCCTGTTCGAAGCGGGGATCCTGCGCGACGCCAATGGTGACGTGCACAAGGCAATGCCGGATGTGTCGGGCTGGACCACCAACCAATATCTGGCGCAGTAGCTCGCGGGATCTTTGAGAGGTCAGCACCGGGTTTCGGCGGAGTATTGCGCGGGCCTGTTGAACAGCAGCCGCAGGTTCCGCTTGATGATGTTGACCCAGATCAGAAATGGCAGGCCCCGGAAGAAATCCGGAGCCGCGCCCTTGCCTGCATGGCCCAGCGTGCGCAAGGCGACAGCGGGCGTTGCGGGGAAAAAGAAGCTGCGCGCAGTGACGGGGCTGTTGTCGGTGAGTTGCCGCAGCGCCTTGCGGGTGGCGGTGGGATTGTTCCATTCCGCGTGGAAAACCACGCATCTGTGCTTGTTGATGATGAACACGGCATTGGGCATGCTGCCATAGGCCTTGTGCGCATGACCTTCCAGATCGTCGATGAATATGGTCCTGGTCTCGCCGTCGAACTGCTTGAGGCGGCGGGCGCAATGGGCCTTGTCGACGAAGCTCTTGTGCGCGGGGATGTTCGCGCCGGGATGGGCTTCTCGGACATAGAGCACGGCTGAAGTTGCGTTGGGGAATTCGCGCTGCAACGGTTCCATGATGGTTCGCCGACTCTGGAACAGTGGGCAGGTGATGCTGCCAAGCTCCAGCACCAGGAAATCTCCGGGAAAGTCGAGCAGGTTTCTGCTTTCGCCGTCGACTGTCTCGAGCGTGAAGTCCAGGGCCTTGTGCCCAAGGGCAGCGCCGGTTTGGGTGTCGAACTCGTAGTCATTGGTCGAAAACCCGTCGTAATTGTAATCCTGCATGTTCAGCTCCTTTCGGGGGCGTCCGGGCCTGTGCGCGCTGTCAGTGTTTCGGTGATTTTCCGCAAGGTCCGTAGGGTTGTTTCCATGTCGTCGACCGGGATTTCGGCGACGGCCTCGGCGATGAAGGCCTGGGCTATGGGGATCAGAAGGTGTTTGAGGTCTTCGCCGTGGCGGCTGAGTGTTATGATGCTGCGGCGTCTGTCGGCTAAATCCTCGGAACGGGTGACCAGGTCTTTGCGCACCATGGCGTCGATCAGCCGGGTGACGGTGGTCCGGTCCTTGACCGTTTCCTGAGCCAGCTCGCCTGGCGTTCTCGGCCCCTTTGCCCAGAGCATCAGCAGCAGCGCCCATTCTTCGGCGCTGATCGAATGGCCGGCCGCGCGAAACCGCGCCGCCAGTTCGCTTCGGCTGAGAAATCCGATCCGGTTGACCCAGTGCAGGACGATGTCTTCATGATTGAACATGATGGGTATATACAATAGGTGTAGTTTACACGCAATAGCATGGACTTCAAATTTGTCAGACGAGCGGCGGGCGCGTTATGTGTCCGTCGTTGTGATCGGGTCGTGAGTGCCGGGGTTGACCATGGGCATGGTCCATGTACCCCTCAGCCGGGAATTTCACGTCCAGGACACGAGAGACCACGCCCCATGACCACCGAACAGATCATGCTTTTTGGAATTCTGATCGTCCTGTTCGGGATGCTGGTGTGGGGCCGGTTCCGCTACGATCTGGTGGCGTTTGTCGCCTTGCTTGCCACGGTGCTGCTCGGGCTGATCGAGCCGGGTGCGGCCTTTGGCGGCTTCGGCCATCCCGCCGTCGTCATCATCGCGCTTGTTCTGATCGTCTCGCGCGGGCTGATGAATTCCGGCGCGGTCGAGCTGATCGCCCGCTTCGTCATCTCTTCAGACCGGCCGCTTCCTGTCCATATCGGGGTGATGGCGGTGGCCGGTGCGGCGTTGTCTGCGGTGATCAACAATGTCGCGGCCCTGGCCTTGTTGATGACGCTCGACATCGATGCGGCGCGCAAGGCCAAACGGGCGGTTTCGCTCTCGCTGATGCCGCTGTCCTTCGGCACCATTCTGGGCGGAATGATCACCCTGATCGGCACGCCGCCCAACATCGTGATTGCCCAATACCGCGAGGATGCGCTCGGCGCGCCGTTCTCTATGTTCGATTTCGCGCCGGTGGGCATCGCGGTTGCTGTTGTCGGCATTGCCTATGTGGCCTTCATCGGCTGGCGTCTGCTGCCCGCGCGCCCCGATGCCGTCTCGCTGGAAGGCGATGCGGGCCTCTACGTTGCCGAAGCGCGGGTGAAGGAGGGCTCCAGATCGATCGGTCAGACCGTCGGCGACCTCTATTCCCTCGCCAATGACAGTGACGTCACGATCCTGGGCCTTGTGCGGCAGGGCAAGCGGCTGCCGGGCTTCTCGCGTGCCCGCGAACTCCGGCAGGGCGATTTTCTGGCGCTGGAAGGCGATCCCAAGCAGATCGAGGCGTTCATGGGCGCGGCCGAGCTCGATACGGTCGGGGCCGAGCACCATGGGGGGTTGCTGGGCAAGTCCCTGAGCCTTGTCGAGGTGATCGTGCCAGAAGACGCGCGCATTGTTGGCCGGACCACGGCAGGCTTGCGGCTGGTTCAGAAACACGGTGTGACGCTGCTGGGTGTTTCGCGCCAGGGCAAGCGGTTCCGCGAGCGGGTGCGCAATCTGCCGGTGAAGGCCGGCGACGTACTGCTTTTGATCGGGCCGGATGACAACATTGCCGCCGCCAGCGCCTGGCTCGGTGTGCTGCCGCTGGAAAACCGCCGGCTTGAGGTGTTGCAGCGGACCAAGGCGCTCGCCGCACTGGCGATTTTCGCGGCCTCGATTGCGCTTACCGTGATCGGCGTTGCGCCGCTGACAATTTCATTGGGTCTGTGCGTGGTGGCCTATCTGGCGCTCGGGGTGATCGGCGGGCGCGATTTCTACGCGCTGATCGAGTGGAAGGTGATCGTGCTGCTGGCCTGCCTGATTCCGGTGGGGGCAGCACTTGAGCAGACCGGGGGCAGCCAGCTGATTGCCGGGCTCATCGTCACCCAGACCGTCGACCTGCCGCCCTGGGCGGTGCTCATGGTGCTGATGGTGATCACCATGACACTGTCGGACTTTCTCAACAATGTCGCCACCGCGCTGATCGCGGCCCCGATCGGAGTCAGCATCGCCAATACGCTCGATGTCAGTCCCGACCCGTTCCTGATGGGCGTGGCGGTCGCCGCCTCCTGCGCCTTCCTCACCCCGATCGGGCACAAGAACAACACCATCATCATGGGCCCGGGCAACTACCAGTTCGGCGACTACTGGCGCATGGGCCTGATCCTCGAGGTGATCGTGATTGCCGTTTCGGTGCCGATGATCGTCTGGGTGTGGGGGTTTTAGAGGGGCGTGCAAGATTGGGGCGCGATGATTGTACCGCTTGTGCGGGATGTCGCACCTTCCCTTGGTATTGGTCTTGATTACAGGCGCATGGCTCTATGCGAGTTTGAGACATATCAGTTAAGGTCTGGCGGCCAGCCGGCTTGTGGATTATATGCCAGACAGTCTTTCGCTCTGGTCAGATGGGCTGCAATGATGTGGCGACGGAAATTTCTCAGGAAGCTTGCTTTGATCGGCGCAGTCGGGCCGTCTTTCTTGTCGACCGTGACCTATGCAGGGGTCAAGCTGGAAGGAATTGACGGCATGGCGGGCCAAGCGTTGATTGCAGCGCTACGCGAGATTGGCAAACCGGTCTGCAGCCAGATGGCCGCGAAACTGGAGGCGGATGGCTTTCCGGCGTCCGGGTTCGATCTGCATCTGCGCCGGGCCGGCTTGAGCCCGCAAGATGCGCTGGCGATCGCTCAGGGGCTGAACGCGCTGCGTTTGCACGATGCGCGCGCGATGCGCTCATTCAGCATCAGCTACAATCAAGAGATCGGCGAGACCGGTGCCGTTGCCCTCGTCGACGCCTTGCCTGCCTCGCTCCCGGAGATCGGGATGGTCGGCTGTGACCTGGGTGATGAGAGCGGCGAAGCACTCATGCAATTTGCGCTCGATGCCCCAAAGCTGAAAATGATGTGCATCGAAAACAATGCCTTCTCGCCAGAAATGCGCCGGCGCTTAGAGACATTGCGCACTCTGCGCTCTGACATGTTTTTGGTCGTCTGAACCGGGCTGAACGATACGGTTAGGCGATGGCCGGCTGTGTTGTCACAACCGTGATGGCCGCAAAGAAACAGGCCGACGCCGCAATGACGAAACCATGCCAGATCGCGTTCGAGAATTTCATTTTCTTCGCCGCGTAAAACACCACGCCGACGGTGTAGAGCAGTCCACCGGCGATGATGTAGCCAATGGGCAGTTGTGACCATGCCGACCAGAACAGCACCACGCTCATCCACCCCATGATCAGATAGAGCGCGGGGCCGAACTGACCGGGCTTGCTCCAGAACACCAGCTTGAGCACCATGCCGACCAGCGCCAGGGCCCAGACAACGGCAAGAACCACATAGGCCAGTCCGGAACCGATCATCACCACCAGAGGCGTATAGGTGCCGGCGATCTTCAGATAGATCGCCGCATGATCGATCCGCCGCAGAACCGGCCGGAGGCTCTCCCACGGGGTCATGTGGTAAAACGCCGAGGCCGAGAATGTGCCAATCAGCGTGATCGCGTAGACCGAGATGGCCGTGATTTCCAAGGGCGAGGCGACCGGCGCCGCCCACACCAGCAACAGGATCGCACCGAGCAGTGCCCCGGTGACCCCGATGGCGTGCATGCTGCCGTCGGCAATGCGTTCTGATCTGGTGTAGGTGGGGTACATGGGGCGCCTCAAACTCCGCATCAATATTAGAAGATAGCAAAACAAGCTGGCAAGAATAGGGGGAGGGTGCCGGGATTTTTTGCTGGATGGCGGGTTGGGGAGGATGCGGCGGCTGGGGGAGTGCGAGAACTGTCGTTCAGGAGTGTGAAGTCACAAATGCGGGCTTGGAGATGCGCTGGCAGTCAAGCGAGTTCGCCGTGGCCTATTTTCGCCATGTGCTGGATGCGTATGGGATTCACGTATCAGAAAAAGTAGGAACTATTCTCACTTTGTGTCATGATCGGCCACAAAGAAAGGGCTGAGCCATGGCGAATGTGAAGAAATCTTATGTGGTCGGAGACCGCTACGAAGCCTTTATTGCCGAGAAAGTTGCGTCTGGACGCTTCAACAATGCGAGTGAAGTTGTTCGGGCTGGTCTGCGGATGCTGGAGGATTATGAAACCCGCCTTGTCGAAACGCGTGCATTGGTGGACATTGCTGACGCAGAAATTGCAGCGGGCGAAGGTATCGAGTATGCTGGTGGCCAAGACATTACAGACGAAATCGTGAAACGGGGAATGGTAAGATTGTCTCAAAAAGACTAGGGCCTGTGGACAATCATCTTGACGCAATCAGGGTCGCGGCAAGGTTCCAACTGGCTGTGTAGCTACAGTCCGTTTTGTCATAGCGTGTTGCTATGCCTCTGAATTCCTTGATCTTCGCGAAGTAGTTTTCAACCAGATGCCGCCACTTGTAGGCTTCGACATCGTAGTCACGCTGTTGCTTTCGGTTTGATTTCGGTGGGATCACGGCGCTTGCGCCACGCTCATCCAACTCCTCTAGAAGCCAGTTCGCGTCGAATGCTTTATCCGCCATTAGCGCGCCGAAGGAGACATCCCGGATCAGCGGCGCAACGCCTTTCATGTCGTGCGCATGACCCGGCAGCAGCAGAAAGCGGACCAAGTTGCCAAGAGCATCGACGAGTGCAACGATTTTGGTCGTCAGGCCGCCGCGTGAGCGCCCGATGGCCTGAGCCTGAGTCCCCCTTTTGCGCCAGCTGCCTTCTGGTGAACCTGAACAATGGTGCCGTCGATGAGCGCATATTCGAGGTCGGGGTCACCGCTCATGGCTTTGAAAAGACCCTCGAATACTCCCGCCTTCGCCCAGCGGCGAAACCGCCGAAACTGACTGTTCCAATTCCCGAAAGCTGGCGGCAGGTCGCGCCATGGTGAGCCGGTCCGAACGCGCCAAAAAACTGATTCAAGAAACAGCCGATTGTCTCTTGCCGTGGCTCCCGCATCGCTGGCCTTTCCACGCAAATGCGGCTCAAGTCGCTGCCATACATCATCCGTCACCACAAAGCGCTGCTCGTTCATTCAAACCTCCGTTTGGAAAGTTTGAATCAGAAATCAAACCCGATGGGAATCCTGAATGTCCACAGGCCCTAGTTCTCGCGCCGAAAGCGCAGGACGACCTGACAGAGATTTTTATCTATCTCGCCCACGAGGACGTCGGCATTGCC
The DNA here is from genome assembly GCF_000154705.2 of Hoeflea phototrophica DFL-43. Lineage (NCBI taxonomy): Bacteria > Pseudomonadati > Pseudomonadota > Alphaproteobacteria > Hyphomicrobiales > Rhizobiaceae > Parahoeflea > Parahoeflea phototrophica. The sequence goes on along the minus strand of NZ_CM002917.1, from coordinate 4,337,329 downwards.
ACCAGGTTTGTGGCCGACCTCAACGCGAAGATCGAGTGGATTGCCAAAACCGGATTCACGGGTGTGCCCCGTGATTGGATACGTCCAGGACTGAGAGCCCTCCCCTACCGCGAACGCTGTATCTATTTCCGCATCGATGGTGATGCCGTCATAGTTTTGCGCGTCATTCATGGACGGCAGGATGTGGCAGCGCAGGAGTTTTAGTGGATGTGGTTATTGTGGAGCGAAGTTCGAGCCAGAGACGTAACCTTGGCCAAGGCATTAAAGTGTGATGGCTCCGAAAAAAGCCGAAAACTGAAGGTGAACCATGACGCGGGATGATGACTATATTCGCGAGCTGTTGTTAGAGATCGAGAAATCTACGGAGCCTTATCTTTCGGCTGCGGAGCATCTCAACATGTCAACCGATGAGCAGAAGCGGCATCAGCACGCCGAGCATCTATGTGATGCGGGTTTTTGAATCTGTAAATAAGGTGTCTACCGGATAACCAATCAGGTTCACGACTATCTCGCGGCCATCCGGTTGGATACGATTTGGAAGAAAACCAAAGGGGCCACAAGCCAACTCGGTGGTGGTGGTACGATTTTTATTATGAAAGATATGACCGCGGCTTCCCTAAAGCAGGAAGCCAAAGAGCGGCTAGGCTTGTATCTTGCTTAGCTTCGCAATTGATGACTTCGATGCTGCGAACACAGAATACATTATACTTCCGTCGGCAATAAGTGTCGGAATGGCCTGATATCTTGATGAGCCTGATGGTTCCCATAAACTCACAATGAATCAACGCGAGCCTCATGACCATGTCCGCCGTTATCGTCCGCGTGCCCGATGAAAACGCAGATCGGCTCGAACAACTCGCTGCAAAGCAGGATCGCTCCCGCGCCTACATGGCTGCCAAGGCGATCGAGGACTTTGTCGCCCGTGAAGAGCGGCAGCTTGCCGAAATCGAGGCGGGGGTTGGCGAGGGCGTCAACCAGGCGGCCATAGCTGTCCTGGCAGGATCAAGACCACGCGCGAACTGGTGCTGGCGGATGCGCCCTAAATCATCGCCTATCGCTTGACATACAGCCATGTCGAGTCCTGACCGTGATGCATTCCGCCCAGAAGTGGCCGGTGTCGTTTTAGGGACCGGAGCGCCGGTTGCCGCGAAATCGCCGGCTGAGCCTCCCCCGCCCCCAAACCTTGACTCAGCCCCCCTTTTCCTGTTTACCCCACGCAAATCTGCGACGAGCATGACTCCGAGCCGCCGACCGGGACCCCAAGTGGTGTAAAATCGATCCCGGAGGTCACCACCCGACAGCGCGATGCGCCCTCGGGTGTTGTTTGGCTTTGGGTAATGGTCGTCCCATATGGGCTGGAGACCGCTTCAGCAAAAACAGGACGACGTAATGTTTGAAAATCTCCAGGACCGGCTTGGCTCCATCCTCAACAATCTGACCGGGCGCGGCGCCCTGTCGGACAAGGATGTGTCGGAAGCCATGCGCGAGGTTCGCCGCGCGCTTCTGGAGGCCGACGTGGCGCTGGAAGTGGTCCGCGGCTTCACCGACCGGGTGCGCGAAAAGGCCGTCGGCGCCGAGATCGTCAAGTCGATCAAGCCGGGCCAGATGGTGGTCAAGCTTGTCCACGACGAGCTGGTGGCGCTTCTGGGCGAAGAAGGCGTTGCCATCGATCTCAATGCCGCCGCGCCCGTCGTCATCATGATGGTCGGCCTGCAGGGCTCGGGCAAGACCACGACCTCGGCCAAGATCGCGGCACGGCTGGAAAAGCGCGACCGCAAGAAAGTGCTGATGGCCTCGCTCGACACGCGGCGGCCGGCGGCGCAGGAACAGCTCAGGCAGTTGGGCGAGCAGACCGGGGTCGCCACATTGCCGATCATTGCCGGCCAGTCGCCCACCGACATCGCCGCGCGCGCGGTGCAGGCGGCCAAGCTCGGCGGCCACGACGTGGTCATTCTCGATACCGCCGGCCGCACCCATATCGACGAGCCGCTGATGGCCGAAATGGCCGAGATCAAGCGCCGCGCCAACCCGCATGAAATCCTGCTGGTGGCCGATGCGCTGACCGGCCAGGACGCGGTCAACCTGGCCCGCAATTTCGACGAGCGCGTCGGCATTTCCGGCCTGGTTCTGACCCGCATGGACGGCGATGGTCGCGGCGGTGCCGCGCTGTCGATGCGCGCCGTCACCGGCAAGCCGATCAAGCTGATCGGCACCGGCGAAAAGATGGATGCGCTCGAGGAATTCCATCCCCGCCGCGTCGCCGACCGCATCCTCGGCATGGGCGACATCGTCAGCCTGGTCGAAAAGGCGGCGGAGAATTTCGACGCCGAAAAGGCGCAGACCATGGCCGCCCGGATGAAATCCGGCAAGTTCGATCTCAATGATCTGGCCGACCAGCTCGGGCAGATGCAGAAGCTTGGCGGCATGGGCGGGATCATGGGCATGATGCCCGGCATGGGCAAGATGAAGGACCAGATGTCGGCCGCCGGCATGGATGACAAGACGTTTGCCCGCCAGCTCGCCATCATCGGCTCGATGACCAAGGCCGAGCGCGCCAATCCCGATATCTTGAAGCACAGCCGCAAAAAGCGTATCGCCGCCGGTTCGGGCACCGATGCCGCCGCCATCAACAAGCTTCTCAAGATGCACCGGCAGATGGGTGACATGATGAAAGCCATGGGCGGCAAGGGCAAGGGTGGCGGCATGATGCGCGCGGCCATGGGCGGCCTGGCCCAGAAAATGGGCCTGCCCGGCGGTATGGGTGGCATGGGCGGCATGCCGGATCTGTCGAAGATGGACCCGAAGCAGCTTGAGGCGCTCCAGAAGCAGGCCGAGGCCGCCGGTCTCGGCAAGGGTGGTTTGCCGGGCGGCCTTCCCGGTGGCATGCCGGGTGGATTGCCCGGTGGTCTTCCAGGCCTGGGCGGGCCGAAGCTTCCGGGACTGGGTGGCGGCCTTCCCGGCCTGCCGAAGAAGAAGTGAGGGCCGGGGCATGAGCACCAACACCGAGGCGATGGCCAAGCTGCTTGAATACCGCCGTTCGATCGACAATTTCGACGCGGCGCTGATTCACATCCTGGCCGAGCGCTTCCGGGTGACCAAGGCCGTCGGCGCGCTCAAGGCCTCGGCCGAGCTGCCGCCGTCCGACCCGAACCGCGAGGCAGAGCAGGTTGCCCGGCTGCGCGATCTGGCGAAATCCTCCGATCTCGATCCGGATTTCGCCGAAAAATTTCTCGAATTCGTCATTCGCGAAGTCATCCAGCACCACAAGCAGGCGGCCTCGAAATGATTTCACCGATCTGGCGCTGAACGGCGTCCGAAGACTTTCAACCCAACAGCCAACAAGACTGCTTACTCAAAGGAAAAGAAAATGGCACTGAAAATTCGTCTGGCCCGTGGCGGCTCCAAGAAGCGTCCTTACTACCACGTTGTCGTTGCCGATGTGCGCAGCCCGCGCGACGGCCGCTTCATCGAGCGCCTGGGCTACTGGAACCCGATGCTGGCCAAGGACGACGCGGCCCGCGTCAGCCTGAACCAGGAGCGCATCCAGCACTGGCTCGACAACGGCGCGCTGCCGACCGACCGCGTCGCCCGCTTCATGGCCGAAGCCGGCATGATGACCCGCGAAGCCCGCAACAACCCGAACAAGGCACAGCCTGGCAAGAAGGCGCAGGAGCGCGCTGCCGAGAAGAAGCAGAAGGAAGAGGATGCAGCAGCAGCTGCCGCCGAAGCCGCTGCCGCACCGGCAGAAGAAGCTCCGGTCGAAGAAGCAGCTGCGGAATAACCGGGACAGCGTCTCGCCCATCCTCTAGGCTGGGCGTTTTGCGCTATATTACGGGCGGCATCATGCCGCCCGTTTCGCGTTGCCCACCCTGGAGATGTCCATGAGCAAGCTCGAAAACCCCATCCTGATCGGCATCATCGGTGCTGCGCAGGGCATTCGCGGTGAGGTGCGGGTCAAGCCGTTCACCGAGGATCCGATGGCGATCGCCGAGTATGGTGCGCTCTACAGCGAAGATGGCCGCCGCTTCGAGATCCTTGATCACCGGCTTGCCAAGACCGTCGTTGTGGTCCGCTTCCGCGGCATCAACGACCGCAATGCTGCCGAAGCGCTCAAGGGCCTCAATCTCTATATCGACCGCTCCAGCCTTGATGACGAGGATCTGGAGGAGGGCGAGTATTTCCATGCCGATCTCGAAGGGCTGGAGGCCTGGGACGCCGAGGGGCAATTCTGGGGCGAAGTCTCCGGCGTGCTCGATTTCGGTGGCGGCGACCTTTTGGAATTGCGTGAGGACGGCAGGAAGCCGGTGGTGATCCCGTTCACGCTGGCTGCCGTACCCAAAGTCGATCTCGAGGCCGGCCGCATTCTTGTCGATCCCATCGCAGCCGGGCTGATCGACACCGGCGAAGATGACGAGCCCGGCGAAGGTTTTGATGGCAAGGGTGAAGGCCCGGGCGGAGCGCGGGACTGATGGGCTTTCGCGCCACCGTTCTCACACTCTATCCGGAGATGTTTCCCGGCCATCTGGGGGTGTCGTTGGCGGGCCGGGCGCTCGAGCGCGGTGACGCATCGCTCGAGCCGGTCAATATCCGTGATTATGCCACCGGCAAGCACCGCAATGTCGATGACACGCCGGCCGGCGGTGGCGCCGGCATGGTGCTCCGGTCCGATGTGCTGGCCCGGGCCATCGATGCGGTCAGCCCCGAGGGCGACACGCGGCCACGGCTGCTGATGAGCCCGCGCGGGCGTCCGCTGACCCAGGCCCGGGTTCGCGCGCTGGCGGATGGCCCCGGCGCGATGATCGTCTGCGGCCGCTTCGAGGGAGTTGACCAGCGGGTGATCGAGGCGCGCAATCTCGAGGAGGTCTCGATCGGCGATTATGTGCTCTCGGGCGGCGAGCCTGCGGCGCTGATCCTGCTCGATGCGGTGATCCGGGTGCTGCCGGGCGTCATGGGCAATGCCGAGTCCGGAAGCCATGAAAGCTTCGAGACCGGATTGCTCGAACACCCGCATTACACCCGGCCGCAACTGTTTGAAGACCGCGAGATCCCTGCCGTTCTGACCTCGGGCAATCACAAGGCCGTGGAGGAGTGGCGCGAGGCGGAATCGCTCAAGCTGACGCGCGCGCGGCGGCCTGATCTGCTGGCTCAGAGAAAAATCACTGATATCGGGTGACAAGCGGGCGCGTTTGGTGTATCTGCCCCGCGATCGGCAACGTCCGACAGCCGTGCAAACAACGGCGCCTGCCAAACAATGAATGGTGAATCCGCTCCTGCCTTCACCGGCACAGCACTGAGGATGATCCCGGACCGGGACATGCCAAAGAGGCGAGACGAGAGCGCTCTGACCGTTTGAGAAGAACGAAAGGTCGAGGACCATGAACATTATTGCCCAGCTGGAGGCCGAACAGGCCGCCAAGATCGAAGCTTCCCGCAAGTTTCCAGAATTTTCCGCCGGCGACACACTGCGCGTCCAGGTCCGCGTGACCGAAGGCAAGCGCACCCGTCTGCAGGCTTTTGAAGGCGTGTGCATCGCGCGCGCCGGCGCCGGCCTCAATGAGAGCTTCACCGTCCGCAAGATTTCCTACGGCGAAGGCGTGGAACGCGTGTTCCCGATGTACTCGCCGCTGGTTGAAGCCGTTGAAGTGGTCCGCCGCGGTAAGGTTCGCCGCGCCAAGCTCTACTACATGCGCGACCGTCGCGGTAAGTCGGCCCGTATCGTCGAGAACACCAACACCCGCGCCCGCAAGCTCAATGACGCCGAGCGTCAGGCTCTGGCCGAGGAGAAGGCACGCATCGAGGCCGAGAAGATCGCAGCCGCCGAGGCTCTGGCCGCGGAAAAGGCAGCAGCAGACGCCGCTGAAGCCGCCGCCGCAAAGGCCGCAGCGGATGAAGCAGCTGCCGCAGAAGCAGCAGCACCGGCTGAAGAAGCCAAGAGCGAATAGGCCGCACACATCGTTTCTGACAAGCCTTCGGGTCTGTCCCTCAAAGCGCCGGTTTCCCGGCGCTTTTTTGGTTTTTGGGGCCGGCGCCCGTGATAAGTGACCGATGCCTAAAATGCGACGGATCGGTTTAAATCTCTGGCAATGGGGAGCGTCCATAGCTGGAGGTTGATCCTGGCCTTGGCCCCGTGAACACCGGCTCATCGTGACTGGTGGATGGGGACCTGGGCCCTTTCGGAGTGAACCGCCGTGTCCCTTCCTGTTCTCGTCAACACCGGTAAGCATGCGGTTGTGCCGCAGATTGCGCTGCCGGTGCGGCCTGACAACGGGACCGCGAGCCAACGCACAAATGCGAAAAAGACCAGCGCCGAGCGAAGCCTTGAAGCCGAACTCAAGGCGATGGGCGACAAGGCGCCTGCGTCAAAGGCCAAGTCTTCCCCTTTCGAGGCCGGTGCTGACATGTGGGACCTCCTCGCCTCCGCCGCCCGCAACGAAGCCGGCCGCTGAGCGGTTGCTGACGTAGCTCACGAGTGAGGCGTGCTCTCTGCGCGCCAGTCCAGGGCGCATTCTCTCCTTGGTCATCCCGGGGCACATTCTCCCGGTCGTCAGTCCAGGGCGTATTCCCTCCTTCGTCATCCTCGGGCTTGACCCGAGGACCCAAAGCCAAACCTGCCTGACTCTCATCACCACAGTTCGTCATACAAATCCCGCCAATCCGGATTGACGCTTTCGATCAGCTCGATCTTCCATTTGCGATACCAGCGCTTGAGCGATTTCTCCCGCTGGATTGCGCCGGCAATATTGAAATGCTCCTCATACCAGACCAGTTGCCGGCAACCGTATTTCGAGGCAAATCCCGGCGTTCCCGCCTCCCGATGTTCATGGATCCGGCGCGCGAGATCGGACGTCACGCCGATGTAGAGCGTGCCGTGTTTGTGGTTGGTGACGATGTAAACATATCCCGTCATGCGGGAAATCTGCTTGGTTCTGGGTCCTCGGGTCAAGCCCGAGGATGACGACGGAGAGAACGAACCAAGGATGACGATGGAGAGAGTGACCGAGGATGACGACGGAGAAAGTGAGCCGGGGATGAAGAGGTGAGAGCTCTGGACAGCTCCGAACCCGAATTTCAAGCGCAAAGGTGTAACCTGTTCGGGACTATCTGTGCCGCATGCACGAATTGAAGTTGACGAGAAGGAAGTGAACGTCCGTAACAGGCTCTCCCGGTCGTCATCCCGGGGTGCATTCTCTCGGTCGCCGGCCCGGGGCACATTCTCCCGGCCGTCAGTCCAGGGCGTATTCCCTCCGTCGTCATTCCCGGGCCCATTCTCTCCTTCGTCATCCTCGGGCTTGACCCGAGGACCCAAAGCCAAACCTGCCTGACTCTCATCACCACAGTTCGCAAGTTCATGTTGTCTTCTGCTTTATTGCCCACCCACCGGCACGTCAGTTCAGGCCGGACATGGCGGAGGACAGGGTACGCTTGAGTCTCCTCCTCCCACAAAAAAATCCACAATTTCTTCCCCACCTTCCAAACCCATGGGATCATCGTCTCACTCCTGCTGCCGGATGGTTTCGCGGACGTTTCGGGCCAGGTGGGAGGGATGCCGTTCAGGCGGGCCGTAGCGTGCGGCCGGGCTGGGCGGAGGCGATTGCGCGGCGGTGCTCCGCTGGCAGCGCGATCGTCCCAAGCGGGATGCCAAGCCGGATTTCCGGGCGGCATCTTCGGGCGGGAGGATCGGGCCAAGCCAGCCACCGGTGAAGCGCCGGATCCCGAAAAGCCCCATTGGCGGGGCGGGGCCGGCGCTGAAACGGGCCTGTGGCGGTCTGTCTGCCCGAAAGGGCGGCATGTCCGTGCCGGACCCGCTGTTTGACGCCATGCCTGCGGGCCCGGCCGGGGCCTGCTGTTCCGGGCCAATCCGGGGCGGACGCACGGAAGGAGACCCCTTCTGTCCGGCATGGTCAGCCAGATGCCTGTCGGATGGCGCACCCCATCCGGCGAATTCCGGGCCGCGCGCGGGTTCGCGCCACCCTTTCTACCCTTTCCGTTCGGCACAGCCTGCGCGCGGCCCTCCGGACTGTCATTTCCCAAACTCCGGCGCTCAGCGCGCGGAGGGTTTCGGTGTGCCTGTTCAAATCAACCCACTGTTTTCATCCTCGGGTCAAGCCCGAGGATGACGACGGAGAGAGTGTCCATGCCATGACGATAGAGAAATGCCGTTATGTCTGTTGCTTGATCGCCTCTGCCCTTGCAGCCCGCCGTGCGGCATTGCAAAGTGCCAGTCTCGCGCCGCGCCATTGCCAATGGCTGCCGCGCCGGCAATTCGATCCCGAGACCTCATAGGGGAAAAACCATGTTCTATTTCAAATCCGCAATGATGGCGGCCGCCACCATGTTTGGCCTTTCCGCAGCCCTGCTCCCGGCTGCCGCCCAGGCATCCGACCTGCCCGATCTCGGCGGCGAGACTGTCGTGGTCGTGACCGAGAACGCCTATCCGCCGCTGCAGTTCATCGATCCCAAGACCGGCGATCAGATCGGCTGGGAGTATGACGCGATGAACGAGATCGCCAAGCGGCTCAATTTCACCGTCGAGTACCAGAACACATCCTGGGACGCGATGATCCAGGCGGTGTCGGACGGTCAGTACCAGATCGGCATGACCGGGATCACCATCAAGGAAGAGCGCAAGGAGAAGGTGGACTTTTCCGATCCCTATATGCGCTCTGAAATGTTCATGCTGGTGCGCGGCGACGAGGACCGGTTCACCGATGCGGCAAGCTTCGCGGAGTTTGAAGACGGGCTTGTCGGCGCCCAGGCCGGCACCACGCCGTTCTATGTGGCCGTCTATGACATGCTGGACGGCGACGAGCAGAACCCGCGCATCAAGCTGATGGAAACCTTCGGCGCGACGGTGCAGGCGCTCAAAACGGGCGATGTCGATCTGGTGCTCACCGATGGCACCGCCGGCAAGGGCTATGTCGAAGCCTCCGATGGCGGGCTCAAGCTGATCGGCGAAGCCATGGGCACAGAGGATTTCGGCTTCATCTTCCCCAAGGGCTCGGAGCTGGTGGCGCCGATCAATGCGGCAATCGCCGACATGAAGGCCGACGGCACCATCGACGCGCTCAACACGAAGTGGTTCCTCGATTACAAGCTCGGCGGCTGATCGGGCGGTGTTCGTGGTTTTTGACGGCTACAGGCCGGGTGCGCTTTCGGGCGTTCTCGGCCTGCATATGGGCTATTATGCGCGGGAATGGGGTTTTGGCCTGGCGTTCGAAACCAAGGTGGCGGCGGAACTCGCGGAGTTCCTCGCTCGCATGGATCCGGAGCGCGACCTTTTCCTGACCGCCTGGCGAGGCGGGGCGCTCGCCGGGTCGGTCAGCATGGATGTGACGGGTGGCGGGCCGGATGGCGCGCATCTGAGATGGTTCGTGGTCTCGGATACCGCGCGCGGCAGCGGGCTCGGCAAACAGCTGATGCGCCGCGCGATCGATCATGCGGACCGCGTGGCGGCAGGACCGGTCTGGCTGACCACCTTCGCCGGGCTTGAGGCGGCGCGGGTGCTGTATGAGCGGCATGGCTTCGTGCTCAGCGCGCAGAGCGAGGACGACCAATGGCAAGGCGGGGTGCGGGAGCAATTGTTCACGCGGCCGGCGCCAATTGGTGGACAAACGGAAAGCCCCCAGGCGTGACCATGGCCCCAAAGCAGGACGGCAAGGATGATTTTCCCTGGTGGCTGCTGGCCGCCGGCGCCATCGCGCTGTTCCTGGCGGTCCAGATCGCGATCAACGATCTCTACAGCCAGATCTTCACCATCGTCTCCAAGGGCGTCTGGATCACCATCTTCGTCACCCTCGTGGGATTTGCGTTGGCGACCCTGTTCGGCCTGCTTCTGGCGGTGATGGGGCTTTCCGGTTCGCTGCTGGCGCGGCAGGTGGCGCGGTTCTATGTCGAAATCATCCGCGGCATCCCGATCCTGGTGCTGTTGTTCTACATCGCCTTTGTCGGCGCGCCGGGCTTCGTGATCGCCTGGAATTTCCTGATGACGCCGCTGATCGAGGCGGGGCTGATCGGCGAGTTGCTGGTGCGCGACGTGTCGCTGCTCTGGCGGGCGATCATTGCGCTGACCATCGGCTATTCGGCCTTCATCTCGGAAGTGTTCCGCGCTGGCATCCTGGCGGTCGACGAGGGCCAGATCGAAGCGGCCAAGGCGCTGGGGCTGACCCGGCTGCAGCGTTTCCGCTTCATCGTGCTGCCGCAGGCGATCCGCACCATCCTGCCACCGCTCGGCAATGACTTTATCGCCATGATCAAGGATTCCTCGTTGGTGTCGGTGCTGGGCGTTGCCGACCTCACCCAGATGGGCAAGGTCTACGCCTCGGGCTCGTTCCGCTTCTTCGAAACCTATTCGATCGTCGCCTATGTCTATCTGCTGCTCACGGTCGGTTTGTCGCTGGGGCTCAGGGCGCTGGAGAAACGCCTGCGGCGTGCAGATGAGGAACGTTCGGGCGGGCGCGACTAGACATCGCATATCCCGGTCGATGTTGCTGTCAGCCGGCCGCCCAGAAAACCACTTAAATCTGAGTGTTATTTCTGCAGAGCTTGGAAAAATATCGGATTTCAGAAAGCCAACACCGGCGGTTTAGCGTTTTGTTAGGGGAGCACGAGCAGGTTGTACCCAGCTCACATTACGGATCTCCGCGTGCCTTTGAAACTCACAGCCCGAAACTTCACAGCCTGGTTTTTCGCCTTCGCCGCCCTGCTTGCGCTGGGCAAGGTGTTCTTTGCTCAGGCGCTGTGGTTCGTCGTTCCGCTGCTCGCGGGCCGGGGCTGTGTCAGTGGCGGCATCTGCGGGGAGGTGGCGCAGGTGCTTGGCCTGTGGCTTCAGCCGTCGCTGCTTCTTGCCGCGGCCTGGGTCGGGGCGGTTGCCTTCTACCGCCGTGGTCTGGCGGTCGGGTCGCGGTTCTGGGTGCTGTTTCCGCTGGCGCTGCTGCTGCCCGATCTGCCTTCGTTCTTCATGTATGGCAGTTTCTGGGGCATCGATCTGTCGGCCGCGTTTCTGTTTTTTCCGCGCGCGGGCCTCGTCGAACTCCTGCCGCTCTTGGCGTTCGGGGCGCTGTTGTGTTTCCATGTCGAATACATGCCCGGCTTTGCCGGTTCGATCCTCCGGACACGGCTTTATGGCAGCATCCCGATCGGGCTGATCTATGTCGGCAGTTGTCTCTGGATTGGTTCGGATCTGGCTTTGTCCCTGTCACCGGCCTTGGGCATTCCCGTGTTTTCGGCCCAGAGCATTCATGATGCCCTGCATTTCCCGATATCGGTCTTTGACGGCGAGGTGTTCGCGGGGTTGCCGCCAAATGGCGACCGGCCGGATCTCCTGGTTCCGCTTGGCAGCCTGATCAATCTGATCAGCTTCGCCATTCTTGTGTTCGCGCTTGTGCTTGATGGCTCGGGCCGTCTGCGCCGTCCTGAGGCGAGCACCCTTGGCATGCTGAACAACTGACCCCACATAGGGTCCGTACACACAGACTGTCAGAAGGATACCCCGATGAAACGCATTGTGCTCATTGCCCTTGCAGGAGCGCTGGTTCTGCCGACGCTGGCCTGGGCCGATTCGAGCCGCTCCGGCCGCAGGCTTGATGCGATCCAGTCCGGGCGGCTCTATGATCCGATCCTGACGCCGCAGCTCAATCCCGGTTTCGAGTTCAATGATCCCAACGCCGAGGCCCGTTTCCTGCATGAACTGCGCCGGGGCCGGGTCAATGTTGACCGGATTCCCGAACAGCAGCTGCAGTATTTCCAGATGCAGCTCAACCGCGACCGCTAGATTCTACGGGTGTTGTGGCGCTAATGTTGCGCTCATCAAACGGGGAATCGCCGATGGCTGGCCGCAGCAATGAAGAGCTTGAACAAGTCTACAATGCCGGTACGCCCGATGAGCTGAATGCGGCCTATGCGAATTGGGCCGCCGGCTATGACCGCGACACGCTGGCGGCGGGCTACTGCCTTCCCTTCCAGGCGCTGGCCTGGGTTTCCCGCCATGTCCGTCCGGATGCAGGACCTGTTCTGGATGCGGGCTGCGGCACCGGCTTGTCCGGTCCCTATCTCAATGCGCTGGGATATCTAGAGATCGAGGGGCTCGACTTTTCCGAGGAGATGTTGCGGCTTGCAGGCTCGCGTGGCGCTTACGCCGCACTCAAGCGCGCCACTCTCAGAGAGGAGCTGCCCTGGGCCGACAATCATTTTGCGGCATTCCTGTCCACCGGGGTGTTCACCGAAGGCCATGCGCCCGCCTCGAGCCTTGGGGAATTGTGCCGCATCACCCGGCCGGGCGGACATGCGATCTTCACGGTGCGTGACAAGATCTTCGAAACCGGCGGCTTTGCGGCGGTGATTGCCGATTTGAGTGCCCGCGGCATCTGGCGCCAGCTTGAGCGAAGCCAGCCGTTCCGCGCCTTCGCGCTTGACGAAGCCGATGTTCTGGTCACGGCCTTCGTCTTCGAGGTGCTGGCCTGAACGGACCCGACACCGTTGCTTCAGGCGTCTGGATTGTCAGGCATTGCCGGTTCCGTGCGTAGCCTGTCGGCGGCAACAGCGGCGGTGATCCATTCGCGGAACGCCTTGATCTTCGGTGTGTTGCGGCGGCTGTGTGGATAGACCAGCCAGACCCCGACATCGTCTCCGCTGGGTGTGTGGAACGGCGCAACCAGCCGTCCGGAGGCAAGTTCATCCGGGTAGTAGATATGATTGAGCATCGCGACCCCCTGGCCGGCAAGCGCCGCGTTGCCGCTCAGATCCTGTTCGATGTAATTGTGCTGCTTGTGCGATGTCAGGTCCGGAATGGCCTCACCCATGGCCGCGAACCAGTGTTGCCAGGCTTCTTGCTGGGCGCCGATGATCGGCAGCTTCAACAGGTCTGAGGGCTGGTTGACGCCGCCGATGCTTGCGGCCAGCGCCGGGCTGAGCATCGGGGCATAGGTGAAGCGGCCCAGAAGCTGACACTCGAGATCGGGCCAGGGACCAACCCCCCAGCGGATCGCGACATCCGCCGGGTCGCGGTTGAAATCGGTGATCTTGCTGACCCTGAGCAGCCGCACCGCAATGCCTGGGTGTTCGAGCTGGAAAGCGCCGAGATTGCGCGCCAGCCAGTGCGAGGCGAAGGTCGGCGAGGAATGAATCTCCAGCGTCTCGCTGGCCGTCTGCTGCGCCAGCGCCATGGCTTCGCCAAGAAAATCGAAAGCCTTGACGACAGACGGCAGCATGCGCTCGGCAGTCTCTGTGTTGACGATCTGCCGGGGCTGGCGTAGGAACAATTGGTCGCCAATGTGCCCTTCCAGCAGCTTGATCTGATAGCTGACTGCGGTTTGCGTCATTCCCAATTCATCCGCCGCACGCGAAAAACTGCCATGCCGGGCGACTGCCTCGAACACGCGCAGGGCATTGAGCGGAACCTTCCTCGACAGTTTCATGCATAAGCTCTCTTTATGGGCTTAGATCGTATTTCCATTGGAAATCCGAGCTTTTAGGTGGCACCCTAGCTTCAACACATATCAAAAGGAAAGAGCGATGAGCGATCACAATCGCGCCTCGCAAGGCCGGCTTGCACGGTTTTGCGAAACGGGAAAGCTGTGCCTGTTTCTCAAAAGGCTGTTCGGCGCCCGCACCGTCATCAGGGCTGACGGGCTTGATGAGCGGCTCAAGCGCGACATCGGGATTGCCGGGGGCATTCATGATGGCGGGCTGGACGGTTCGGCCCGGCCAGATCCGCGTGGCGATCACTACCGCCGCCTGCTCCGGCGCGGCTATCCGCTTGGGTGATTCATGTCTCCTTTGAACGCATAACAGCGGCCTTTGCCGATCCAATCGGATGTGCCGCGCTTGCAAAGGCGGGAGTGTCACAGACGCGCGGGCCAGTGTCTGCAGGCATCAAATGCCGATGCCTGAGGCCAACACGCCGGTGTCACACCAACGTGTTTTGAGCTTGATCGCGGGAATACCCAGTTTGATCATGCGGAAGCAATCGCTTGCCGCAGAACGAAAACCATCATTGGTGGCCTTGCACAGGCCGGAAAGGATTCTGACATGATCAAGGCACTTGTATTCGCGCTGGCCGTGATGGCCGCAATTCCTGCGCAGGCAAGCGGACGCTGGGACGCCATTTCCTCGGGCCGAATCTACGACCGGCTGCTAACGCCGCAGCTCAATCCGAGTTTCTCTTTCGTCGATGACCGGGCCGCGCGTCTCTACCAGAAGGATCTGGCGGAAGGTCGGGTCAAGCCCCCTCAAAAGGGCCAGAGATACCATTTGTTCGACTTCCAGCGGCGTTGATTGGCCCATTCCGGATGGCATCGATCCTTGACGCCGCATATGGTTCAAGTGCATATCGCGGCCTGAGTATCGATGACCATTCGGAGACTGGATGATGACCGCACCGCGCACGCTCTATGACAAGATCTGGGACGACCACGTTGTCAGCCAGCAGGATGACGGCACCTGCCTGCTCTATATCGACCGCCATCTGGTTCACGAGGTCACCAGCCCGCAGGCCTTTGAAGGCCTTCGCACCACGCACCGCAAGGTGCGCGCGCCGGAAAAGACGCTCGCCGTGGTCGACCACAATGTGCCGACCTCGCCGGACCGGGCGCAGGGCATCAAGAACGAGGAAAGCCGCATCCAGGTCGAGGCGCTGGCCACCAATTCGGCCGAGTTCGGCGTCGAGTATCTCAACGAGAACGACAAGCGCCAGGGCATCGTTCACATCGTCGGCCCCGAGCAGGGCTTTACCCTGCCCGGCACCACTATTGTCTGCGGCGACAGCCACACCTCGACGCATGGCGCGTTCGGCGCGCTGGCGCACGGCATCGGCACATCGGAGGTCGAGCATGTGCTCGCCACCCAGACGCTGATCCAGAAAAAAGCCAAGAACATGCTGGTCGAGGTCAATGGCGAACTGCCTGAGGGCGTCACCGCCAAGGACATCATCCTGGCGATCATCGGCGAGATCGGCACCGCCGGCGGCACCGGCCATGTCATCGAATTCGCCGGCGAAGCGATTCGCGCGCTGTCGATGGAAGGCCGCATGACGGTCTGCAACATGACCATCGAGGGCGGCGCCCGCGCCGGCCTGATTGCACCCGACGAGAAGACCTATGCCTATTTCAAGGACCGGCCGCGCGCCCCCAAGGGCAAGGCCTGGGACATGGCGGTCGAGTACTGGAAGACGCTGCCGTCGGATGAGGGCGCGCATTACGACAAGATCGTCCGGCTTGACGCCGCCTCGCTGCCGCCGATCGTCTCCTGGGGCTCGTCGCCCGAGGACGTGATTTCGGTGACCGGTGCGGTGCCGAACCCTGACGACATTGCGGATGAGGCCAAGCGCACCTCGAAATGGCGGGCGCTCGACTATATGGGCCTCAAGCCCGGCACCCCGATCACTGACATCACCATCGACCGGGTGTTCATCGGCTCCTGCACAAATGGCCGGATCGAGGATCTGCGCGCAGCCGCCAAGGTGGTCGAGGGCAAGACCGTCAGCCCGACGGTTGACGCGATGATCGTTCCGGGCTCCGGCCTGGTTAAGGAACAGGCGGAAGCCGAGGGCCTCGATAAGATCTTCAAGGCAGCCGGCTTTGACTGGCGCGAGCCGGGCTGCTCGATGTGCCTGGCGATGAATGACGACCGGCTCAAGCCCGGCGAACGCTGCGCCTCGACATCCAACCGCAACTTCGAAGGCCGCCAGGGCTTCAAGGGCCGCACCCACCTGGTCTCGCCGGCCATGGCGGCGGCGGCTGCGATTGCCGGGCATTTCGTCGATATCCGCACGTGGGAATAGGGGTTAGCCGGGTAAGTGCCTGACCGGCGCTCAGTGACCCCCACCCGGATCAGCTGCGCCCTCCACTTCGCTCCGGCCTTGCTTCTCCGACCTCCCCTCAAGGGGGAGGTTGGAATTGCCACAACCGGTTGCCCCCGGTTCCCACCTCCCCCTTGAGGGGAGGTCGGCGACTGGCTTGCAACGCAAGACAGAGCCGGGTGGGGGTGCTGCCGCCGGAGAGCCCGTCCTGCTTCAGGGCACACCCGTCACTCCGGTTCCTTGAGCCTATCTCGCCGCCGCCATCCCGGACTTGATTCAGACAAGCGAAGCGACGTCGTAATCACCGGGATCCAGCTCGCCCAAGTCCTTGGGCGAAAAGAGTCTTTGACCCGGCAGACGCCGGGTCGCGGGACTCCGGATCACGTCCGGAGTGACGGAGATTGAGGTTCGTCATCCTCGATCTCCCGTTTTGTCATCCTCGGCCTCCGAGCAAGACAAGCCAGAGGATGACGAAGGAGGGGGCGCGCCTACGCCAACTACTCCGCTTCCGCCGCCCGCAACCTCTCGCGCAACATGCCGGGAATGAAATCATCGACCGGCGCCAGCCGTTCGACGATCTCTAGCCCTCGGGAAAATATGCGGACTGAAACTTCTGATTGCAAGCGAGAATGGGTTCGCCGGATGTTGCCAAGGCTGAGGCATCGCTGCCGCAAAGGCCTTACAAGCGAAGGCCCACTTTGTTTACCGGCTGTAAACCCTGTCCGGAAATTGGCGCGCGGAAAGCCAGCCGGGAGGCCTGCTGTCCGCCGCATATTCGTCATTCCTTAATTCAAATCCCGCTATGTTTGGCTGTTAGACGAATGTTGGAAAAGCATATGATGGCAGGCAACACTCCCAAACATATCTTCGGATATCTGTTTCTGCTCGGCATTGTTGCCGTCGGCATGATCCTTGGCAGCGTGTTCTGGCTTACAGGCCGGATCGACCAGCTGGAGAAGGAAAGCAGCGAGAGCATCGTGGAATTGCTGGTGACCGAGAAGGTCGCCCATGTGAAAGCCTCGACCAGCGACTATTCCTACTGGGATCTCGCCTATGAGCTGGTCAAGGCCGAGGATGCTGCCGGTCTCTACGACAATATCGGTGCCGGAGCGACCGAGAGCGACCTGTTTGATCACATCATTGTTCTGAGCGCTGATGGTCAGGTCCTGCATGTCTATGACGGAACCGGCGCAATGACGTCGGCGGAGCAGTTTGATGTCGAAAGCGTACAGCCGTTCCTGTCGCGGCTTCGGGAAACCCGGCCCAAGGATTATGTCACCGTCTCCGGAATCGGTCAGATCAAGGGGATCTATGGCGCCATTGCCGCGAGCTGGATCACGCCTGACTATCTCGCAAGGGTAGATGCGGCGTCGCTGCCGATCATGCTTGGCGTCAAGCTGTTCGGCGATGAGGCGTTGCACACCATTGCCAAGATGACCCAGGGGACGGGTTATGCGATCACGCCGGCGGACAATCCGCCGAATGAACCGTCGGTCGACCTGGTTGGCCCGGACGGCACACCGGTTGCCCAGCTCGTCTGGACCCACAAACATGTCGGGACCATGCTGCGCATGGAGATCATGCCCGGCATCCTGCTGGTCTGTTTCGGCATCTTCGCGATTTGTGTTTTCGCTGCGCGGTATTTCCACCAGCAGAGCAAGGCGCTTGCGCGCGCCATGACCGTTGCCTCGACGGACAAGCTGACCGGTCTTCTGAACCGCTCGGGGCTTGATGAGGTGCTCAGAAAACCGGATGCGAAAGCGCGGATCGATGCAGGCGAAGTCGCGGTGCTCTATCTGGACCTCAACGACTTCAAGAAACTCAATGACGAGCATGGCCACCGGGAAGGTGATCATGCGCTGAAAGCCACCGCCGAGCGGCTCAAGGCCTCGGTAAGGCCGCATGATTATGTGGTGCGGCTGGGGGGAGACGAATTCATCTGCGTGGTGTTTGACCAGAACCCGGCAGCTGCTGCGAAGTCCGTTTCAGACCGGGTGCTGATCAGCTGCAACGCCCCGATTGCGTTCGTGGGCTTTGAGTGCATTCTTGCTCCCGCGTTAGGTGTTGCGGTGGCCGAACCGGGCATCGCCTGGGAAACGCTGCTTGGCCGTGCGGATGCCGCGATGTACAGCGCCAAACGGAAACAGCTTCGCATTGCGGAGTTCTATGTGCCGGAAAATGCGGGCGGCTTGGAAGATGCGGCGGTCTCTAAGCCCGCCAAGTCCAAAGGAACAGCTGCCGCCTAGGCCCAGGTGCTGATCCCAAACCGGATTCTGCGCCAGCCACATGGCTGATGCGGCCCGCGGTTCAGAGCGCCGCGTGCCCAATCACGCGCGACATGCATCGGGCCGGTCTCCCGGTCAGCTGGCGCCTCAAGGCCTGATCACGCAGACGCCGGAGCTTTTGCAAGCGCTCGAGTTGCGGTCGACAATGATGATCTTCGGGCCGTGATCCTTGCCACTTTCCCGGTGTCCCGAGCCGTCATGCCCCGTTCCTTTATGCCCTGCTCCGTCTTGACCGGCCCAGCGGCGTTCATCTTCATCATTGCCATATCCCCGGTCGCCGGTTTGCTGGCGCCGGTGATTATTGTCTCGATGGTCGCTGGAGTGGCGCGGAATGCGGATGCGGATTTCATCGTCGCGCTGCTTGAAGGTCGTCGCCGCACCTGGCTTGCGTTTGTCTTCGGTGACGAAACGCTTCCTGTCGCTGTCCTTGCGATCGATGACGATGATGGTCACATCGTCCTTGTGGCGTTTCTTGAACACAGGGCTGTCAGTTGCAAAAGCCGAGGCGGATGCCGCCAGCGTGAATGCGACCGCCAGGGTGGCGGATGCCAATGTCGTGGCTTTTGCTGCGGTCAGAGCAGATCTGGTCATGGGTCAATCCTTTTTCGCAATCCGGGGCCGTTTCGCAAAACGGGGTTGGTTCCCAGGTCAATTCTGTGCGATCTGGCCGTATCCTGCCCGAAGGGCGGGGCGAAGTCACCGCTTGGCCAGGCCTAGATGGATTTAACGTTAAGATTGCGGCCCGGATCGGGTCCCTGTTGGGGGCCCACACAACTTTAGCAAGGCTTGACCGTGGCGGCGCTTTAACGGAAACATGGGCGTCATGACAAAGCCCGATACACCGACCCGCATCCCGCCCGAAAACATCGATATCTCGCTGCTGCGGCTGAAAGACGCGCATCAGTTCTCACCGCTGCTGGCGGCCTATGTGCAGTCGCTCAAGCGCGGCGCGCCGCGGCGGCCGGATGATTTTTATGCCGAGACCCTGCTGCAGGACCGCTCGGCGCAGGTGTTCGGCGCACGGCTTGATGGTGAACTGGTCGGTTT
Source organism: Hoeflea phototrophica DFL-43 (assembly GCF_000154705.2). Taxonomy (NCBI): domain Bacteria; kingdom Pseudomonadati; phylum Pseudomonadota; class Alphaproteobacteria; order Hyphomicrobiales; family Rhizobiaceae; genus Parahoeflea; species Parahoeflea phototrophica. Next base: position 4,318,204 of record NZ_CM002917.1, on the reverse strand, counting down.
CGTGATGTTTTATGATCTGCCCGATCCGGTCACCGGCATGCGGCTGGGCCAGGTCGACCATCTCTATGTCAGCCATCTGCACCGCAACATGGGCATCGCCCAGACGATGATCGACATGCTGGCGGAGGAAAGCGACGCCCATGGCTGGTCGCGCATCGTGCTCAACGCGCCGCGGTTGCCGGAGGACGGGCGCAAGCTCTATGAAAAGCTCGCCAACAAGGCGGATTTCTCCAGCTGGGAAATCCGCTTCGACCATTCGCGCTGAAACCGGCGGGATAAAGTGTCGCGGGGTCTCGTGGTGTGCGGGAAGACGTGCTTTTCCGGTTTGAACCGATTGAACCCTGATCCGTGGCAAGAACGGGCTCGCGCTTTCGACCAAAGGCTTGGCTTCAAAGGCAAACCGGGCTTTGACGCGGTGCACATAACGCACTAAAACCCTGTCAAAGCCAGCTGCGCTGCATTGCAAGCGGTCAGCATTGGTTTTGGGTGCTGCACATGATTTCTTAAACCTGTTCGGATTTAGGATCTGGTGCAGCAGGGCCAAGCGCTGCAGCGTGTTTCAAACACCCGACCGGGCTCCCGGCAAGGTGCGCAGCGCGAGATGAGGGAAAAGGATCAGGTCTCCATGACCAATGTGACGCAGAACCGGCCGCTATCGCCGCACCTGAGTATCTACAAGCAAATTCCGACCATGGTGATGTCCATCCTGCACCGGCTGACCGGTATGGCGCTGTATGCAGGAACCATCCTGGTCGCCTGGTGGCTGATCGCAGCCGCCTCGGGGCCTGAGTATTTCGATTGGGTCAATGGCATCTTCGGATCGCTGCTGGGCCGGCTGGTGCTGTTTGGCTACACCTGGGCGCTGGTGCATCACCTGCTCGGCGGTATCCGCCATTTCATCTGGGATACCGGCCACGGCTTTGATCCGCAGACCTCGACCAAGATGGCCTGGGCGACGATCACCGGCTCGGTCATCCTGACGGTCCTGATCTGGATCGCCGGCTACGCGACCCGCTTCTGAGCGCCGGATTTGAGGGACACTGACATGAACAACATGCGCACACCACTTTCCAAGGTTCGCGGTCTGGGTTCGGCCAAGGAAGGCACGGATCATTTCTGGCGGCAGCGGGTGACTGCGGTCGCCAATGTGCCGCTGATCATCTTCTTCATCCTGTTCATCATCGCCTATAATGGCGAGCCCTACGAGGTGGTTGCCGGCGCGCTGTCGAATCCGCTGGTGGCGGTGCTGATGGGCCTGGTGGTGATTTCCGGCCTGGTTCACATGCGCCTGGGTATGCAGGTGATCATCGAGGACTATATACACGCCGAGGGCGCCAAGGTGGCGCTGTTGCTTTTCAACACGTTCTTTACAGCCGCAATCGGCGCCGTATCGCTGTTTTCGGTTCTCAAACTCGGCTTCGGAGGCTGACAGACCATGGTAATGACGTCGAGCGTCAACATTGGCGGACGCGCCTACACGATTGTCGACCACGCCTATGACGTGGTTGTCGTTGGCGCCGGTGGCGCCGGTCTTCGCGCCACGCTGGGCATGGCCGAACAGGGCTTCCGCACCGCCTGCATCTCCAAGGTGTTCCCGACCCGCTCGCACACGGTTGCAGCACAGGGCGGCATCGCCGCATCGCTGACAAACATGACGCCCGACAGCTGGCAGTGGCACATGTATGACACCGTCAAGGGCTCGGACTGGCTCGGCGATGTCGACGCCATGCAGTATCTGACCATGGAAGCGCCCAAGGCGGTCTATGAGCTGGAGCATTACGGCGTGCCGTTCTCGCGCACCGAGGATGGCCGGATCTACCAGCGGCCGTTTGGCGGCCACATGCAGAATTACGGTGAAGGCCCTCCGGTGCAGCGCACCTGTGCTGCGGCCGACCGCACCGGCCACGCCATCCTGCACACGCTGTATGGCCAGTCGCTGAAGAACAATGCTGAATTCTTCATCGAGTATTTCGCCACCGATCTTCTGATGGAAGAGGACGGCCGCTGCACCGGCGTTGTCGCCTGGAACCTTGATGACGGCACGATTCACCGCTTCTCGGCCAAGATGGTGGTGCTGGCCACCGGCGGTTACGGCCGGGCCTATTTCTCGGCCACTTCGGCGCATACCTGCACCGGCGATGGCGGCGGCATGATCGCCCGCGCCGGCCTGCCGCTCCAGGACATGGAGTTCGTGCAGTTCCACCCGACAGGGATCTATGGCGCAGGCTGCCTGATCACCGAGGGTGCGCGCGGCGAAGGCGGCTATCTGGTCAATTCCGAGGGCGAGCGCTTCATGGAGCGCTATGCGCCATCGGCGAAGGATCTGGCTTCGCGTGACGTTGTCTCGCGCTGCATGACTATGGAAATCCGCGAGGGCCGTGGCGTCGGCAAGGCCAAGGACCACATCTTCCTGCATCTCGATCACCTTGACCCGGCGGTGCTGCACGAGCGGCTTCCGGGCATCTCGGAAAGTGCCAAGATCTTCGCCGGCGTCGATGTGACCCGCGAGCCGATCCCGGTGTTGCCGACTGTGCATTACAACATGGGCGGCATCCCGACCAATTACTGGGGTGAGGTGCTCAACCCGACCAAGAAAGACCCGGACAAGGTGACGCCCGGCCTGATGGCCGTCGGCGAAGCCGGTTGCGCCTCGGTGCATGGCGCCAACCGCCTGGGTTCAAACTCGCTGATCGACCTGGTCGTGTTCGGCCGCGCAGCGGCGATCCGCGCCGGCGAGGTGATTGACCGCGCGTCGAGCATCCCTCCGGTCAACGAGGCGTCGTTCGAGAAGGTGATGACCCGCTTTGACGCGGTGCGTCACGCCAATGGCTCGACCCCGACAGCCGAACTGCGCGAAAAGATGCAGCGCACCATGCAGGAAGACGCCGCGGTGTTCCGCACCCAGGAATCGCTCGAATCCGGCTGCAAGCGGATGAGCGCGATCTGGGACGAGCTTCCCGATGTGAAGGTCACCGACCGCTCGCTGATCTGGAATTCGGACCTGATGGAAACGCTCGAGCTCGACAATCTGATGGCGAATGCGATCACCACGGTCTATTCGGCCGAGGCGCGCAAGGAAAGCCGCGGCTCCCACGCCCGCGAGGACTATGTCGAGGGGGCCTTTGGCGGCCGTGACGACGAGAACTGGCGCAAGCATTCGCTGGCCTGGGTGGATGAGAAGGGCAAGGTCAAGCTCGACTATCGCCCGGTTCACACCGAGCTGATTGCAGACGGCATCGACATCGCCAAGATCGCGCCCAAGGCGCGGGTCTACTAAGAGGGAACGGGACCAATGGTTGAACTCACACTCCCGAAGAATTCGCAGCCCAAGCCGGGCAAGGTCTGGCCGAAGCCGGAAGGCGCGACCCATACGCGCGAATTCAAGATTTACCGCTGGTCGCCGGATGATGCCGAGAACCCGCGCATCGACACGTTCCACATCGACACCGATGATTGCGGACCGATGGTGCTCGACGGCCTGTTGTGGATCAAGAACAAGATAGACGCGACGCTGACGCTGCGCCGCTCCTGCCGCGAGGGCATTTGCGGCTCCTGTGCGATGAACATCGACGGCACCAACACGCTGGCCTGCACCAAGGGTCTCGACGAGATTGACGGTGCGGTGAAGGTCTATCCGTTGCCGCATTTGCCGGTGGTCAAGGATCTGGTGCCGGATCTGACCAATTTCTACGCCCAGCACCGCTCAATCGAGCCGTGGCTGAAAACGGTGTCGCCGACGCCGGCGAAGGAATGGAAGCAGAGCCATGAGGACCGGGCCAAGCTCGACGGGCTCTATGAGTGCATTTTGTGCGCCTGCTGCTCGACCTCCTGCCCGAGCTACTGGTGGAATGGCGACCGCTATCTCGGCCCGGCCGTTCTGTTGCAGGCCTATCGCTGGCTGATCGATTCCCGTGACGAATCCACCGGCGAACGGCTCGATGATCTCGAGGATCCGTTCCGGCTCTACCGCTGCCACACCATCATGAACTGCGCGCAAACCTGCCCCAAGGGCCTGAACCCAGCCAAGGCGATTGCCGAGATCAAGAAGATGATGGTCGAGCGCCGGGTGTAGGCCAGGCGAGATACGAAGTTGAAAAGGGGAGCTTTTGCTCCCCTTTTTTGTGTCCGAGTGTGTCCGAAGCTGGCATCCACTTATCTCCCCCCTTGCGGGGGAGGAGATCTGGGAGCCCCCGAGCTTCGATCTCAGCCCAGCGCCCGGCTCAGATCCGCAATCAGATCATTAGCATCCTCGATGCCCACCGAAACACGGATCAGGCTTTCGGGGATGCCGGTGTGGGGTTCGATGGTGTGGCGGTGCTCGACCAGGCTTTCGACGCCGCCCAATGATGTGGCGCGGTGGAACAGCTTGAGTTTGCCGACCACGGCGAGGGCTTCCGGCGCGCCGCCCTGAACCAGGAAGGACAGCAGGCAGCCGAAGCCGCCCTGCATCTGGGTTCTGGCGACCGCGTGGCCGGGATGGCTTTCAAGGCCGGGATAATAGACATCCGCCACCTTGGGATGGGCCTTGAGCCATCTGGCGATCTTGAGCGCATTGGCGCTCATCCGCTCTACGCGCAAGGGCAGGGTGCGCATGCCGCGCAGCAGGAGCCAGGCCTCGAAGGGCCCCAGTACCGCACCGGCGTCGTGGCGGTCGGTCTTGATGTCGGTCCAGATCTGTGCCGCTGGGGCTGCCGTGGCGAGGACGCCGGCGAGCACATCTGAATGGCCGTTGATGCCCTTGGTGGCGGAATGCATGACGATGTCGGCGCCAAGCTCCAGCGGTTTCTGCAGCACCGGCGTTGCGGCGGTGGAATCGACGGCCAGCAGGCCACCGGCGGCATGGGCGCATTTGGCGGCATGGGCGATGTTGACAGTCTTGAGCCAGGGGTTCGACGGCGTCTCGATGAACACGATACCCGGAGTATGGGCTGTGCAGGCCGCGGCGAGGGCTTCGGGATCGGCCGCATCAACCTCGTGCAGGGCAATCTCGCGGCGGGCGGAAAAGTCCCTCAGCCACTTGGTGGTGCCCCAGTAAATACCGGACTGGACCACCACGGTGGCGCCGTTCGGCAGGGTGCGGAACAGCGCCGCAATCGCCGCCATACCTGCTGGAAACAGCAGCGCTTCTTCCGCGCCCTCGAGCCGCGCCAGCACATTTTCGGTGATGCGGACGATGTCGGAATTGTCGCGGGAATAGATATTGTCGGGATTGACCAGCGCGTAACCCTCGTCACGCACGAAGGTGGTCGAGGGCTGCACCGGCGGCACTACGCCGCCCGAGGGTGTGTCGATGATGCCGCCGGCCTGGGCCGCGATGGTGGAGGCTTTGACGTCGTTGGGGAGGCTCATGTGAACTCGGTCTTTCCCTGGCATGTGCACCAGATTTCCGGACGCCGGTGCGCCCACTCAAGCCCACGTGTCTATGCAGTCCGGCGGCGAATTTCAACGGCCTGTTTGACCCTCCGGCCTGGCCGGCAGAAGCCGCCCCGGTCAGGCCGGCGCATTGGTGATGACGACGTTGCCCTTCCTGGCCGGGCTCTCGTAGTAACGGTGGGCCTGGGCGGCATCTGCCAGCGCAAAGCGCTTGTCGATGTAGGGCATGAACTGGCCCCTGGCCGCAAGATCGGCGAGAAAGCGCAGGTCCTCGGCGCGTTCAGGGGCGTAGCCGCCCGATGCCTTGCGGCCGCCGCGCTTGCGGGCAAACAGCGTGCCGATGTGCTGCCACAGATTGGCGGAGACCAGCAGCAGCCGGCCGCCCGGTTTCAGCGAAGAGCCATACTTCGGGTATGTCGCGGTGCCGCTTGTGTCGAGAATGATGTCATAGGCGTCCCGGGCAGCGGCGGGGTTCTCACGTGAGTGGTCGATCACTTGGTCGGCGCCGAGATCGCCCACCATGTCGAGCTTGCCAGCCGATGCGGTTGCGGTGACATGGGCGCCAAAGGCTTTTGAGACTTGCACGGCGGCGCTGCCGACGCTGCCCGAGGCGCCGATGACCAGAACATGGTCGCCGGGTTTGATGCCGGCCTTGTCGCGCAGGAAATTGAGCGCGGTTGCGCCGCCGAAGGGGATTGCCGCGGCTTCATCGAAATCGAGATCGGCGGGCATAGGGGCAATCGCCGCGGTCTCGGCGATCACCGCGTATTCGGCATAGCCACCGAAGCCGGCGCCGGGATAGGCGAAGACCCGGTCGCCGGGGGCGAAGCGGGTGACGTCGTTGCCGACCGCCTCGACCACGCCGGAAAACTCGGCTCCGAGCACCTGGCGGCGGGGCCGGAACAGCCCGAATGCCAGCCTGCCGACCAGGCCGAAACCCGGGGGTATGTCGAGGCTGCGAGCGCGGTAGTCGCCCGCGGTTACGGTGGTGGCGCGAATCCGGACCAGGACTTCACCGGGCTTCGCAGCGGGCTTGGGCAGGTCGACGGGTTTGAGCACGTCCGGCGTCCCGTAGTTGGAATGGGCGATGGCTTTCATCGATCTGTTCTCCAGTTTCTGGTCCGGATATAGCCATGCGCAGGCGCAGAATAAATTGACCAATAATGCCGATATGATATGCATTTTCGCATGGATTGGAGATCTGTCAATTTCGACTGGAACCGGGCGCGGGCGTTTCTGGTGACTGCCGAGGAGGGCTCGCTGTCAGCCGCCGCGCGGGCGCTCGGCATGGCGCAGCCGACGCTTGGCCGCCAGGTGGCGGCGCTGGAACGGGAGCTAGGGGTGGCGCTGTTCGAGCGGGTCGGGCGTGGGCTGACGCTGACGCCGAGCGGGCTCGAGCTGATGGACCATGTCCGGGCCATGGGCGAGGCGGCGGCGCGGATGTCGCTGTCGGCGTCGGGCAAGGCGCAGGCGATTGAGGGCACGGTGTCGATCAGCGCCAGCGAGACCGACGCAGCGTTCCGGCTGCCGCCGATCATCCGCAAACTCCGGGAGACTGCGCCCGGTATCGATGTCGAGATCGTCGCCACCAACACCGAGAGTGACCTGAGGCGGCGCGAGGCCGATATCGCCATCCGCAATTACCGGCCGACCCAGCCCAACCTGGTGGCGCGCAAGATCCGCGATATCGAGGGCCGGATCTACGCCACGCCCTTCTATCTCGAGAGCATCGGCAATCCCTCGGCGCCGGAAGATTTCGCGGCGGCGGAGTTCATCGGCTTCAACCGGTCGGGAGAGCTGATTGCGGCGATGGCCCGGTTCGGGCTGACACTGACGCAGAAGAATTTTTCGCTGATCTCGGAAAGCCACCTGGTGCAGTGGAGCCACGTCAAGCAGGGGCTCGGCATCGGCGTCATGGCCGCCGACATCGGCGACGCGGAACCGGGCGTGGTCCGGGTGCTGCCCGGTGTCGATCCGCTGGTCTTCCCCGTCTGGCTGGTGACCCACCGCGAGGTCCACACCAGCCGGCGGGTGCGGCTGGTGTTTGACCTGATGGCCGAAGCCCTGGCGCGGGCTTACCGCGTGCTCCCCGCAGGAGCTGAATGACAATGCAAATCGCTGATCTATCGGGTGGCGTGAGGAATCTGCTAGCGTGACCAAATGATCGAGATCCTCAAACATCCTGCCTATGCCCGCCTGTTTTCGGCGCAGGTGATTGCGCTTGCGGGAACCGGGCTTCTGACGGTGGCGCTGGGGCTGCTTGCCTATGATCTGGCGGGGGACCGGGCCGGTGCAGTGCTCGGCACGGTGTTTGCGATCAAGATGATCGCCTATGTGGGCCTGGCGCCGCTTGCCAATGCGATTGCCGGGCGCCGGCCGCGCAAGCAGCTGCTGATCGGGGCCGACCTGGTGCGCGCCTCGGTGGCGCTCGCGTTGCCCTTCATTGACCAGGTCTGGCAGATCTATGGTCTGATCTTTGTGCTGCAGGCGGCCTCGGCGACCTTCACCCCGGCGTTTCAGGCGGCGATTCCGGATATTCTTCCCGATGAAAGGGACTATACGCGGGCGCTTTCGCTGTCGCGGCTGGCCTATGATCTGGAAAACCTGCTGAGCCCGGCGCTGGCGGGCCTGCTGCTGATGTTCATTAGCTACCACTGGCTGTTTGGCGGCACGGTTCTGGGCTTTTTGGGTTCGGCATTGCTGGTGGCTGTTGCGGCCATCCCACTGGCCAAGCCCGAGCGGGTGCAGCGCCCGTTTGCCGAGCGGCTGACGCGCGGGGTGCGGATCTATCTGGCAACGCCGCGGCTCAGAGGGTTGCTGGCGCTCAACCTAACAGCAGCCAGCGCCGGAGCGTTCGTGCTGGTAAACACCGTGGTGATCGTGCGCGGCGGCTATGGCGGCGGCGAGGCCGGAGTGGCCGCCGCCCTTGCGGCCTTCGGAGCCGGCTCCATGCTGTCAGCGATTGCACTGCCGCGGTTGCTGGAAACGATCGCCGACCGGATGGTGATGGTCCGGTCGGGCTTTCTGCTGGCGCTGCTGACGCTCGGGCATGCGACCTATCTCTTCGCGGAGGGTTGGCCGGCCTGGACCGGGTTTCTTCTTGCCTGGGTCCTGAGCGGCGTGTTCTATTCCGCCATCCTGACGCCTTCGGGGCGTCTGCTGCGGGTCTCGGCCCATGCCGAGGACCGGCCGGCGGTGTTTGCCGCGCAGTTCACGCTGTCGCATGCCTGCTGGCTTGTCACCTATCCGCTGGCGGGCTGGGCTGGGCTTGCTCTTGGCCTGCCCGCGGCAATGCTGATGCTGGGCGGCATGGCGCTGACCGGCGCGCTGGCGGCGCTCCGGGTCTGGCCTGCCGATGATGCGTCGATGCTTGATCATGAGCATGGTGACCTTCCGCCCAATCATCCGCATCTGCGCGCCCACCCGCCGCAGGGCACCCGGCACCGCCATGTGTTTGTCATCGATGATGAACACCACCGGGTCTGGCCGACGCAGGGCTGACCTCAACCGGACGGTAACCGCAGAGAACGTGGCGCCTTCGGTGCAATGGCCGCAGGAGCACAGGATGCCGGATATTGCGGCAAAGACCTCAGTCTCACGGCAATGTGCGGAAGCGTGAGTTGTCATGCCGTGCCGATGGTCTAGCTTCGAACTGAACAGGAGATGTGCCGATGAGACGATTGTTGCCCGCGACCATCATGCTGGCGCTGAGCATGCTGACGGCAGGCGTTGCCAGGGCCCAGGATGACGCAACAGCAGCCGAGGCCAACACCGGTGTGGCCATTTTCGCAGGTGGCTGCTTCTGGTGCGTCGAGTCCGATTTCGACCATATCGAAGGGGTCAAGGAAACGGTGTCGGGCTATATTGGCGGCAAGAATGACAATCCGACCTATGAAACCCACACCAGGAACGGTGACCGTGAGGCGGTGCGGATTACCTATGATCCGTCGATGGTCAGCTACGACGCGCTGCTCAAGACCTTTTTCCGCACCGTTGATCCGACCGATGATGGCGGGCAATTCTGTGACCGCGGTTTCAGCTACAGCACCGCCGTCTACACCCTGAATGATGCGCAAGGCGCTCTTGCCGAGGCGGCAAAGGCTGATGCCGCGATGGTGCTGGCGCAGCCGGTCGCCACCGAGGTGTTGCCTGCGCCGACGTTCTGGCCGGCTGAGGAGTACCACCAGAACTTCCACGCCAAGAACCCGATCCGCTACCGCTATTACCGCAATGGCTGCGGCCGCGACAAACGGGTCAAATCATTGTGGGGCGATCAGGCCTATTCCGGCATCGACAAGAAGTGAATGGAAACCGGTTGCTCTCCGGCACGGCCTCAAGGCGCGAAATGACCTGACTCCAAACGCGAATTGACTTTGATGTCGCTGCCTCGCAAAGCTTGCGCCCGGCAATTCGGTCTCGGGAGAGTGTCATGGCCATGAAACGCAGCAAGGAACCGTGGATGTCGGCTGAAGATTTTGGCCGATCACTGCCGCGTGGTGTCGGGGTCAATCTGCTGGTTGCCGATATTGGTGCACAAGTTGCGTTCTGCCGGGATTGCCTGGGCGCCATGGTGCTTGATCACGACGAGGACTTTGCCGCCATCGAACTGTGCGGCTCGGTGTTCATGCTGCATGCCGACCATTCCTATGCCAGCCACCCGATGTCGGGCATTGTCGCCGGCGCCGAGAGCCGTGGCGCCGGTGTCGAACTCCGCGTTTACGGACTCGATCCGGACAAGGTGGAGGCCCGGGCCGAATCGCAGGGCCATCATGTTCTGGCAGGCAGCATCGACAAGCCGCACGGGTTGCGCGAATGCTTTGTTGTCGATCCTGAAGGCTATATCTGGGTTCCGAGTGCGGCGATCCGGCCGGATTAAAGTGTATTCTTTCTTAAGAAATCTGTTCTAATTTGTTCGAATGATCTGGACATGGCCGGATGTGTCTTTACTGAACGGCCAGTTTGCCTTGCAATTTCCATTGTCTCGACATTTTATGCGGGAAGATGGGACGAACAGCGAAGCTGGTGCTTCGCGCAATCGGAGCGAGCCTATGAAAATGCACACCTTGCTGGTCGCGGTCGCGGTCACCGCCGCACTGGGTGGATGTCAGCGGACGTCCTTTGGCGGGTTGAGCACGCAGCCCCGCCCCGCGCCTTTGATGCCTGCTCCTATTGGCGGCGTGGAATCGGGCCAGTTGGCGCCACCTGTGAGCGACGGAACATCCCAGTTCCCCGAAGCGCCAACTGCACCTCCGCCGGTCAACCCGCAAGTTGCCGCGGCCAATGCGCCCGAGCTCACCCGCGAGGCGCTGATTGGCCGCTGGTCGGCAGGCACCGGTGGCTCGAGCTGTGATGTGTTCCTTTCGCTGACCAAATGGACCGGCGGATATCGTGCCGCGTCACGTGGCTGTGTCGGCGATGCTGCTGCGATTGCGGCCTGGGATGTTCAGGGCAAGCAGGTGATCCTGGCGGATTCGAGCGGCAATCAGGTTGCAAGGCTTTATCAGTCGGCCAACGAGCGCTATGACGGATCGACCGCCACCGGGCAGCCGATCTCGCTTTCGCGCTGACCGGTTCTTGCGCGCCGCCGGTGATAGCTGACAGGGTCTGACCCATATGCCATGGAGACACCACACCACGGTCGCTGAGGCCTATGCCTCGCGGGTTGCCAGTGGTGAATTTTCGCTCGATACGGCGCAGGTGAAGCTGGCCAAACGGTTCGACGCGCTGTTGCTGGAGGTTTCGAGCCGCCGGCTGGCGAAGAAATCCAGCGCGCTGGGCTGGATGTTCGCGCGCAAGACCAAATCCATCAATGCGCCGCGCGGGCTCTATGTCCATGGCGCGGTTGGCCGTGGCAAGACCATGCTGATGGACATGTTCTATGAACTGGTCCCGGCCAAGCGCAAGCGGCGGGCGCATTTCCATGATTTCATGGCGGATGTGCATAGCCGCATTCATGCCCACCGCCAGAAGCTGAAGGCCGGGGAAACCAAGGAGACAGATCCGGTGCCGCCGGTGGCGAGAGATCTGATCGATGAGGCCTGGGTGCTGTGTTTCGATGAGTTCTCGGTCACCGACATTGCTGATGCAATGCTGCTGTCGCGGCTGTTCGAGCAATTGTTCACGCGCGGTTGCGTGCTGGTGGCGACGTCCAATGTGGAACCGGACAATCTCTACCGTGACGGGCTGAACAGGCAGTTGTTCGTTCCTTTCATCGGATTGCTCAAGGAGAACGTCGATGTGCTCGACCTTGATGCGCGCACCGACTACCGGATGGAGGCCACGACCCGGCTGCCTGTTTATCATGAGCTGTCGGGGGGCGGCGACGCCGGGGCGGCAATGGATCTTGCCTGGATCCGGGTGACGGCCGGCAAGCAGACGGCGGCTTCGGAGATAGAGGTCAAGGGCCGGAAGGTTCCGGTGCCGCAAGCCGGTGGCGGGGCCGCGCGGTTCAGCTTTGCGGGGCTTTGCGAAAAACCGCTCGGGGCATCCGACTATGCGGCAATCGCCGGGCGTTATCACACCGTATTTGTCGACCAGGTGCCGGTGATGGGGCAGGCGAACCGGAACGCCGCGAAGCGCTTCATCACGCTGATTGACACGTTTTATGACCGCAAGATCCGGCTGTTCGTGTCCGCTGAGGCGGCGCCGGATGGGCTCTATCAGGCGGAGAGCGGCACCGAGAAGTTCGAGTTTGCGCGCACCGCCTCACGTCTCAACGAGATGCAAAGCGAGGCCTATCTGGAGGCGAGCCAGGCGGCGAAAGTGTCCGGAACGCTAGATCCGGTCTGAAAATATTGACGTTTACGTAAAAGCCGAACAAGCTAACCGATTGAATTATATAATATCAAAAGTTTGAGTTGCCAGTTCCCGGCATACAGTCTATGCGAAAAGTCGAACTCGGGGCCGGGCAGTCAAGCGTGGGTTCCGTTCGTCCATTGACCCGCGGAGGCTAAGATATGGCGCGCAACAAGATTGCATTGATTGGTTCGGGAATGATCGGCGGCACGCTCGCCCATCTGGCCGGCTTGAAGGAAATGGGCGATATCGTCCTGTTCGATATCGCCGAGGGCACGCCTCAGGGCAAGGCGCTCGACATCGCCGAGTCCGCACCGGTTGAAGGCTTTGATTCCCGCCTGTCGGGTGCAAATGATTATTCCGCCATCGAGGGCGCGGATGTCTGCATTGTGACAGCCGGTGTTGCCCGCAAGCCCGGCATGAGCCGCGACGATCTGCTCGGCATCAACCTCAAGGTGATGGAACAGGTTGGTGCGGGCATCAAGAAATACGCCCCCAACGCCTTCGTCATCTGCATCACCAACCCGCTCGACGCGATGGTCTGGGCGCTGCAGAAATTCTCGGGCCTGCCCAAGAACAAGGTCGTCGGTATGGCCGGCGTGCTCGACTCGGGCCGCTTCCAGCATTTCCTGGCCGAAGAATTCAATGTTTCGGTCGAGGACGTCACCGCCTTCGTGCTTGGCGGGCATGGCGACACCATGGTCCCCTTAGCGCGCTACTCGACGGTTGCAGGCATCCCGCTGCCGGATCTGGTCAAGATGGGCTGGACCTCGAAGGAAAAGCTCGAGGAAATCATCCAGCGCACCCGCGATGGCGGCGCGGAGATCGTCTCGCTGCTCAAGACCGGCTCGGCCTATTACGCGCCTGCCGCTTCGGCGATCCTGATGGCCGAGAGCTATCTCAAGGACAAGAAGCGGGTTCTGCCCTGTGCGGCCTATCTGTCGGGCCAGTATGGCGTGAAGGACATGTATGTGGGCGTGCCCTGCGTCATCGGCGAAGGCGGCATCGAGCGGGTGATCGAGATCGAGCTCAACAAGACCGAGCAGAAAGCCTTCGACAATTCGGTGGCATCGGTTGCAGGGCTTTGCGAAGCCTGCATCGCCATCGCCCCGAATCTGAAGTAAGCGCGGCCGAGCCGCTGATCCAATCCAGGAGTTCCCATGAACATCCATGAATATCAGGCCAAGGCCCTTTTGAAGGGTTTTGGCGCGCCGGTGGCCGAAGGGGTTGCCATTTTCTCTGCTGACGAGGCGGAAGCGGCTGCGAAGTCGCTGCCCGGCCCGCTCTATGTGGTCAAGAGCCAGATCCATGCCGGCGGCCGCGGCAAGGGCAAGTTCAAGGAGCTCGGCCCCGACGCCAAGGGCGGTGTGCGGCTGGCCTTCTCGATCGATGAAGCCAAGGCGCATGCGGCCGAGATGCTCGGCAACACGCTGGTCACCAAGCAGACCGGCGAGGCCGGCAAGCAGGTCAACCGGCTCTACATCGAAGACGGCGCAGATATTGAGCGCGAGCTCTATCTCTCGATCCTGGTGGACCGCACCGTCGGTCAGGTGGCCTTCGTGGTTTCCACCGAGGGCGGCATGGACATCGAGGCGGTTGCCGAAGAAACACCCGAAAAGATCATCACCGTCGCCATTGATCCGGAAGCCGGTGTGACGGCTGCAGATCTGGCCAAGCTCAACGGCGCGCTGGAGCTTACCGGCGAGGCTGCGGCTGACGGCGAAAAGCTGTTCCCGATCCTCTACAAGGCATTTGTCGAAAAGGACATGGCGCTGCTCGAGGTCAACCCGCTGATCGTCATGAAGGACGGCCGCCTGCGGGTGCTCGACGCCAAGGTGTCGTTCGACAACAACGCGCTGTTCCGCCACGACGACATCGTCGCGCTGCGTGACCTGACCGAGGAAGACGCCAAGGAAATCGAGGCGTCGAAATACGACCTCGCCTATGTCGCGCTCGACGGCAATATCGGCTGCATGGTCAACGGCGCGGGTCTTGCCATGGCGACGATGGACATCATCAAGCTCTATGGCCAGGAGCCGGCGAACTTTCTCGATGTCGGTGGTGGCGCGACCAAGGAAAAGGTCACGGCAGCGTTCAAGATCATCACTGCCGACCCCGCGGTCAAAGGCATTCTGGTCAACATCTTCGGCGGCATCATGAAGTGTGATGTCATCGCCGAGGGCGTTGTTGCCGCGGTCAAGGAAGTCGGGCTCAAGGTTCCGCTGGTGGTCCGCCTCGAAGGCACCAATGTGGCGCTCGGCAAGAAGATCATCAATGAAAGCGGCCTCGATGTGATCGCGGCTGACGATCTCGACGACGCAGCCCAGAAGATCGTCAATGCGGTGAAGGGATCCTGAGACCATGTCCATTCTGATCAACAAAGACACCAAGGTCCTGGTCCAGGGGCTCACCGGCAAGACCGGCACCTTCCACACCGAACAGGCGCTGGCCTATCACGGTACGCAGATGGTTGGCGGTATCCACCCGAAAAAGGGCGGCTCCACCTGGGAAGGCTCGGGCGGCGAGAAGCTGCCGATCTTCGCATCCGTCGCTGAAGGCAAGTCCGCAACCGGCGCCAATGCCTCGGTGATTTACGTGCCGCCGGCAGGCGCTGCGGCGGCGATCATCGAAGCCATCGAGGCCGAGATCGAGCTGATCGTCTGCATCACCGAGGGCATTCCTGTTGCCGACATGATCCGCGCCAAGGATGTTCTCGACAAGTCGAAGTCGCGTTTGATCGGCCCCAACTGTCCCGGCGTGATGACGCCGGACGAGTGCAAGATCGGCATCATGCCGGGCAACATCTTCAAGAAGGGCTCGGTGGGCATCCTGTCGCGCTCGGGCACGCTGACCTATGAAGCGGTGTTCCAGACCACCAATGAAGGTCTTGGCCAGTCGAGCGCTGTCGGGATCGGCGGCGACCCGGTCAAGGGCACCGAGTTCATCGACATTCTCGATCTCTATCTGGACGATCCGGAAACCGAATCGATCATCATGATCGGTGAAATCGGCGGCTCGGCGGAAGAAGATGCAGCCGAGTGGCTGATCGAGCAGGCCAAGAAGGGCCGCAAGAAGCCGATGGCAGGCTTCATCGCCGGCCGCACGGCGCCTCCCGGACGCACCATGGGCCATGCCGGCGCGGTGATTTCGGGCGGCAAGGGCGGCGCAGAAGACAAGATCAAGGCCATGGAAGCGGCGGGTATCCGCGTCTCGCCGTCGCCTGCGCGTCTTGGCAAGACACTGGTTGAAGTCCTCAAGGGGTAATCCCGGGGGCAAACGAGGTTTGAAGCAATGAGCGACGCCGTGCGCGAAACGCTGGACCGCTACTACGCCGCGCTGAAAGCGGGCGACAGTGTGGCCCTGCGCGGCGTCGTCTCCGGCGATATCGAGGTTCATTACCCGGCGCCTGAAGGGCTTCTGCCCTGGGCCGGGGACTGGACCGGGTTCGAAGGCTTTGAAGCCTTCCTCAAGACCGTGAGCGATCATCTGGTGATCGACACGGTCGAGCCGATTTCCCTTCATGTTGCCGGTGACACCGTGATCACGGTTCTCAGAGGCGAATGGACGGTCAAGGCGACGGCACGCAAGGTGCATACGGAAACAGTCAACATGTTCACGCTGCGCGACGGCAAGATCACCCGTTTTCAGGTGTTCACCGATACCGCCGCGCTGGGAATAGGTTTGGGCAGGCTCGCGGCGTAAAGGTCGCGCAAGCCACACAGTCTAGGGAAGGGCCGGAAAGGCCCGCAAAAAGGTGAGACCCATGGCACGCAACGACGAAGCCAATGACATCATGGCGCAGACCTCGTTCCTGTATGGCGGCAATGCCCCCTACATCGAGGACATGTACGCCCGTTTTCAGGACAATCCGAACAGCGTGCCATCGGAATGGCAGGCCTTTTTCGCCGATTTGAAGGATGATCCGGACCAGGTCCGCAAATCGGCTGCAGGAGCGTCGTGGAAAAAGGCCAACTGGCCGTTGCAGGCCAATGGCGAACTGGTTTCCGCACTCGATGGCGACTGGGGTGCTGTCGAAAAGGCGATGGGCGACAAGATCAACGGCAAGGCCAAGGCTGCGGGCCAGCCGATCGATGCCGCCGCGATCGAGCAGGCGACGCGCGATTCGGTCCGTGCCATCATGATGATCCGCGCCTTCCGCATGCGTGGCCATCTGCATGCCAACCTTGATCCGCTGAGCCTGGCCCAGCAGCCCGATGATGACTACAACGAGCTCGCGCCCGAGGCTTACGGCTTCACCGAGGCCGACTACGACCGGCCGATCTTCATCGATCATGTGCTCGGGCTCGAATATGCGACCATCCGCGAGATGCTCGATATTCTCAAGCGGACCTACTGTTCGACGCTGGGCGTCGAGTTCATGCACATCTCCAACCCCGAGGAGAAGTCCTGGATCCAGGAGCGCATCGAGGGTCCGGACAAGGGCGTCGACTTCACCGACATGGGCAAGAAGGCGATCCTGCAGAAGCTGATCGAGGCGGAAGGCTTCGAGCAGTTCATCGATGTCAAATACAAGGGCACCAAGCGTTTCGGCCTGGATGGAGGCGAATCGCTGATTCCGGCGCTTGAGCAAATCATCAAGCGCGGCGGCAATATGGGGCTGAAGGAAATTGTCTTCGGCATGGCCCACCGCGGCCGCCTCAATGTGCTGACACAGGTTATGTCGAAGCCGCACCGGGCGGTGTTTCACGAGTTCAAGGGCGGTTCGTTCAAGCCCGACGAGGTCGAGGGTTCGGGCGATGTGAAGTATCACCTTGGCGCCTCATCGGACCGCGAGTTTGATGGCAACAAGGTGCATATGTCGCTGACGGCCAACCCGTCGCATCTGGAAATCGTCAATCCGGTGGTGATGGGCAAGGCGCGCGCCAAGCAGGACATGATCGCCACCGACTTCGAGGGTGACATCATTCCGCTGCGCGAGCGCGTCAAGGTGATGCCGCTGCTTCTGCACGGCGATGCGGCCTTTGCCGGACAGGGTGTGGTTGCCGAAATTCTTGGCCTGTCGGGGCTGCGCGGTCACCGGGTGGCCGGTACCGTGCACTTCATCATCAACAACCAGATCGGTTTCACCACCAATCCGGGCTTCTCGCGCTCCTCGCCCTATCCCTCGGATGTGGCGAAGATGATCGAGGCGCCGATCTTCCATGTGAATGGCGACGACCCGGAAGCGGTGGTCTATGCCGCAAAGGTGGCGACCGAGTTCCGCATGACCTTCCACAAGCCGGTGGTCATCGACATGTTCTGCTACCGCCGTTTCGGCCACAATGAGGGTGACGAGCCGTCATTCACCCAGCCGAAGATGTACAAGAAGATCCGCAGCCACGAGACCACGGTGACGCTTTATGCGCGGCGCCTGGTTGAGGAAGGCGTGATCACAGAGGGTGAATTCGAGAAGATGAAGGCCGACTGGCGCGCCCATCTGGAAGGCGAATTCGACATCGGCCAGAGCTACAAGCCTAACAAGGCGGACTGGCTCGACGGCCAGTGGTCGGGGCTCAGAACCGCTGACAACCAGGATGAGCAGCGCCGCGGCAAGACCGGTGTGCCGATCAAGACGCTGCGTGAAATCGGCAAGAAGCTGGCGGAAGTCCCGAACGACTTCAAGGCGCACCGCACGATCCAGCGCTTCATGGACAACCGGGCCAAGATGGTCGAGACCGGAGAGGGCATCGACTGGGCCATGGCCGAAGCGCTGGCCTTTGGAACGCTGATGCATGAAGGCACCAAGATCCGGCTTTCGGGCCAGGATGTCGAGCGCGGAACGTTCTCGCAGCGGCATTCGGTGCTCTATGATCAGGAAACCGAGGAACGTTACATCCCGCTCGCCCATGTGGCGCTCAATCAGGCCCGCTATGAAGTCATCAACTCGATGCTCTCGGAAGAAGCGGTTCTCGGCTTTGAATATGGCTACTCACTGGCCCGCCCGAATGCGCTGACGCTCTGGGAAGCGCAGTTCGGCGACTTCGCCAATGGTGCGCAGGTGCTGTTTGACCAGTTCATCTCGTCGGGCGAGCGCAAGTGGCTGAGGATGTCGGGCCTCGTCTGCCTGCTGCCGCACGGTTATGAGGGGCAGGGACCGGAGCACTCTTCGGCGCGTCTCGAGCGCTTCTTGCAGATGTGTGCGGAAGACAACATGCAGGTGGCCAACTGCACCACGCCATCGAACTATTTCCACATCCTCCGGCGGCAGGTGAACCGCGATTTCCGCAAGCCGCTTATCATGATGACACCGAAGTCGCTGCTCAGGCACAAGCGGGCGGTCTCGATGCTCAGCGAAATGTCCGGCGACACCTCGTTCCACCGCTTGCTGTGGGACGATGCCGAGGTGCTCAAGAACGAACAGATCAAGCTGGCCAAGGACAACAAGATCCGCCGCGTGGTGATGTGCTCGGGCAAGGTCTATTTCGATCTCTATGAAGAGCGCGAGAAGCGCGGCATCGACGATATCTACCTGCTGCGCCTCGAGCAGCTGTACCCGTTCCCGGCCAAGGCGCTGATCAACGAGCTGTCGCGCTTCCGCAATGCCGAGATGGTGTGGTGCCAGGAGGAGCCCAAGAACATGGGCGCCTGGTCGTTCATCGATCCCTATCTCGAATGGGTGCTGGCCCATATCGACGCCAAGTATCAGCGCGTGCGTTACACTGGACGTCCGGCCTCTGCCTCGACCGCGACCGGTCTGATGTCGCGCCACCTCGCCCAGCTTGAAGCCTTCCTCGAGGATGCGTTGGGCGGCTGAGGCCGCCCCCGTCTGAAAATCAACCCGAGTTGGATGTCCACGCGTCCTGTCTGACTGAGAAAGAACGGAAACAACATCATGGCTACTGAAGTCCGCGTCCCGACCCTTGGCGAATCCGTCAGCGAAGCCACCATCGGCACCTGGTTCAAGAAGGCGGGCGACACCGTCAAGGTGGACGAGCCGTTGGTGGAACTGGAAACCGACAAGGTGTCGATCGAAGTTCCGTCGCCGGTCTCCGGCGTCTTGAGCGAAATCCTCGCCAAGGACGGAGAGACCGTAGAGGTCAATGCGCTTCTGGCGCAGATTGCCGAAGGCGAAGCAGGTGCGGCAGCGGCGGCACCTGCGAAGGCCGAGGCTCCAGCCAAGGCTGAGCCCGCAAAGGCTGACGAAGCGCCGAAGCAGGCCGCAGGGTCCGACATGCCAGCTTCTCCTTCCGCCCAGAAGCTGATGGCGGAAAACAAGATCGATGCCGGCAACGTGGCCGGTTCGGGCAAGCGCGGCCAGGTGCTCAAGGGCGATGTGCTTGACGCCATCGGCAAGGGATCGGCCCCGGCGGCTGCGCCAGCCGCAGCGCGCCCGGCCTCGTCGGCTGACGATGCGCCGCGCGAGGAGCGGGTGAAGATGACCCGCCTGCGGCAGACCATCGCCCGGCGCCTCAAGGAAGCGCAGAACACGGCTGCGATGCTGACCACCTACAATGAGGTGGACATGACCGCAGTCATGGAGCTGCGCAAGAAGTACAAGGACCTGTTCGAGAAGAAGCACGGGGTCAAACTCGGCTTCATGGGCTTCTTCACAAAGGCTGTCTGCCATGCGCTGAAGGAAGTTCCGGGCGTCAATGCCGAGATGGACGCGACCGACATCATCTACAAGAACTACTGCCATATCGGCGTTGCCGTGGGCACCGACAAGGGTCTGGTGGTTCCGGTGGTGCGCGACGCCGACCAGATGAGCATCGCTGGTATCGAACAGGAAATCGGACGTCTGGGCCGGGCCGCGCGTGACGGTGAATTGTCGATGGCCGACATGCAGGGCGGCACCTTCACCATTTCCAATGGTGGTGTCTACGGCTCGCTGATGTCCTCGCCGATCCTGAATTCGCCGCAGTCGGGCGTGCTCGGCATGCACAAGATCCAGGAACGCCCGATGGCTATCGGCGGTCAGGTTGTGATCCGTCCGATGATGTATTTGGCGCTTTCCTATGATCACCGGGTTGTCGATGGCAAGGAAGCCGTGACCTTCCTGGTGCGGGTCAAGGAAAGCCTGGAAGATCCCGAGCGTCTGGTCCTCGATCTGTAAGGAGAGGACTTGATGGCGTCCCTCCGCCATATCGCCTTGGTGTTGACGGGGCTGGCTGCCCCGCTCGGCACCGCGATGGCTGCCTGCCCGCAGGCTCTGGCGGTCTATGGATCTGCCAGAGGCGATCTCGAGATCGGCTTTTCCGGTCCGCCCGGACCGGCAGATTCGATGCTGCACCGGTTTGATCTGGCATTCGCCGGTTCCGGCGTTACCATGGAAGGCGTGGTGATGCTTGCCGGAGGCCCCGACCGGCCCTGGGGCATCGTGATGCATGACTGCCCGGAAGGGGACGCCACGGGGGCCGAAATCGCCGCCTGCACTGTGTGGCAGGGACCGATCTACGCCATCAGCGACAAGGGTGGCGTCGCCTGGCTTCCGGTGCCCAGCAGCAGCCAGACATCCCAAGCGGCAAGTGAGAACCTGCTGCTTCCCGATTTCACCGCCGCCTTGATGCAGTCCGCGGCCTTTGAGGCCAACCAGATCACCAGCCTTCCCGGCGATTCATTTCGCCTCAAGGCATGTCAGGAATAAGATCAGGGGCAACCCTTATCGACCAAAGGAAAAGACCATGAGCTACGACGTCATCGTTATCGGTTCCGGCCCCGGGGGCTATGTCTGCGCCATCAAGGCTGCACAGCTTGGCCTCAAGGTGGCCGTGATCGAAAAGCGCGCGACCTTTGGCGGCACCTGCCTCAATATCGGCTGTATTCCGTCCAAGGCACTGCTGCACGCCTCGGAGGTCTATGCCCATGCCAGCCATGGGATGGAGAGCCTCGGTGTGGAAATCGGCGGCGCCAAGCTCAATCTCGAAAAGATGATGGGGCACAAGGATGCGGTGGTGAAATCCAATGTCGAGGGCGTCGCCTATCTGTTCAAGAAGAACAAGATCGACAGCTTCATCGGCACCGGCAAGGTGCTTGGCGAGGGCAAGGTGGCGGTGACCGGCGATGACGGCAAGACCCAGGAGCTTGAATCCAAGAATGTGGTGATCGCCACCGGGTCCGATGTTGCCGGCATTCCCGGCGTCAAGGTCGATATCGACGAGAAGGTGATTGTCTCGTCCACCGGTGCGATTGCGCTCGAGAAGGTTCCCGGCGATCTGATCGTGGTTGGCGGCGGCGTGATCGGGCTCGAAATGGGCTCGGTTTGGGCGCGGCTCGGCGCCAAGGTGACCGTGGTCGAGTATCTCGACACGATCCTGGGCGGGATGGACGCGGATGTCGCCAAGCAGTTCCAGCGGATTCTGGCCAAGCAGGGCATGGAGTTCAAGCTCGGCGCCAAGGTGACCGGGGTCGAAAAGTCCGGAAAGGGCGCCAAGGTCAGTTTCGAACCGGTGAAGGGCGGCGATGCCGAAACACTTGAGGCCGATGTGGTTCTGGTCGCCACCGGCCGCAAGCCCTACACCGAGGGGCTTGGGCTCGAAGAGGCGGGCGTGGTGCTCGACGAGCGCGGCCGGGTGCGCACCGATCATCATTACCAGACCAATGTGCCGGGCGTGTACGCCATTGGCGATGTGATCGTGGGCCCGATGCTCGCACACAAGGCCGAGGACGAAGGCGTGGCGCTGGCCGAGATCATGGCCGGCCAGGCCGGTCATGTGAACTACGGGGTGATCCCCGGCGTGGTCTACACCCAGCCGGAAGTCGCCGCCGTCGGCAAGACCGAAGAGGAACTCAAGGCCGAGGGCATCAAGTACAAGACCGGAAAGTTCCCGTTCTCGGCCAATGGCCGGGCGCGTGCAATGCAGACCCCGGACGGCTTCGTCAAGGTTCTGGCAGATGCCGAGACCGACCGGGTTCTGGGCGTGCACATCATCGGCTTTGGCGCGGGCGAACTGATCCATGAAGCCGCCGTGCTGATGGAATTCGGTGGATCTTCGGAGGATCTCGGCCGGACCTGTCACGCGCATCCAACCATGTCGGAGGCCGTGCGCGAGGCAGCCCTTGCGACCTTCGCAAAGCCGCTGCATCTCTAGAATTTGCTTTCAGGTTCCGTACTCAGGGTATGGAGCCTGATTCTTTCTGGTGAGGGTGCAACAACGCCGCCCGGTCTCAGGTCCATCAGGAGCGTTCCGCGATGTCGGTTTACGAGGTTGAGCCTGACTGGCCGCATTGGGCCCTGCCGGATGCGGACTGGGCTGATTGTTTTGAAGTGATCGTCGCAGCGCCCGCTGGCGGAGAAAGCCTCTTGACCGCGGATCTGGTGGCGCGGCAGGCGTTTGGGCGCTTGCCGTTCTGGTTTCACGGCCTGCTCAAGCTGCGCAACATCCTGGTTTGGCCACTCGGGCTGAAGGGTGATGCCGCCGATGTGCCCGCCGAGGTCGAGCGGATGGGGATCTTCCCAGTGGTTCACAAACAACCACGGGAAGTCGTGCTTGGCTTTGATGACCGGCATCTGAATTTCCGGATTGTTGTGACGGCTGAGCCTGACGACGACGGCGCGACCCGGGTGCGGATGATGACACTGGTCCAACGCAACAATGCCTTCGGCCGCGCCTATCTGGCGGTGATCACGCCGTTTCACAAGCTGATCGTCCGGACGTCTCTCTTACGGGTTGGCTGACCGCAGCCTATCTGATGGCGGTTACGGTAAATCCGTCCTGCTGCAACAGGGTCACGAGGCCTTCCTCGCCGGGCAGATGCAGCGCGCCGACCGCGATGAAGGCGTTGCCTTCGGCCAGAATCGGGGCTGAGCGTTCCGCCATGACATGATTGCGCATCACCACGATGCGTCTTTCGAACTCTGCATAGCCGTCGATGTCGTCGGCATTTGCCTCGGGTCCGGCAGCCAGGATGGTGGGCATGATCAGCGCGATCTCGCCTTGAAGATAAAGTTCGGTCATGGTGGCCATGATGTCGGGCATCAGCTCGGCGAGCCGGATGGTTTCGACCAGACCGCGAATGTGAAACTCCATCGGCAGATCAGCCATCGCGGCCATCTGTTCACCGATGCTCTCCAGCCCGAGCAAGGCCTTGCCATCGCGCCTGGCGTCGTTGGCGATCCGGATGTCGAGAAACTCCTCGCCGCTGCTCTTGCGGGCAAGTTCGCATTGCGGCAGCGCCAGCATGCCGGCAACCATCCATGGTTTCATCCGCGAGACCAGCGCCAGCGGAATGCCGCGGTTGGCAAGCTCGGATTCGACAAGCTTCGCGTCTTCCTCATCGAGGAAGGAGACAAGCGTGTTGCCATCGGTGAACATGGTGAGTTCGGGCTTGGCCATCAGCGCGGCCTGGGCTTTCGCCGGGTCGAGAATGTCGACGGTTTCGATCACTACCGTCCGGGCGCTGTCGAAGGCCGTGCGGGCGGCATCGGGCATGCGAACCACCCGCGGATCGGTGATGTGCATGGTGCCAAACAGCCAGGATGGGGCAACACCGGATTTTTCAATCTTCCAGAGCTTGCTGTCCCCATTGGGGACTGCGGCGGCTTCGGCACGGGCTGCGGCCAGGGCCTCAGGGTTGGTCTTGCCAAGCTGAACAGCCAGGTTTTCCCCGTCACAGGTGGCTTGCGTCTGATCTGCCGGCGCTGCCACGGTGCGGATTTCGGCGTTTGCCCGGGCTGTTCCCAGTAGCAAGCCAACCGCGAGCATCGCCAGCAAAAGCAGTGGCAGTGAAACCGCGGCGGCAAACGCCATTCCCGGCAAACGGGCGCTTGCGGCCTTTAACGGCGGAAGATGGGGCAAGTGTCGCATGGGCGTGTCAACCTGTTGAGTGTTGACCGCAAGTGTAGGCGACAAGCCGCAACCGACAGGTTAACCAAGGCCTTGGTGTTTGCGGATGGTAAATGTCTGCTTAATGCCGGGCTTGCTGGTGCAATCCAAGAGTGCCCGGCCTTGAAGATGAGCCGGCCTCAGGCTCGGGGATGCGCGCGGTCGTAGATCTCCAGCAGGCGGCTGGTTTCGACGCCGGTGTAGACCTGAGTGGTGGACAGGCTGGCGTGGCCGAGAAGTTCCTGAATGGTGCGGAGATCACCGCCGCCGGCGAGCAGGTGGGTGGCGAAGGAATGCCTGAGCGCGTGCGGTGTGGCGGTTTCGGGAAGATCGAGCGCCGAGCGCAGGGCTCGCATGGCTTTCTGCACGATGGCCGGCTGCAAGGGGCAGCCGCGTGCCCCGCGGAACATCGGCGCATCGGCAGCGGGGCGGAACGGGCTCAGTTCGAGATAATCACTGATCGCGCTGCGGGCGATGGGCAGCAGCGGCACAATCCGGGTCTTGCCGCCCTTGCCGGTGATCCGGAGGCTCTCGCCGTCACGGGGAATGTCATTGCGGGTGAGCCCCAGCGCTTCGGAAATGCGCAGGCCGCAGCCATAGAGCAGTGTCAGCACGGCGGCATCGCGCGCGGCGATCCAGGGTTCGTCCGAGAGCTGCAGATCGGCGTCGACGACGCGGCGGGCGTCGCGGGCGCTTAACGGTTTGGGCAGGGATTTGGGCTGTTTGGGCGCGCGGGTGGCCGTGGCGCCGGCGGCATTGGCAAGGCCTTTGCGCTCGAGATGGCGCAGAAATGACCTTATCCCGGCAAGGCCCCGTCCCAGCGTTCTAGCACCCGCACCTTCCCTGCGGCGTTCAGCCATGAAGGCTCGCAGATCAAGAGGCCTGAGATCAGCCAGATCGGAAATTTTCGGCGGACCGCCCAGATGCAGGGTGAGAAAGCCGAGGAACTGGCGCAGATCGCGTTCATAGGCCTCGGCGGTCTTGTCGGCCAGACGGCGTTCCTCGGTCAGCTGGGCCAGCCAACGCTGTTGTTCCGCAACCACATCGGGTGCGGCGATAACCAATGGTTTTTCCATGGTTTGTCCATCCATCCGTCCCGTCATCTGGCGCGGAACATCAAGTGGACTATTGCATTGACGCCTTAGCGGGGGGTAAACGATGGTGTCTCGATGTCATCATGACATCACAATCGGTTGCGATAGAGTTGTTGACATCCGGTTCGAGAGGGGTCGATTCCATGGCGAATGTGGCGGATATTTCATACCGTTTGAACGTGCTCGCGCATGGGCGTCCGGGCCATATCATCGACCGATTGATCGCCGAGCGTGGCGGCCGGCTGGTGGAGCATCCCGCCTGGCCGGTGATGCGGCCGATCGTTTATGCAACGCTGAAATATGGTGCGGCCGTCAAGATGGCCGATGCGATCGCAAAGATGTCGGGGGCGGAGGCGTTCCACTATCTCAGCGGCATCCTCAAGCTGGATATCGTCTCGCAAGGCGAGGAGCGGATCCCGCGCAAGGGTGCCTTTTTGCTGGTCTCCAATCACCCGACAGGTATCGCCGATGGCGTGGCGATGTTCGATTTTCTCAAGAACACCCGTCCGGATATGATGTTCTTTGCCAACCGCGATGCGGTGCGGGTGAGTCCGAGACTCGATGAAATCATCATTCCGGTGGAATGGCGTGACGACTTCAAGAGCCGCGACAAGACCCGCGAAACACTGCAGCTGACCAATCGCGCAGTTGAAGACGGCAAGGCAACGGTGCTGTTCCCTTCAGGCCGGATCGCGTTCTGGAACGAGGGCAAGCTGACCGAGCGGCCCTGGAAAATTTCGGCGGTGACGCTGGCTCGCCGCTATGATTTGCCGATTGTTCCGGTCAACATGGCAGCGCGGAATTCAGGCCTGTTCTACTGGCTCTCCAAGCACTCGACCGAATTGCGCGACATGACCGTATTCCACGAGTTGCTCAACAAGAAACAGCAGACCTTCGGTTTCACCGTCGGTCAGCCGATCATGCCAGAAGCTCTTGATGCAGACCCCAATGATGCGGTTCGCGCGCTGGAGTACCACACGGTGCACGGTCTCGCCCAAAATCCGGACCGGGTGTTCGAGCCGGCGCCCAAGGGCTGGAGTCAGGCTGCCTGAGGTGGCGGCAGTGTCCTCTGGCAGAAACGGCCCGGGGTGACCGGGCCGCTGCAACTTTTTCCTGAATAATAGCGGTTTGGCGTGCCTGCAATCAGGCGATGCTCTGGCCGGTCTTCTTCCAGTCGGCGAGGAATGCTTCCAGGCCCTTGTCGGTGAGCGGGTGCTTGACCAGCGCCTTGATGGTGGAGGCCGGAATGGTAGCCACATCCGCGCCGATCAGGGCTGCTTCGCGCACGTGATTGACGGTGCGGATCGAGGCGGCGAGGATTTCGGTCTCGAAGCCGTAATTGTCATAGATCTGGCGGATCTCGCGGATCAGCTCCATGCCATCGATGGCCATGTCATCAAGACGGCCGATGAAGGGCGAGATGAAGGTCGCGCCGGCCTTGGCGGCCAGCAGGGCCTGGTTGGCCGAGAAGCACAAGGTCACATTGGTCTGGTGGCCGTCCGAAGTCAGCGCCCGGCAGGCTTTCAGGCCATCAAGGGTCAGCGGCAGCTTGATGCAGATGTTGTCGGCGATCTTGGCGAGAACCGCAGCTTCCTTCATCATCGCTTCGTACTCGGTCGCGGCGACTTCGGCGGAGACCGGGCCCTCGACGATATCGCAGATTTCCTTGGTGACTTCGCGGATGTCACGGCCGGACTTCATGATCAGCGACGGGTTGGTGGTCACCCCGTCGATCAGGCCCAGGTCGTTAAGCTCCCGGATCTCGTTGACGTCGGCTGTGTCGACAAAGAACTTCATTGCAGGCTCCCAAACTGTCCATGCCGTATCAATCCGGCGCTGGAATAAACAAATCCGGGTTCCCTTTAGCCCAAAGCGGGGGCAAGGTCACGCCACATGGCCAAAGATTCGCGACAAATCGAAAGCGGGCTGTTCCCGCGAAAAGTGGTGCCGGTGCTGCTGCCGATGCCGGCTGAGCGCGCCTATTCCTATGCGCTGCCCGACGGCGCGGATGCGGTGCCCGGGCAGATCGTGCAGGTGCCGCTCGGGCCGCGGCTGGTGGCCGGCGTGGTCTGGGACGGCGAGGCGGATGTGGTCAACCCTGACAAGCTGCGCGAGATCACCCAGGTGTTCGACTGCCCGCCGCTCAACGCGCCGATGCGCCGGTTCATCGACTGGGTCGCCAGCTACACGCTGTCATCGCCGGGGCTGGTGGCGCGGATGGCGCTGCGGGCGCCGGCGGCGTTTGACCCCGAACCGCTGATCGAGGCGCTGCAGCTCACCGATCAGCAGCCCGAGCGGATTACGGCGGCGCGCGAACGGGTTCTCGCCCAGGCGGCTGACGGTCTGGCCTGGACCAAGAGCGGGCTTGCCCATGCCGCGGGCGTATCGGCCAGCGTGATCGACGGGCTGAGGGAGCAGGGTGTATTCGCGCCGGTGATGCTGCCGCCGCAGCCGGTGGTGCCGGCCCCGGATCCCGATTACGACCCGGCCGAGCTTGAGGCCGACCAGCTGGCTGCGGCCCAAGTGCTGCGCGAGACGGTGGCCGCGGGCGGCTTTGGCGTGACGCTGCTGGATGGCGTCACCGGATCGGGCAAGACCGAGGTCTATTTCGAGGCGATTGCCGAGACCATCAGGCAAGGAAAGCAGGTGCTCATCCTGTTGCCCGAAATCGCCCTGACCAATGCCTTTCTGGACCGGTTTCACAACCGGTTCGGGGCGCGGCCGGCGGAATGGCATTCCGAGCTGGCACCGCGCACCCGCGAAAAGGTCTGGCGGCAGGTGACCGAATCACGGGTCAGTGTGGTGGCGGGGGCGCGGTCGGCGCTGTTCCTGCCGTTTGCCGATCTTGGCCTGATTATCGTCGATGAGGAGCACGATCCTGCCTACAAGCAGGAAGACCGGGTGTTCTACAATGCGCGCGACATGGCGGTGGTGCGCGCCCGGCTGAGCGACATTCCGGTGGTGCTGGCTTCGGCAACGCCGTCGATCGAAAGCCGGGTCAATGCGGCGCAGGGGCGCTACAGCCATCTGGTGCTGTCGGGCCGTTATGCCGATGCCGGGCTGCCCGATATCGAGCTGGTTGATTTGAGGCGCCATGCCCCGGCGCGGGGCGGGTTCCTGTCGCCGGTGCTCATCAAGGCGATGGCCGGAACACTGGAGCGCGGCGAGCAGTCATTGCTGTTTCTCAATCGCCGTGGCTATGCGCCGCTGACGCTGTGCCGGGTCTGTGGCCACCGGTTCGAATGCCCGCAATGCTCGAGCTGGCTGGTTGAGCATAGGTTCCGGTCGCAATTGCAGTGCCACCATTGCGGCCACAACGAGCCGACGCCTCAGGCCTGCCCGTCCTGCGGCGCGCTGGATCATCTGGTTGCCTGCGGGCCGGGAATCGAGCGCATTGCCGAGGAGGCGGACAAGCATTTCCCCGATGCGCGCACCATCGTGCTGTCGTCCGACATGGCCGGCGGCACAAGGCGCTTGCGCATCGAGCTGGAGGCGATTGCCAAGGGCGAGGCCGATATCGTCATCGGCACGCAGCTGGTGGCCAAGGGGCACAATTTTCCGCTGATGACGCTGGTCGGCGTGGTCGATGCCGATCTTGGCCTGTCCAATGGCGATCCGCGCGCCGCCGAACGAACCTATCAGCTGCTATCGCAGGTAACCGGCCGGGCCGGGCGATCCGGGCGCAAGAGCCATGGCCTGATCCAGACCTTTCAACCGCACCACCCGGTGATGCAGGCCTTCGCATCGGGCGATCCGCATGCCTTTTACGAGCGCGAAACCGACGAGCGCCGGATGGCGGTGCTGCCGCCCTTCGGACGGCTGGCCTCGGTGATCATCTCGGCCGCCACACGGCCTGAGGCCGAGGCCCATGCGCGGGGCCTGCGCGCTGCTGCCCCGTCATCCGCGGGGATCATGGTGCTCGGCCCCGCCGAAGCGCCGCTGGCCCTGATCCGCGGCCGCCACCGCTTCCGGCTGCTGGTGCATGGCGCCCGCGGCAACGACATGCAGGGCTTCGTCAAGGACATGCTCGCCAAGGGGCCGAAACAGCGCGGCTCGGTGCAGGTGCAGGTGGATATCGATCCGCAGAGTTTTTTGTGAGGGGTGTCGCGGCCTTCGCCTTCCTATTGGCGCTTTCATCAATCCTGACGGTTTAATGGCTAACGGCCGCTCCGGCCCTTTTCTGCCAGCATGAGCATCGAGACGAAGGCTGTCACCTTTGCGGGGCGGAAGCGGGAGGGCGGGTAGACGGTGTAGATGCCGCCGTCGCGCAAGCTCCAGCCGGGCAGGATGATCTGCAGCTTGCCAGTCTGCAATTGGTCCTGGACCAGGTAGTCCGGCAGGACGGCAAGTCCCGCGCCGGCCTTCACCGCTTCAAGAAGGGCAGGTGTGCTGTCGATGGAGAGCGTGTTCTCCATGCGCACCGTCACTTCGTTGCCTTTTGTGTTTGTGAACCGCCACATGTCGGGATCAGTCATCAGGGCGTTGGAGACAAAATCGGCCGTCCGAAGATCGTCAGGATGCGCGATTGCCGGCAACCCGGAGACATAGTCAGAGCCGCCGACCAGCACCTGGCGGAAGCTCCCGATCTTTCTGGCCTGCAGCGCCGAATCGGTGAGCCAGCCGACGCGGATCGCCAGATCCAGCTCGCCCGTCATCAGGTCGCTGCGGCTCTCGCCCAAGTGAAAATCAACCTTGCAGAACGGGTACTGGCGGCGGAAGGCGGCGACCACGGGCGTGACGATGGCCGTGCCGTAGTCGTTGGGCGCGGTCAATCGCAGCGTCCCTGCCGGCACGGCGGTCATCTGCGAGAGCTCCTCGAAGGCTTCGTCCGCCTCGGCCAGGATTGTTGCGCAACGGGCGTAGAAAGCCTCTCCCGCCTCGGTGGGGCTGACCTTTCGGGTGTTGCGGATCAGAAGCGTTGCCTGGATCTCCTGTTCGAGCTGGGTGATCTGGCTTGAGACCACGGCCTTGGTCACCTTCAGGCGATCGGCAGCGCGCGTGAAGGATCCGGTTTCGACCACGGCGGCGAAATAGGCGAGGCGGTTGAGATTGTAGCCCTTTGTCATCAGTATTATTGTTAGTTAACAGCAAACAGTATGTCAAAATCGTTTGCCTTCTCCTGATCGGCTGAAGCCACCATATTCAGGCCAAGGAGACAGACCATGACTCAACAGACCATGACCAAGGCAATCACCTTGCAGTATCTCTTCGACCCGCTTTGCGGCTGGTGCTACGGCGCGTCGGCGACCGTTGCAGAGCTTGCGCAGCACCCCGACATTGATCTTCAGCCGCTTGCGACCGGCCTGTTCTCGGGCCGGGGCGCGCGGTCGATGGAAGGCTTTGCCGCACAGGCCTGGCAGGCCGACCAGCGGATCGCGCAATTGAGCGGCCGCACCTTCAGCGAGGCCTACCGGAGCGATGTGCTCGGGGCCAAGGGTGGGATGCTTGATTCCACCATTGCCACCCGGGCGGTGACCGCCGTCCGGATGGAAGCCCCGGAGCGGGAGATCGAAGCGCTCAAGGCAATCCAGGAAGCTCGCTATGTAGGCGGCAAGGATGTGACGTCGGCCAAGGTGGTCGCGGAGCTGCTGAACGGACTTGGGCTGACCCGGTCCGCCGTCGTGGTGACCGAACCTGATGAAGCGCTTGTACGTCTCCTGCAGGAGCGGATGGCCGAGGCTCACGCCACCATGTCGAAATTCCACGTCCAGGGTGTTCCGGCGCTGATCGTTGGTACCGGCGATGCACGCCAACCGATGAACGCAAGCGCGCTCTACTCCGGAACCGATCCTATGCTTGCCGCCCTCGGGCTGGCCTGACTTCCCTCTCATACGAAAGAAGACCTCCATGCTTACCAGAAGACATGTCATGAAATTCACCGCAGCCGCCGGCGCTGCAATGCTGATGTCCTCAACGGGCTCGAATGCCGCTGATGCAGGCCTCACATGGGCCCATTTTCCCGCGGGAGAGGCGGGTTTCAACCGCGCGCCTGTGCTTGTGACGGGCGAGACGGAAGCTGTTCTGATCGACGGCGGTTTTACCCTTGAAGGTGGCCGCAAACTTGCCGAAGCGATCAAGGCCACCGGCAAGCCGCTGACAACCATCTATGTCAGCCAGAGCGATCCGGATTACTATTTCAGCCTGCGCCCGGTCGTAGAGGCGTTCCCGGACGCTCGCGTGATTGCAGCCAGTGCGACGATTGCAGCGATCAATGCCAATGTGGCCAAGAAGATTGCCACCTGGGGCCCGAAGCTGGGCGAAAACGGTCCGCAATCGGTCGAAGAGGTCGTCATGCCCGTCGCCTATGATGAGGCGAGCCTGAGCGTCGATGGTCATGAAATCGAGATCGTCACGGCAGAGGGTCTGGCCAATCGCCGCTATCTCTGGTCCCAAGACCTGAAGGCGGTTCTTGGCGGTGTCATGATCTTCTCCGGGGTTCATGTCTGGGTCGCCGATACGCCAACCAAGGAAGAGCGTGCCGCCTGGGTCGCCAATCTGGACGCCATTGCTGCACGCAATCCAGAGGTGGTTGTGCCCGGACACATGGCTCCGGACGCGCCGATGGGCATCGCGGCGGTGGAGTACACAAAGGCCTATCTTTTGGCCTTTGAAGAAGAGCTTGCCAAAGCCAAGTCTTCAGAAGAGCTGATCGCGGCGATGAAGGCCCGCTTCCCGGATCTGGGTGGCGGAATCAACCTGGACCTCGGCGCAAAGGTCGCCACCGGCGAAATGAAGTGGGGTTGATCAGAGGCGTCGCCTGTTCCGGTTTCCGGAGCTTGTGCTCTCAGCCATGATACAAAGGTTCCCGGCAAGCGATGCCTGTACGGCTGAAGCTTGAGGGGAACCCGAAAACGAGCGGATCGGTGCCGGCTGACGTCGGCATCGATCCGTGGCGTTTGCGCAGGGAGCGAAATGAACATTTCTTGAAGAAAGGCCGACCGCAGGACATCATCGATCCTGTGCGGCCACACTGACAACTTGTTTCCTGTTTCTCCTGCTCGGATGCTATCCTTGGCTGACGCCGAAACAGAACGGATCGAACATGTCGTTTGTGAAAATGCCGCCGCCGCCGCCATTTGTAGCCCGCTTTCGCAAGTTGCAGGAGGCGGAAGAGCAGCAAGCCAGGTCAAATCCGTTTCTGGCGAAAGCGCTGGAAGATGAAAAACACCAGGGGCACCGGCTGGCGGTGTTCGCGCGGAGCATTGCGCTGGGGCTTGTCGCCATCCTGCTGCCATTCCTGAACATGCGGCTCGATGTCCTGTTCTATGAGGCCACGCTGTTGATGTTCATCGCTTTGGGATGGCTGCAATACCGGGTTGCGAGTGTCGGCCGGTCGAGGCTGGAGCTGGCGCTGATTCTGCTCGATCTCAGCCTTTTGACGCTGCTCTTCATTCTGCCGAACCCTTTCCTCAATGAGGAACTTCCGACCGCCCTCACTTACCGGTTCGATAACTTCATCTACTTTTTCATCATTCTGGCCGTCGCAACACTGGCCTACTCGTGGAGAACCGTATGGGCGATGGGCACCTGGGTTGCCCTGCTCTGGCTGCTTGGGTTCTTCGGGGTGACCTTGTTCGGTCATGAAATGCCCGAACTCAGCGAAGCAGCTGCTTTTGCATTTGCCGGTCATGACATACTGGCGTCCGAACTTGATCCAAACTCCACCCAACCAGCCGTCCGGGTTCAGGAGATGGTTGTTTTTGTGATCGTCGCCGGCATTCTTGCGCTCAAGGGCTGGCGCTCAAACCAGCTGTTGATGCGACAGGCCAATATCGCGACTGAGCGGGCGAATCTTTCGCGGTATTTTCCGTCCAGCCTTGTCGATGTGCTGGCGTCGACCGAGCATGACATCGGCGCGGTTCGAACACAGGATGTGGCGGTGCTGTTTTCCGACATTGTCGGTTTCACGCAGTTCGCAGAGAGCCATTCACCGCAGGAGGTTATGGAGTTGTTGCGGCGGTATCATGCTTTTGTTGAGCGGGCCATTTTTCAGAATGGCGGCACCCTGGACAAATATCTGGGTGACGGGGTGATGGCGACCTTCGGGACGCCTCAAACCAAGCCCGAAGATGCGGCCAATGCGCTGAAAGCCGCCTTGCAGCTGATTGAGGAAGCCAAGGCTTTCAACAAGGACCGGGAAGCGAACGGATTGGCCGCGGTCGAGATCTCGATCGGCGTGCATTACGGGCCGGTCATCCTGGGGGACATTGGACCCTCCCGACGGCTGGAGTTTGCTGTCGTGGGCGATACCGTCAATGTTGCAAGCCGGCTCGAGGCGTCAACGCGGGAGCTCGGCTGCCAATGTGTGGTCAGCGAAGATCTCATGCGGCGGGCTGAATCATCGGATGCCGGGATAGATCCAACGCGCAAGGCATTCCTGGCTCGGCCGGCGATCACATTGCGGGGCCGCAAAACACCGATCGAAATATGGACCGCGTGATATCCAGGTTTCAGGATTTCGTCAGTGTCTCGTGCGGCTGAGCGGGTTTTGACAGATCCGGCACGGCGGTGCATGTGTTGAGCGCCACCCATGGCAAACTGGCTGCGTGAGCCTGAGAGAAAGAACCATCTTGAAATCTGACCATACAGTGCGTCCTGCCCGGCATGATGTTGACCGCGAGGCAATGCCGCCGGTGGCAATGCTGCTGGCGATATTGACCTTCATGTGTTTCGCGGCTCTCGATACGGGCGCCAAATATCTGGTGACCGCCGGTTACGCAGCGATCTTCGTGGTCTGGTGCCGGTTCATCAGCCATACCGTGATTTCCTTCATTGCTTTCCAGGGATGGCGCCGCGCCGACATGTACCGGGTGAACAACATGCCGCTGCAGGTTCTGCGCGGCCTGCTTCTGCCGGCAACCACGCTGTTCAATTTCATGGCACTGCGCGAGCTTCAGCTGGCGCAAACCATCAGCATTTTTCTAAGTGTGCCGATGCTGGTCACGGCGATGGCCGGACCGCTGCTGGGAGAATGGGCCGGGCCGCGCCGCTGGGCGGCGATCATGGTCGGTTTCATCGGTGTGCTGATCGTGGTGCGGCCGGGCACAGACGTGTTCTCCCTGGCGATCATCTGGTCGATTCTCGCCGCAACCACCTATTCGCTGTACTCGATCGTGACCCGCAAGCTGGCGATGCAGGAAAGCCAGCCCAGCCTGGTGTTCTATTCCAGCATTTTCGCCACGGTGCTGCTCGCGCCGCCAGCGCTGATCTACGGGCAGGTGCCTGGTTCGACGTTCGATTGGCTGCTGCTTGCCAGCCTGGGCGCGTTTGGCTTGGGCGGACATGCGCTTCTGGTCAAGGCCAGCCGCCTGGCCAGCGCGTCAAAGCTTGCACCGTTTGTCTACAGCCAGTTGCTGTGGATGACAGGGCTGGGCTTTATCGTTTTTGGTGATGTGCCCGATGGCTGGACCATGGTCGGGGCGTCCATCATCTGCATAAGCGGCATCTACATCATGAACCGGGAGCGGCAGATCGCCCGCAACGAGCGCAAGCTGGCAGCCCTGGGCTGAGAGCGGACCAATTGTGCCCGAAGAGCTGGTGGTTTGGCGTGGCTGCGGGTCATGATATGAGGAGCTCATGTCTGATTTGCCGCCGGGCCGGGGCCTGGTGAACGGAGCGCAACAATGATCGAGTTTTACTGGCCTTCAAGTCAGGGTGAGTGGATGGCCTGGTGTTCCGCGGTGGTCACCATCGCATTTGGCCTTCTGTGCATGTTCGCGCCGCGGCTGTCGCTGAAAATCCTCAGGCTCCAGACCTTGCCGGATCATCCCGAAGCGGTGTCCGAAGCGCGCGCCACCATGTCCGGATTTTATCTCGGTATCGGGCTGTGCGCGATCCTGTTTGCGCAGCCGCTGATTTACCTGGCGCTGGGTGCCGGATGGGCCTTCACCGCTTTCGGGCGAATCATCTCGATGATGTCGGACCGGGGTGCAACGCTGTTCAACTTTGTTTCCGTCGCCATAGAAATCGTGCTTGCCGCGCTGCCACTGGCCTACGGCATGGGATTGATCTGAAGCCGAATCGCAGTTTCAGGCTGGCGCCTCGGCGCGGCCTGCCCTGCCGCCTCATCCTAAAGCATGTACGATATGCCGCACCCGGCGTGTTGCGACTCCTCACACACTATGCTAGACGGACCGCGCAAATGAGGAAAAACAAGCTTTTGGGCTTGGAAATCCTGATTTTTACCGCAACAAAATCAATGGCTTGCTTTTCCGGCTCCCGGTGATGTGCAGGCCTTTGACCGCCAACGAGAGACAATCCCGACCGTGGCAGACAACTCCCAGCAAATTTCCGGTGTCGCCGAGCGCTACGCTTCCTCGCTTTTTGAGGTTGCAGCCGAAGCCAAATCGATCGATGCCGTGGCGAAGGATCTTGACGGTTTCCAGGCCTTGATCGACAGCAGCGAAGACTTGCAGCGTCTGATCAAAAGCCCCGTGTTTTCCGCCGATGACCAGTCCCGCTCCATCGAGGCTCTGCTCAAGAAAGCGCGTCTGGGTGCCCTCGTTACCAATTTCCTCAAGGTCGTCGCGCGTAACCGCCGCTTGTTTGCAGTGCCCGCGATCGTCCGTGCCTATGGCGAGATTGTCGCCCGGGAACGTGGCGAAGTGACCGCTGATGTGAAAACTGCCCACCAGCTTTCGGCGGCGCAGCAAAAAGAACTCAAGGCCGCGCTGTCCAGCGTGACTGGGAAAACCGTGACGCTCAACGTCACAGTGGATGCGTCGCTTCTGGGTGGGCTGATCGTCAAGATCGGTTCGCGTCAGGTCGACACATCTCTTCGCACTAAACTTTCCACCCTTAAGCTTGCACTGAAAGAGGTTGGCTGATGGATATCCGCGCCGCGGAAATTTCCGCAATTCTCAAGGATCAAATCAAGAATTTCGGCAAGGAAGCCGAAGTTTCCGAAGTTGGTCAGGTTCTGTCCGTCGGTGACGGCATCGCCCGCGTCTACGGCCTCGACAATGTCCAGGCTGGTGAAATGGTCGAATTCCCAGGTGGAATTCGCGGCATGGCGCTCAACCTTGAAGCCGACAATGTCGGTGTCGTGATCTTCGGTTCCGACCGAGACATCAAGGAAGGCGACATCGTCAAGCGGACGGGCGCCATCGTGGACGTGCCGGTCGGTCCGGAGCTTCTCGGCCGCGTTGTCGACGCGCTTGGAAATCCGATCGACGGCAAGGGCCCGATCAAGGCCAAGAAGCGTGCCCGTGTGGACGTCAAGGCTCCCGGCATCATGCCGCGCAAATCGGTGCATGAGCCGATGTCGACCGGCCTCAAGGCCATCGATGCGCTTATCCCGGTCGGCCGCGGACAGCGCGAACTGGTGATTGGTGACCGTCAGACCGGCAAGACCGCAATCATTCTCGACACCTTCCTGAACCAGAAGTCGATCCACGAGAACGGGCCTGAGGGCGAGAAGCTCTACTGCGTCTATGTGGCTGTCGGTCAGAAGCGTTCGACCGTTGCCCAGTTCGTCAAGGTCCTTGAAGACCGCGGCGCGCTTGAGTACTCGATCGTGATCGCTGCGACCGCATCGGACTCTGCTCCGCTGCAGTTCCTGGCACCGTTTGCCGGCTGTGCGATGGGTGAGTATTTCCGCGACAACGGCAAGCATGCCCTGATCGCCTATGACGACCTTTCCAAGCAGGCCGTTGCCTATCGTCAGATGTCGCTGCTGCTGCGTCGTCCTCCGGGCCGTGAAGCTTACCCAGGTGACGTTTTCTATCTTCACTCGCGCCTTCTCGAGCGCGCTGCGAAGCTCAATGAAGACAATGGCTCTGGTTCGTTGACCGCTCTGCCGGTGATCGAAACCCAGGCCAACGACGTGTCAGCCTATATTCCGACCAACGTGATCTCGATCACCGACGGTCAGATCTTCCTTGAAACCGAACTGTTCTTCCAGGGTATCCGCCCGGCTGTGAACGTCGGTCTGTCGGTGTCCCGCGTGGGTTCGTCGGCGCAGATCAAGGCGATGAAGCAGGTTGCCGGCTCGATCAAGGGTGAGCTTGCACAGTACCGCGAAATGGCGGCGTTCGCGCAGTTCGGCTCCGACCTCGACGCTGCCACCCAGCGGCTTCTTAACCGTGGTGCACGCCTGACGGAACTTCTCAAGCAGGCACAGTTCTCGCCGCTGAAGACCGAAGAGCAGGTTGCCGTGATCTTCGCCGGTGTGAACGGCTATCTCGACAAATTGGCGGTGTCCGATGTCGGCCGGTTCGAGCAGGGTCTGCTCGGGCATATGCGCAGCGAAGGCAGTGACGTGCTTGAAGCGATCCGCACCGAGAAGGCCATCAGCGACGACGTCAAGTCGAAGCTGAAGGACACGATCGACACCTTCGCAAAAACCTTCGCCTGAGGGCGAGAGACCGAGGACGGATAACGGATGCCTTCACTTAAGGATCTGAAAAACCGGATCGCCTCCGTCAAGGCGACGCAGAAGATCACCAAGGCGATGCAGATGGTCGCCGCGGCGAAGCTTCGGCGTGCGCAGGACGCGGCCGAGGCCGCCCGGCCTTACTCGCAGCGTATGGCTGCCGTGATGGCAAACATCGCCGATGCCGTGGGCAGCGGTGACGATGCGCCACGGTTGATGGCCGGGACCGGCAAGGACGACACTCATCTTCTGGTGGTTTGCACCGCCGAACGTGGGCTTTGCGGTGGCTTCAACAGCCAAATCGCCCGGTTTGCGCGCGAACATGTGCGCAAGCTGGTTGCCGACGGCAAGACTGTGAAGATCATCTGCGTTGGCAAGAAGGGTTACGACATCCTTCGCCGCGAGTATTCGTCGCTGATCATCGAGCGGGTTGATTTCCGTGAGGTCAAGCAGATGAGCTTTGCCCAGGCCGAAACGGTTGCCGGCAAGGTGATGAGCCTGTTTGAGGAAGGCGGCTTTGATGTTTGCACCCTGTTCTACTCGGAATTCAAATCCGTGATCAGCCAGGTGCCAACCGCGCAGCAGCTTATTCCGGCTTCTGCCGCTCCGGTTGAAGCGGATGCAGGTGCCATGGCAATCTATGACTACGAACCCGACGCGACCGAGATCCTGGAGGATCTGCTGCCGCGTTCTATCAAGGTGCAGATCTTCAGGGCGCTGCTTGAGAATGTCGCCGGCGAAATGGGTGCGAAGATGTCCGCAATGGACAGCGCTACCCGCAACGCAGGCGAGATGATCGACAAGCTGTCGATGAGCTACAACCGTCAGCGGCAGGCCCAGATCACCAAGGAACTTATTGAAATCATCTCCGGCGCGGAAGCGCTCTAAGGGACACGAAAGAGGGTAAGACGATATGGCTAAGGCAGCTACCCCGGCAACCAAGCCCGCAGCGGCAACCAGATCCGCAGCGGCGAAAAAACCCGCAGCGGCGAAGAAGCCCGCAGCACGCGCGGCCAAGACAACCACTGCCAAGGTTTCGGCCGCGGCATCCGGCTCGAAGGGTCGCATTTCGCAGGTGATTGGCGCGGTTGTGGACGTTTCGTTCGACGGTCCGTTGCCGCGTATCCTGAGCGCGCTGGAAACTCAGAACATGGGCAACCGCCTGGTTCTCGAGGTTGCGCAGCACCTGGGTGAAAACACCGTCCGCACCATCGCCATGGACTCGACCGAAGGTCTGGTTCGCGGCCAGGAAGTGGTCGATACCGGCGCCGCAATCTCGGTGCCTGTTGGTGACGAGACGCTCGGTCGCATCATGAACGTGATCGGTGAGCCGGTGGATGATGCCGGTCCGATCAAGACCAAGGCGACACGCGAGATCCACCAGGATGCGCCGTCCTATGTCGAGCAGTCGACCGAAGCGGAAATTCTGGTGACGGGCATCAAGGTCGTTGACCTGCTTGCGCCTTACGCCAAGGGCGGCAAGATCGGCCTGTTCGGCGGTGCCGGCGTGGGCAAGACGGTGTTGATCATGGAACTGATCAACAACGTGGCGCGCGCCCATGGTGGTTACTCGGTGTTCGCCGGCGTTGGCGAGCGCACCCGCGAAGGCAACGATCTCTATCATGAAATGATCGAATCGGGCGTGAACAAGCATGGCGGCGGCGACGGCTCCAAGGCTGCGCTCGTCTATGGTCAGATGAACGAGCCTCCAGGCGCCCGCGCCCGTGTTGCTCTGACCGGTCTGACCGTGGCTGAGCATTTCCGCGACCAGGGCCAGGACGTGTTGTTCTTCGTCGACAACATCTTCCGCTTCACCCAGGCGGGTTCGGAAGTGTCGGCACTTCTCGGCCGTATTCCTTCGGCTGTGGGCTACCAGCCGACACTGGCCA
This sequence comes from Hoeflea phototrophica DFL-43, assembly GCF_000154705.2. Taxonomy (NCBI): domain Bacteria; kingdom Pseudomonadati; phylum Pseudomonadota; class Alphaproteobacteria; order Hyphomicrobiales; family Rhizobiaceae; genus Parahoeflea; species Parahoeflea phototrophica. Next base: position 4,278,918 of record NZ_CM002917.1, on the reverse strand, counting down.
CCGATATGGGCCAGATGCAGGAACGCATCACCACCACCAACAAGGGCTCGATCACTTCGGTGCAGGCGATTTACGTGCCGGCCGATGACTTGACCGACCCTGCTCCGGCAACCTCGTTTGCCCACCTTGACGCCACCACCGTGTTGTCGCGTGCGATTTCGGAAAAGGGCATCTACCCGGCCGTGGATCCGCTTGACTCGACTTCGCGCATGCTCGACCCGCAGATCGTCGGTGAAGAGCACTATGAAGTGGCACGTAAAGTGCAGTCGACGCTGCAGCGCTACAAGTCGCTTCAGGACATCATCGCCATTCTCGGCATGGATGAACTGTCGGAAGAAGACAAGCTGACCGTGGCACGGGCCCGCAAGATCGAGCGCTTCCTGTCGCAGCCGTTCTTCGTGGCTGAAGTGTTCACCGGCGCTCCGGGCAAGCTCGTTGATCTCGAAGACACCATCAAGAGCTTCAAGGGTCTTGTCGAAGGTCAGTATGACCATCTTCCCGAGCCGGCCTTCTACATGGTTGGCACCATCGAGGAAGCCATCGAGAAGGCGCAGCGTCTTGCTGCGGAAGTCGCCTAAACAGAAAATACGGACCGCGCCGATCGTGACGATTGGCGCGGGTTCTCGTCTGGCACTACGGTAAAGTGAAGGTCATGGCTGACAACTTCAATTTTGAACTCGTATCTCCCGAGCGGTTGCTGTTGTCAGCTTCCGCCACCGAAGTCGTGCTGCCCGGTACGGATGGCGAAATGACCGTGATGGCGCATCATGCACCGACCATGACGACCATCAAGCCCGGCGTGGTCAGTGTCGTGACAGCGGAAGGCGCGACAGAACGCTACGTCGTGTTTGGCGGTTTTGCCGACATCCTGCCCGATGGCTGCACACTGCTTGCCGAATCGGCTGTTGCGGTGGGTGATATCGACCGTGATGATCTCGCACAGCGTTTGCAGGATGCGCGGGAAGATGTCGCCGATGCGAGCTCCGATGCCGCCAAGCAGAAGGCGCAGGATTATCTTGATCACCTGACGACGCTCAACGAGGCGATCGTGTCTGCCTGAGCAATTCGGCAAGAAACAGGATAATTTGGAACGGGCGGCCTGCGGGCCGCTTTTTCTTTGCAGGATGGTCCGGACACGAACGTTTCTGACAGGCTGGCTCTAACGTTCAGATCGCTCTGAGCCTCAATGGCTTTGTTCGCTTCGGCATGCGCCATTGCGCCGGCGCGGCAGTTGATCCTGGCACCGATGCCGCAGGGTTCAAACGTGATGTTCTTAAAGCGCGCGCTGCACGGCGGCGCGGGCATGAAGCCGGGTCGTGTCATAAACCGGGATGAGGTCGTAATCCGGCGGTACGATCGCTGTGATCTCCGAACAGGCAAGGATCAAGCCTTGAGCCCCACGCCGGTGCAGCTTGCCGATCAGTTCCGAAACATAGCGACGTGAACTGGCGTGTATGACGCCGTCAGCCAGTTCGTCGATTATGATCTGGTGCACACGTTCCCGTTCGTCCGCTTCGGGCGTTATCATGGCAATGCCATAGTGCTTTTCGAGCCATTCCTGGTAGAAATCTCCTTCCATCGTGTCTCGCGTGCCGATCAATGCTACCAGCCTGTGTCCGTCATTATGGACCATTGCCGCGGCAGGTTCGGCAATATGCAGCAGATCAAGTTTGGAATTGCAGGTGATGTGGTCGGCCACCTGATGCATGGCATTGCTGGTCAATACGATGAAATCAGCGCCACCATTCTTCAGGCTCCGGCCCGCTTCACCGAGAATCGCGCCGATCTCCGGCCAATCATTGTTGCACTGATGCTGATGCAGCATATGGGAATCCACCGAATGCAAGAGGATGCGTGCGGTATGCTCACCACCAAGTTGGCGGCGGGTGTATTCATTGATCATTCGGTAGTAGTCGGCAGTGGTCTTCCAGCCCACGGCGCCCAACAAACCGATCAACTTCATTCGGGTACCCCCGCCAAATGTGAAAAGGCCGCAACCACCTGCTCATAGGCCCGCCGTTTGAAAGGCACGATCAATTCGGGAAGCGTCGCCATTGGCTTCCATTCCCATGCATCAAATTCCGGTTTGTGGCCTTCCGGGGGCGGGTTGATTCGGATTTCACGCTCGTTGCCGGTAAACCGGAGGGCAAACCAGCGCTGGCGCTGTCCACGGTATTTGCCCTTCAGGCCAATGCCGATCATATGATCGGGAAGATCATAGTCGATCCAGTCAGGTGCTTCGGCGATCAGTTCGACCGACGTGATTCCGGTTTCCTCATAGAGTTCCCGCACCGCGGCCATGTAGGGGTCTTCACCCTTGTCGATCCCGCCTTGCGGCATCTGCCAGAGTTGCGGTGAGCCATCATATTCGGTGTTGCCCTCCGAAATGCGCCGACCGGCCCAGACCAGTCCACGCGTATCGAGCACCATGATTCCCACGCACAGCCGGTAGGGCAGGTTGGTCCCTGGCTTTGTGTCCACTGTCTTCCCGCCCATGTATTCGCTCATCCTTCCGGATCTTCGGCGCCCGCGGAGGCCGAGACTATCTCTATGCCGCGGGCCTTGGCTTCGTTGGCCCAGCTGGCGATTGCGTCCACACTTACCTCGAATGCCGAGGCCACCCCTATTGCAATTCCATTGCGCCGGGCCGAGCGCTCAAGATCATCGAGTTTGGCAAGAATGTAGCCGCGCTCCTGTGTGGCGTCGAGGACCATATCGGCCGCAGCGAAAGGAATTCCGAGTGTCTTGGAGAAGGGCTCGGTAAGCGACTGGGCGGATGTGCCGTCGTCAAGGAACATGAGCCCGCGGTCGGCGATATCGCGCATCACCGGTTCAAGCGCGTCCGCGTCGGAGAGAAACCTTCCGCCCATGAAGTTGGTGATCCCGGTGTAGTTGGTAATCCGGGCCATGGAGGCGTGCAGATTATCCAGATTTGCCTCTGCCCCTGCCTCCACGGTCAAGGTGCGCGGGCCGGGATCGTTGGCCGGGTAGTCGAAAGGTTCAAAGGGGATCTGCAACAGGATTTCGTGGCCTTCGCGACGGGCCTCCTGCATCCAGCGCTGAAGGCTGTTGCCATTGGCGGCGAAGGCCAGCGTGATGTCTTCCGGCAAGGCGGCGATTGCATGCTGGGTGCCGGTCTGGCTCAGGCCGAGACCGCCGACAATTATGACAACACGCGCGCCCCGCGCTCCTGACCAGGGCCGGCCATAGATGTCGAAAGGGCGCTCGCCGTTCTCGCCACGCACCGGCAGGTCGCCGATACCGGCCTCTTCAAGGACGGATGGATCGGGCAAATGTGCAAGCCGCGGGTTCTGGCCCACGCGCCCGGGCGGAGTGAGCAGCACCGGACGGTTGTCCGGCCGTTGAAGCGGTGTGATCGTGACGATCTCGTTGCCATCGTCATCAAGGGTTTTGACGACCTCCGCACCGGACTGGCCGTGAAGCGACTGAAGCGGGTCGTCGGAGGTGCCGGAAATGCCCGAGCCCGATTGTCCGGAAACCGAGTCTTCCTTCTGGTTCTGGGCAGATGCCACATCAACTGTGTCGGGCGGCGTGTCAGATCCGGGTCCGCTCGCAGTTACCGATGTTCCCAACCGTTCGATTTGTGAGCTGGAGAAAGCTATCCATCCTGCGCTGCCAAGAATGGCAAGAAGGACGAGGCCGATCGCAAGTCTGGAAGCCCAAGCGGATGCTGGCCTGGCCTGGCGCTGGGCCGAGGGCCTGGTGTTTGTTCCCAGCGGCTTGTGAATGTCATTGCCCAAGATATTCTGCCCGAATCCCGATGCGATCCCGAATCCCGGTGCGGCCCTGAACCCTGTTGTGGCATTGAATCAGTCCGCCGCCGTTGATGCAAGACAGACTTGCACAAATGAGGCGGCGGACAAAGGTGTCGTCAGTTCTCGTTGGCAGCCTGGTCCGGGTTCGGCGGGAACGCCGGATCGGTCTTCTCGCCACGAAGCAGTTCCATCGCATAGCCGAGCTGAACATCGTCCTTCGGATCCGGCGGGACATAGGCAATCGAACCGGAGCCCTCTTCGTCCTCGTTCTCGCCCTGGATGTGACCGCGAAGTTCGCTCTCGCCAGAAGGCTTCACACGGCCGCGCAATTCTTCAGGGACCGGCTGTTCGACGCGGATGTCCGGCTTGATCCCGGTGCCCTGGATCGATGTGCCTGACGGCGTGTAATAGAGCGCAGTTGTGAGACGCAGGGCTGTCGACGAATCGAGCGGAATGATGGTCTGCACGGATCCCTTGCCGAAGGAGCGGGTGCCGAGCACGGTGGCGCGGCGGTGATCCTGAAGCGCACCGGCGACAATTTCCGAGGCAGATGCGGAACCGCCATTGATCAGCACGATCACCGGCTTGCCACCGGTCAGATCGCCCGGACGGGAATTGAAGCGGCGGGTTTCCTCGGCATTGCGGCCGCGGGTCGAGACGATTTCGCCGCGGTCAAGGAACGCATCCGAAACGCTGATGGCCTGATCGAGAAGACCACCGGGGTTGAGCCGCAGATCGAGGACAAAACCCTTGAGTCTGTCTTCGCCAATTTCATCGGTCATCTTTTCGATGGCGTCGGAGAGGTCATCATAGGTCTTTTCGGTGAAGGAAATGACCCGGAGATACCCGATATCATCCTCAACGCGGGAACGCACCGCCTTGACCGCGATGATGTCGCGAACGACCTTGATCTTGATCGGAGCGTCGGCGCCCTCACGCAGGATGGTCAGTTCGATGGCTGTGTTGACGGGCCCGCGCATCTTATCAACCGCCTGGCCGAGCGACAGGCCGCGAACCGGCTCGCCATCAATCTCCGAGATGAAATCACCGGACAGAACACCGGCTCTGGAGGCCGGGGTCTCGTCGATCGGCGTGATCACCTTGACCAGTTCGTCTTCCATGGTGACTTCGATGCCGAGGCCGCCAAATTCGCCGCGGGTCTGGGTCCGCATGTCGTCGGCAGCTTCCTGGTTCAGGTAGCTCGAATGTGGATCAAGCGAGGTGAGCATGCCGTTGATAGCGTTTTCGATCAGCTTGTCTTCTTCCGGCGGTGTCACGTATTGCGCCCTGACGCGTTCGAACACGTTGCCGAAGATGGCAAGCTGGCGATAGGTCGCCGCACCCGCAGCTTCGGCAGAGCTGCCGAAGACATTGATTGCGCTCATTGCCGTCGCGCCCATCAAAGCGCCGACTGCCAAAAGTGTCACCTTACGTATCATTGCTTGCCTTTCCCGAAGACCTCGGGTCTTTCCACCATGCACGCGGATCGACCGGTTGACCGTCTTTTCTAAACTCAATGTAGAGCGTTGGACGCTCCGAGGCCAGCGTCAAAGCCGCCGAGCCTGCAAATCTTGTCTGGCCCATGGTGGCCAGAGGCTCGCCGGAAAGCACGAATTGGCCAGCTTTGACCTCGATTGTTTCCATTCCGGCAAGAACCAGATGATGTCTTTCTCCGACATCGAGAATCACCACCTGCCCATAGCTCCTGAAGGGGCCCGCATAGGCCACCCAGGCATCCACCGGCGAACGCACCACATCCCCTTCACTGGACGCAACAACCTCGCCGGTGAGCGAATGGCCTGCACCGTCATCGGCGCCAAAGAAACGAACCGGTTCGCCTTCGACCGGCCTGTCGAGCGTTCCAAGAAGTCTTGAAAACGCATATGCCGGGGCAATGCGGTTTTTGTCGGGCAGCGCGGTGGCGGCGAAAGCGTGGGCCCGTTCAAGCTGCTCGGCGAGCCGCTGCTGGCGCTCCTGTTCAGCCACTCGTGCAGCTTCGGCGGCGCGCTGAAGATCTTCGATCTCGCCGGCCAGGGAGGCAATCACCGATTCGAGCTCGCTCGAGCGGACGGTGAGCGCTTCTGCACGGGTTTGCTCCCGAATGAGGCGGCGCCGGCTTTCTGCCTGAAGTGCCACTTTCTCTGCGGCGAGTTCGGCCAGCCGCTTCTCTTCGGCGGCGTTTTCAGCCAGCGCGCTGGCGAGGGAGCTGCGTTCGAGCGCAATTGCCTGCCTGAGCGCCGCAAGCTCCTTGAGGTCTCCGGCCAGCGCTTCCGTTTCTGCGCGGATTTCTGGCACCACAGCACCAAGAAGGATTGCACTGCGAACCGAAGACAGCGCATCCTCGGGGCTGACGAGCAGTGCGGGTGGCGGATCGCGGCCGATGCGCTGCAGCGCTGCGAGCACTTCGGCAAGGACTGCGCGGCGCGAGATCAGAGACAGGCGCACGGCCTCCTGGCGCTCCGAAAGATCGACCATTGCCGTTTCACCTTCGGCAATGCGCTGATCAAGCTCGGCGCGGCGTGCACCGGTGGCGTTGATCTTCTCATCCAGATCCTGCTGGTCGTTGCGCAATGCTGCCATGTCGGATTCAAGGGCGGCGAGCGCGCGGGCTGTTGCTGCGGCCTGTTCCTCGACAGACTGGAGTTCGAGATTGTTCGCCTGCTTCTGCTCTTCAAGCTCGCTGGCAACCTGTGAGGCGCCTGGCTCGTCAGGACCGATCGGTTCATTGGGGTCGGTGGCGTGGGCCGGGAACGAAAAGCCGAACCAAAGTGCCGCTGTCATGGCCGCAGCGATGCGCCGGATCCGGGTCCGGTGTGGCTGAGCTCCAGGCGATGTGTGCGGCACACAAATCATTGCACAATGATAACTGCTTTGCCGCAAATCCTCCATGTCCCATATTGTCCTGGAAGATCACTTCTTTGCGACCCGGCGCGCGTGGACGACGCTATCGGGCTGGTCGTTGTCAGGACGCGCTCAGGCCCGGTGGTAGGGATGGCCGGCCAGAATGGTGACAGCCCGGTAGAGCTGTTCGGCTGCCATGATGCGCACCAATTGATGTGGCCAGGTCATTCGCCCGAAGCAGATCACTGCGTCTGCTTTCGCATGCAATGCCGGGTCAAGCCCGTCGGGACCACCAATGGCAATCACTAGATCGCGGCGGCCATCGTCGCGAAAGCGAGCCAGGAGGTCGGCAAAGCCGGGTGAATCAGGTGTCTTGCCGCGCTCGTCAAGCAGGATCAGGGCTGCGCCGCCTCCAAGATGGCGTTCAAGCTGAGCCGCTTCCTCGCGCTTGCGCAACTCGGCGGTTGCAGCGCGGCTTTCAGCCACCTCAATAACGCGGGCGAAATCAAGACCCAGCGCGCTGCCGGATTTGGCGAAGCGGTCGAGATAGCGGGCTGACAGATCACTTTCGGGGCCAGATTTGAGCCGCCCGACGGCAAACAGGGAGACGCGCATATTGGCCGTGCTTTTCTGTTTGAGATCAGCGCAGTCCGCTCTCGGCCGCCCTGTCCCACGGGACTGGGCGGTTTCACCTCTGATCCAGACAACCGGAAGGCCGGGTCAGGCCGGTCCGGTCAATGCAGTTTCTCGTCCTCGATTTCCGGGGTCTGCCACATCTTTTCGATGTTGTAGAATTCCCGGATTTCAGGGCGGAAAACATGGACGATGACATCGCCGGCATCGATCAGCACCCAGTCTCCGGTGGCCAGACCCTCGACCCGAGGTGTGCCATAGCCGGCATCCTTGAGTTCGCTGATCAGGCGGTCGCAGACCGCAGCGACATGACGGTTGGAGCGGCCTGAAGCCACAACCATATGATCGGCCAGCGCCGATTTGCCCGCGATATCGATGAAAACGGCATCTTCTGCCTTTGAGTCCGCGAGACTTTCACGGACCAGTTTAAGCTGGCGCAAAGCAGACTGTTCTCCGCTACCCGCCGCTTGTGAGAACCCGCTCGTCGCGGTTCCCTTTTCGTGTGCTGTTCTCAGGGTGGTTCCTTTCCTTTTCCTGAACAGTCCAACAGGCGACTCAGGCGATGAAACCTTCAGGTCGCTCCTTAAAGATAGTCACGGACATGTTGCAATTTCAAGACGCGGGATTTGAAAGGGCCCGCAGCTCCCGGCGAATGGCGCTTGAGGACAGCGACGAGCGCGGTCCGTGAATGAAGGTCCAGGCCGGCGCGGTCATGAACGGCAGCACTGCGGCATCATCCTCATCGACGCGGGCCTTGGAGTAGGTCTTGGCCACTTTCGAGGACAGGTAGGCGAGTGTCGAACCCGGCCGGTCGATCACTGCGAGGGGGACGGTTTCAGTGATGCCGCGCCAGTTCTGCCAGTGGTGAAAATGCTTGAGATTGTCTGCCCCCATGACCCAGACGAAGTGGACGCCGGGATTGCGGGCCATCACGAAGTCCAGTGTCTGGGCAGTATAATTCAACCCGTGAGCGGCCTCAAAGGCAGTGACCTTGACGCGTGGTCCGGGCGCGATGTCCCGGCTCAGCTTGATTCGATCTTCAAGGCCGGCGAGCTCGTTGTGGTTTTTAAGCGGATTGCCGGGGGTGACCATCCACCACAATTGATCAAGCTGCAGGCGTCTCAGCGCGATCTCGGCCACCAGCACATGGCCCTGATGCGGCGGGTTGAAGGATCCGCCAAACAGGCCGACGGTCATACCCTTCTCGACATGCGGCATTTTCAAAAAGGGCGGAAGTGACTTGAGCTGCACCGTCAGGGCCGTGTCTGACCCGTGCCACGCACGCGATACTTGAAAGAGGTCAGTTGTTCGACGCCGACGGGGCCGCGGGCATGCATCTTGCCGGTGGCGATACCGATTTCAGCTCCCATGCCGAATTCACCGCCATCGGCGAACTGGGTCGAGGCATTGTGCAGCAGTATCGCCGAATCTACCTCGTTGAAGAAGCGTTCAACGACGCGGCTATCCTCGGCGATCACGGCTTCGGTGTGATTGGAGGAATAGGTGGCGATATGAGTGATGGCGCCATCGATGCCGTCAACGAAGCGGGCCGAGATGATGGCGTCGAGATACTCGGTGCGCCAGTCTTCCTCGGCCGCGGGTTTGGCTTCAGGAACGAGGGCACAGACATCCTCATCGCCACGGATTTCGCAGCCCGCGCCGAGGAGATCTGTGAGAAGGCTCTTGGCCGTGTCCAGGTCGAGGGAACGGTCAATCAGCAGGGTTTCCGCCGATCCGCAGATGCCGGTGCGGCGCATCTTGGCGTTGACCACGATGGCGCGCGCCATCGCCGCATCGGCAGAGGCGTCGACATAGATGTGGCAGAGCCCCTCGAGATGGGCGAAGACCGGTACGCGCGCATCGGACTGGACGCGGGCCACCAGGCTCTTGCCGCCGCGCGGTACGATCACATCCACCGCGCCGCCAAGGCCGGTGAGCAGTTCACCGACCGCGGCCCGGTCGCTGACCGGGATCATCTGGATCGCATCGCCGGGCAGGCCAGCCTGCTCGAGGCCTTTGACCAGACAGGCGTGAATGGCGCGGGAGGAATGAAACGAATCCGATCCGCCGCGCAGGATCACGGCATTGCCGGATTTGAGGCACAGCGCTCCGGCGTCCGCGGTGACGTTGGGCCGGCTTTCATAGATCACCCCGATGACGCCGAGCGGCGTGCGCACGCGTTCGATTTTCAGCCCGTTGGGCCGGTCCCAGGCGGCGATCACATCGCCGACCGGATCGGCTAGCGCGGCAATGGCCTGCATGCCGGCAATGATGCCGTCGATGCGGGCATCATCAAGCTTGAGACGGTCGACAAAGGATGCGGCCATGCCGGATGCCAGTGCCGCTTCGACATCGATCTGGTTGGCGTCGAGGATGGTCTGTCGCTCGGCGTCAATGGCAATTGCCATGGCTTCAAGCGCTGCGTTCTTCTGGTCCGGGCCCGCGATCGCCAATGGCCGTGCGGCAGCCGTCGCACGGCGGCCGATATCGGCCATCAGCTCGGCAATGTCAGCCTGCGAATTGGTCTTTTCAAGCATAGCGGGTCTCCCGGCGGCGATCAGGCGATTGTCTTACGCAATCGTGGGGATTGCGTAAAGCCGGGATGCGCCCTGGATCACCGATCCGGCCCGGATCAGATCCGTATGCGTTACTGGCCGGGTCGTAACCAGATCAGGCTCAGCTTATCACCATGTCATCACGGTGAAGCATGGCGGTGCGGCCTGAATAGCCCAGAATGGCTTCGATCTCACCGGATTTGCGGCCGGCGATCCGGCGGGCCTCATCGGCGTCATAGCCTGAGAGGCCACGGGCGATCTCACGGCCATTGGCGTCACAGACGGCCACCGGATCACCGCGCTGGAAGTCGCCCGCAACGCTGACGACGCCCGCGGGCAGCAGACTCTTGCCCGAACGGAGCGCGGCCTCTGCGCCTGCGTCGATTACCAGGCGGCCGGAGGGATCGAGTTGGCCCGCGATCCAGGTTTTGCGGGCGGTCTGGGGTGTGCCCGAGGGTTTGAACCAGCTCGAACGCGCGCCCGTGTCGATGGCGGCAATCGGATGATCCGCTTTGCCCGAAGCGATGATCATGGCGCAACCGGCACTGGTGGCGATCTTGCCGGCGTCGATCTTGGTCTTCATGCCGCCGCGGGAAAGTTCGGACCCGGCGTCGCCAGCCATGGCCTCGATCTCCGGGGTGATGGCTTCGATCTCTGGAAGAAAACGGGCGTCAGGATCGTTGGCTGGCGGGGCGGTGTAGAGCCCGTCAATGTCCGACATCAGAATCAGAAGATCGGCGCCGACCATGGTGGCGACGCGGGCGGCCAGACGGTCATTGTCACCATAGCGGATTTCGGATGTGGCAACGGTGTCGTTCTCGTTGATGATCGGGACCGCCTTGCGGCGCATCAGTTCGCCCATGGTCGCGCGGGCATTGAGATAGCGCCGCCGCTCCTCGGTGTCGCCCAGCGTCAGCAGGATCTGGCCGGCAACGATTCCGTGGGTGGAGAGGCCGGTGGACCAGGCCCGCGCCAGCGCAATCTGGCCGACGGCTGCGGCAGCCTGGCTTTCCTCAAGCCTGAGTGCAGCCGGGGGCAGGCCGAGCACGGTGCGGCCAAGCGCGATGGCGCCTGACGAGACCACCAGAACGTCAGCGCCTGCCTGTTTGAGGGCGGCGATGTCGGTGCAGAGTGAATCAAGCCAGGCGGACTTGAGACCGGACTTGCGATCGACCAGCAATGCGGAGCCGATCTTGATGACGATGCGCTTGTGCGCGGAGAGCGGTTTTCGGCTGGCGGTCATGATCAGTCTTCCGCGCGGCCCGCATCATTGTCGATGTCCTGGTCTGCCCTGTCCTTGACAATGACATCGCGCAGGGCTCGCAGTGCGCCGGTCATGCCTTCGCCTGTGATGGCGGACAGTTCGTACGGGGCTCGTCCGGCGGCCTTCTTGAGGGCGCGGACTTTTTCCGCGCGGGTTTCAGCATCCAGCACGTCGACCTGGCTCAAGGCGACCACTTCCGGCTTCTCGGCAATGCCGTGGCCATAGGCTTCAAGCTCGTGGCGGACCACGCGGTAGGCTTCCGCCACGTCTTCCTCCAGCGCCGAAACCAGATGCAGCAGCACCCGTGTGCGCTCGACATGGCCCAGAAACCGGTCGCCGATGCCCACGCCCTCATGGGCGCCCTCGATCAGGCCGGGTATGTCGGCCAGAACGAATTCACGGTTGTCGATGGTGGCGACGCCGAGATTGGGATGGAGCGTGGTGAAGGGATAATTGGCGATCTTCGGCCGGGCCCGAGTGACCGAGGCCAGGAAGGTGGATTTGCCTGCATTGGGAAGGCCGACAAGGCCGGCATCCGCGATCAGCTTGAGCCGAAGCCAGACGGTTTTTTCCTCTCCGGCCAATCCGGGATTGGCGTGCCGCGGGGCCTGATTGGTGGCGGTCTTGAAATGGGCATTGCCGAAGCCGCCATTGCCGCCCTTGGCGATGCGGTAGCGCTCGCCCACGGTGGTGAGGTCACAGACCAGGGTCTCGTTGTCTTCCTCGAAGACCTGAGTTCCGGCAGGCACTTTCAGCGTGATGCTGGCGCCGTTTGCGCCGGTGCGGTTGCGGCCCATGCCGTGAACGCCGGTCTTGGCCTTGTGATGCTGCTGGAAGCGGAAATCAATGAGCGTGTTGAGCCCGTCGACTGCCTCGACCCAGACATCCCCGCCGCGCCCGCCATCGCCGCCATCCGGTCCGCCGAATTCGATAAACTTTTCACGGTGAAAGGAAATGGCACCTCCACCGCCGTCTCCGGCGCGGATGTAGACCTTGGTTTCATCGAGGAATTTCATAGGAGTTGACCGATCCGGCTTGCAACGCGAGGCGGCCGGATTGGCAGGCGCCTCCGGCTTTGCGCGCATCGATAGCGGTCTGTGCGCGCAAGGTCAAAGATTATCGCGGTTTTGAGCCCTTTGGAGGCCGTGCCGCGCACTGATTTCAGACGTGCAGGCCGGCTAAGCTCGACTTACGGCCGGATAGATTTCGCTGCGTTGAGGGTGCGGGCGAAATTGACCTTCACGCGGGCCACCGGGAGCAGGAACTTCGTGACCAGCGCTGAGTTGCGCAGGGTCCCGTCATTCTTCAGTGTGAGCTTGTCGTAAAAACGCACGATGTTGGGCTTGCCGCCGGGGTTGAGATCGACGCGGTAGGTGAAGCGGGCCACATTGCCTGATACCCGCACCGTTGTTTCGCCGATCACATCCTCGCGGGTGCCGCTGTAGGTGCCCGGGCCAGTGCGGGTGAAGATCCAGGTTTTGGTGTCACGTTCGCCGTCACCATAGATGAAGTCCTCGCGAAGGGTGAGAACAGGTCCGCGTACATGGCCGGTCAGATCCACCCGGAATGTGCGTGTGGTGCCGTTGATCGCACCAAACCGGCCATAGGCGAAGGTCTTCCCTTTGAAGAAGTCTTCAAGCACCAGACCGGCCTTGCCACCCTGGGCGTGAGCCTTGTGGGCCGGCAGGGAAAGAGATGCAAACAGCATCGCAAACATCGAGAGGGCAAGCGAACGCGGAAGGGTCATGGGGTTTGCTCCGGTGTGACAGCCTTTCTACGCGAAACGGCTCCGGGCGGATTGGTCGCCGGCATTGCGGTTCATGACGGAGTCAGAGCGGCGGCCAGGGGGATCTCCTGGCCGCCAGGTTTTTTTACCGCGTCAGCGCTCCTGATGGCTCCAGCTCATCAGCGACATCCAGGTCTTGCGATCAAGCCGGAACCATTCCATCGAGACCGAGGCATTGAGTGAAAGTACCGGGTGCATCTCGGTGCCCTGAAACTGAAAGCCGCTTTTCTGCAGCACCCGCCGTGAGGCGGGGTTGGTGACCCGGCAACGAGCATCGATATGGTTGATGTCGCGGGTTCTGAAGGCCATGGCGATCAGTGCGTGGGCGGCTTCGGTGGCGATGCCGCGGCCCCAGAAGGGTTCGCCCACCCAGTAGCCGAGTTCGAGCGAATTGCCGGTCTTGCCGGTTTGCAGCGAACAGCATCCGAGAAAACGGCCGCTGTCAGCTTCGGTGATGGCATAGACGCAATTGCCATTCTCGCGTTTGGCCGAGGCTTTTACAAAGGTCTCGGCGTCGGTGCGGCCATAGGGATGCGGCATGCGCGACAGCATGGTGGCGATCGCCGGGTTGTCCGCGAGAATGGCAATGGCGTCAATGTCCTCGGCGTGCGGCGCTCGAAGGACCAGACTTTCGCTCAACAGAACGGGGCAGTGGGGCGCCGCATCGGTGGGTGGCCGCGCTTCGGGACTTATGCTGTCAGGTGGCGCGCTCGGCGCGCTGAATTCGCTGCTTTCGGGGTCATGTCTCATGGTCATTCTCCGTTTTTGGACAAAAAGAAAGGGGAGATGGCGTTCCATCTCCCCTGCCTTGTCCGGTAATCCGGAGGATGCCTGTTTCGGCCGGGTCAATGAGACGCCGGCTGATAAAGAATCCGGCTTATTCTGCTGCTTCGGCTTTCGCCACAACGGATACGTAAGTTCGGCCGTTGGCTTTCTTGCGGAAGTCAACATTGCCAGGCTGCACGGCAAAAATGGTATGGTCAGTACCAATGCCGACGCCCGTGCCCGGATGCCACTTGGTTCCGCGCTGACGAATGATGATGTTTCCGGAAATCACAGCTTCGCCGCCGAACTTCTTCACGCCGAGGCGCTTGGAGTTCGAATCGCGACCGTTGCGCGTGGAACCGCCAGCTTTTTTGTGTGCCATGGGTCTGCTCCTGTTCCGCCCTCAAGGGCGATTGTCTGTTTGCGGCCTTAAGCCGCCAGGGCCCGAACGGGCGGTTGATTACTTCGCGAGTGCCTTGGCCTGCTCGCGCCAGTCCGAAATCTGATCGGCGCTGAACGGCATGGCTTCGTCGATGCGGGTGATGTCAGCGTCAGACAGAGCCGCCACCTGTGCAAAGGTGGTGATGCCCTGTTCGGCAAGCTGACCGGCTGCGACCGGGCCGATGCCCTTGATCTTGGTCAGATTGTCGGGCTCGCCAGCCGGTGCGGTGAACAGCGGCGCTGCAGCTGTTTCAGCCTTTGGTGCAGCTTCCTTCTTGGTCTCGGCCTTCGGGGCCGCGTCCTTCTTTGCCGCTGCCTTCTTGGCTGGCTTCGCACCGCCGGTCAGGATGTCGGTGATCTTGACGACAGTCTGGTGCTGGCGGTGACCGCGAATGCGCTTGGAGTTCTGGCGGCGGCGCTTCTTGAATGCGAGAACCTTGCGGGCACGGCCCTGCTCGACAACTTCGGCAACAACCATTGCGCCTTCGACGAACGGTGCGCCAACAGATGCGCCGGCGCCTTCGCCGACCATGAGGATTTCGTTGAATTCAACGGTATCGCCTGCAGCGCCTTCGAGCTTCTCGATGGTGAGAACGTCATTGGCTGCAACGCGGTACTGCTTGCCGCCGGTTTTGATGACTGCGAACATCTTTTGTCCTTTCGTGTTCATCCGGCTCTCACTTGTCAAAGCGGGCCGTCTTTTTGCCAGTCGGAAACGAATCGGCCGATCCATGGCTGGGTCTGCCGGGTGAAGCCTGTGGTGCAGCCCAGTGTGGGAGCACGCATCCAAAGGCGAACGGCGCAGGAAGCCCCACGCCGCATTCGGTTCGCGGGATACGTGAGGCGGGCCAAAGAGTCAAGCAATATCCAGCCAGTCTCCGGGCCTGGAACCAGCGCCGTGATGCGGGCGGACAACAGGCCTGCCGGCACGGCTGCAAATTTTGTCCTTGTCTAAGCGGTCCATCGCTAGTATTGAACCGCCGCGCATCAAAATGCGCCGACCAAAGACGCGGAGAGGTGGCTGAGTGGTCGAAAGTACCGCACTCGAAATGCGGCGTGGGGGCAACTCCACCGTGGGTTCGAATCCCACCCTCTCCGCCATTTCTTTTCTTAAATGATTGGTTTTAAAGAATAATTGTGGAGATTGGATCTTCTATTCCACATTTCATACCACATATTGTTTTGCTTCTCTCTGAGCCTTGCTGGACGACACATAACCAACTTTATGGCTGGCACAGATTTCATTTAGCATCGAGTGAAGGTGGGGCCTTCGCCGCAGTGCGCACCTAAATCACTTTGGGTCGCAGAAGCCGGGCCTTCGCAGCGTTGGCCACGAATGGCTGAAATGGGGTCGGGAACTGACTGGTGGCTTCTGGTATTCCAGGCATCGTTGGCGCTGGCGCTCGGACTCTCAGTTATTGTGCAACAGAATAGCGGCGTAATCTGGCTCAACGCCATTTTCATCGACGACGGATTTGGCACGCTAGATGACGAGACACTGAACACCGCACTGGAACGCTCTATTCCCTTGCCAACGAGATGTGGGCGGTGGGTTTGATCTCCCACACGGAGCAGGTGAAAGCCCTGATCCCAGCCGGCTTCGATATCGAAGGGACACCGACCGGATCGCATATCCAATCCCGCACCGAGGCGCTCTAGGACGATTATGCAAATCACAGAGCGCGACGGACAGATACGCCTCATTATATGGGAGTAAGCTGTTGCAGAGAACCCCTCAGCTCTTCCATCGCATGTCTGTAGGATACATCACCACAACTTTTCATGATTTGGATTGCTAGTGATATGTCCTTCGTTGCAGCACGAAGCTTCCCAGACGTCAGGCCTTCAGACGGATAATGCAAAGTGCGAATGTATTGGAGTCGGACCTTTAGATAGAGCGCAATACCTTCTGTTGGTCTCAGGCCTAGGGCGTTCGCGGTCTGGTAGACAGCATCCACATCCCGTTGCGCGTTTTCCATTGTCGCCCGGTTTGCCAAACGATCATTCGCAGCATCTGATCTCGCGACTTCGGATGCTTCGATCAGGATTGCGACCAGATTGAGTAGTATCTGAATCTGCATCCCGTAACTGACCCTATTGTCTTCGCAGAATTGTCGCGCCTCCAACGCATATTGCATGGCCAGGTCAATGTTTCCGTTCACAAATGCGAACCTTGAACGATCGATCAGCAAAGCGGCCTGTTCTGCACCTCCAAACCGAGCCAGGCGCGACGCATTGGCAGAGAGCATTCCTAGAACACGGCGTGACCGCTCATCAGGCATCTGCATGTCGTTTTTCGAAAGGATAAAGTCCCGCATCATTATGTGAAGGGCCACTCGTGCCGGACGGCCTTGGAGGATTCTGGCATGACCAAAACTATTCGATCTTGCAAGCGCAGAGTCCCATGTGTGGATGTTTTTTAGTTCCTCCTGAGCTTTCTGGAGCTGACCAGTTAAACCAAGAAGTTGCGCCCTTCGTACTTCAATTCGTTTGATGGCTTCGATGTGGTTGCGCTTTCGCGTGATCGATAGGTCGAACTCGGCAGGAATGGGCGTTTCTTTGCCAAATTCGGGGAACTCACCCGCAATGAAGTCTTCAACCTGCCGGAGGGTAAGCTCGTGACCGTTGCGGGTATCGTCTCTCGAACCGTTTTGAATGAGAGGCTTCCCGAGTTGAATCGCCATATCAACTGTCGAGCAGTAAATCCTTGCGACGCGGGCAATCAAATCGGTACGATCTATGCCACGATCTACAAGGCGTTCGATGAGCTCCTCAGTCCGAACCCATGCCCACCGCACGACATGCGGGACTTGAGCGTGCAGAGCCGAGATCGCTACAGCTTCCAAGAGACAGAAAATCTCTTCCACGGAAAAGATGGTCTCCAGCCATTCAGGGAAGGAACTAGGAAGAGCTTCGTATTCCATATCATCGAGCCGATCGAAGTGCCGACGACCGACGCCTACGAATGGAAGCATGTATAGCCTCATCCGCATCAAATCCTGATCATAGCACATGGACATCTGGTTGTCCTGATCGACTGTCTCGAGCAGGAGTATTTGAACGGCGAACCGGATAGCGACAGCAGCGGAATGGCCATTCCCACATGTGAATACTGCTTCCACAGAATGATGAAGCAAGGGATTGGCGCTGACCTGATCTGCGTTGCGGTTGTTATCGGTCAAGTCTGCAGGATCAATACTAGCCAGAAGAGTTTCGTAGGCTTGAATATCGAGAAGTAAGTCCTGCCATCTTGGCGTGAGGTTCGAAAGCACTGTTCGGCAGCGCCATTCTTGCGCCCTATTGAACGCAAGCCTTGCGATGTGGCGCATCCCCTCACGAAGAAGCCTTGTGAATGGGGCTGCCCAATCCTGCTCGCCATGCGCAGTTAGTGCGGAGATCAACGTCTTTCTCAGTGACTCATAAGTCTCCCAAGAGGCCTCCCCAGCTATCCCGCGCTCGGTAGGATCGAATTGCAAGGCGCTGATTGGTTTGATCATCCTGCATCGGAGGAAGAAGCTGTTCGCGAGCCCCTCCAATTCCTCCAATCCAGCATTAATCTGCGACCCCTTCCTCTGGAGGCTCCGACCAGTGTCGCTGTCCCAGTTGCTCATAAGTCGTTGCAGGGAACTGGGGCGCAACCCATCGTCAGATGCAGCTATTGCAACCACGATCCTGAACAGGTCCCGGTTATGCAGGCGCTCAACTAACAATCGAACAAACTGGTGGGCCGCCGGCTTAGAGAGTGTTAGATACTGTTCAGGCGAAAGCTGCCTGAGTGTATCATTGGCTCTCGCCCCCCATTCTGGATCGCCGCGACATAGCTCAAGTGCCCCGGCGAAAAGTATGAGATGATCTCCCGGTATAGCCACCTTGTTCATCCGCTTAGCTGCGGCGAATAGTTCTTCTTCGTAGCAGGAAGGGTATTGCAAGTCTGGTAAATAGCGAATGATGTCCTTTAACCGAGGATCTTCGACATCATAGAGCTCAAATGCGGGAAGCGATTGTTCCGAGCGGGCCGTCGGTACATCAGTGGTTGTGACCAAAAATCGGCTCGTTTCGTTGCTATCGTGCAAAAGCTCAATCAAAGATGCTTTCGACTGATCACGTAGTTGCGCGCGTGGCGTGCTCCATGTCAGATCTTCCCAGTTCGTCAATATGAAAACTGCTGGGTTGTCTCTGTGTAGGTTCCGGATTCTCTGTTTAATCCTCTGGAGTTCTTCTGCCCCCGGCTCCGTTCCATATTCGTTGCGCAGTTCAGCGACACATCGTTCGAAGGTGGACTTCCTCCGGTCTCGTGCTGGCATTTCGAGACGAGACAGAAAGGCCAAAACATGTAGCAGTAACTCATAACCCGTGTAGTCTTGCACGCTCACTGTGAACACGGGCAGAGTGCCCTCCGAGCTCTTGCTACCAAAAGATAACGATAGCCCGATCGTCGTGTTGTCGGACGAGTAAAGGGCTCGCAAGAACTCGACAACGCATCCTGACTTGCCGGCATTCACCTTTCCAGAGATAACAGCAAGCCGAGCTCTGGCATGACGAAACTGCTGCAGGACAAGTTCAGCCATGTCTGACAGTTCGCGCGGATTTCGATTGCCGTGAAACCGTCCTGATGGGGGAAGATACTCAGCCAGTTTAGGTGGTATGAAGTGAAGTGCATTTGACGGATCGGGCGGTTGCTTTTTGGCAATGGCTTCTACGTCGCCTTTCGGCGCCAGATAGGAGAGGCCCTCTAGCCAAGTGGTGCTGATGATGCTGAAGACTTCATTGGCGGTTTTGCAGTGCGCCTTGACTATGCGATCGTACAGCGCAACTGCGTCGCTGATAGCGGTTTTCGGCTCTTGTTGTATCCCGCGTGCTTTATCGAGCGTCTGTTTCGCTCTGGATGCGAAACAGACGAACGCCAGCCTGTCACGTTTAGGGTCGTAGCGACGTATGTTTTTCTCATTCTCGGATGCAAGCGGCGCTATCGCATTCTTGAAGTCATTCACCGACTCTGAAATGCCTTCTTTTCTCAACAGTTCGTCGTCGAGTGCAGGGTAATCCCTGAGGTCCTTCAAGTCAGAGATCTTGAGAATCTCGCTAGTTGCGTAGCGATAGATGAGATGGGTGGCGAGTATCGCAACCCTGACGCCAACATGCCCACCTGCACTGTCGGCAATCCAAAGAGGGTTGAGTTTCCGAGCGGAATGTTTAGACAGATCAGATTCCGATCGCGTCAAGCGCGGCCATAGGGATTCTAGCTTCTCCAAGGCCTCGAAAAGCGAAGCCTGATTATAGTAACGATCACTATCGCTAGTGCGCCCTTGTCCCAATCCTGCCCCCAAAAAGCCAAACGAATCACTCCGATACGTGGCTGGTCACGAAGCTCGATCGGGTCGCTGTTTTGTCAGTTTCTTTCTAGAACCTGTAGTTTTTTAATCAACCTGTCAAAAAAAGAATACACAATCGTCTCAATCGCAGAATCAAAGAATATCCTCGGCGTTTGAAAATTCGCGAGCCGATTTCATTTCCTAGACGTTGCCCAGCGATCGTTCAAACTGCTCTTGCTAGCGGGTTTCACCCCCCCCGCTCGAAGGAGGAAGTCATGAACCAGGCAAAACCATCCGGCACAGAGATCAAAAGTTTCCGATCCAGCGTAATCCATGAGATGCGATACGACATTGTGATTATGGGCGGCGGCTTTGCGGGATTGCGCGCAGCTGTTGCCGCGAAGAAGACGAGACCGACGGCACGCGTTGGACTTCTGACTGCTGGTCCAAATAATGGCTACGGCTGCTGCTCCCACAAAACACACGGTGCGAATGCAGCAATGAATCCCGGCGATAGTGTCGCTGTTCATGCGAGTGACACGCTTCGTGGCGGCGGCGGTATCGGCAAGCCTGAGCTTGTCGCAACGCTTTGTGAAGGTGCTCCGGAAGCGATTCGCGAACTGGAGCAGCTCGGCGTTCAATTTGACAAGATCGGCGACCGATACGATCCAGGATTCTACGGCGGCAGCACACATCCACGCTCCGTTCATGCACAGGATATGTTGGGCCTTTCTGGCGTGACTCGCCTCTGGGAAGAAGCACGCCGATGCGGTGTGGAGGCGCTTCACAGCCGGCAAGTACTCAGCTTCGTGATCGCCGACAATGTCTTTGGTGGCGTGATCGTGATGGATACGGTGACTGGTGAGACTGAATATGTTGCTGCTCCCGTGGGCATTACGGCCATGGGTGGAGGTGCATGCGTGTACCCCATTGCAACAATCTCCGACGACAAACAAGCGACTGCCGCTGCTTGTTTCCTCGAAGCGGGTGGTGCGCTGATGGACAGTGAAATGATGCAATTTCATCCAACTGGGTTGGCGCGCCCGGGGCGCAAGGGGCACGGCGAAATCATGGAGGAAGAGCTGCGCGCTCAGGGAGCCCAGTTCTTTAACGTCCACGGAGAGCGCTTCATGAAGTATGAACATGAAGATGCCGAACGTGCCACACGCGATGTAAACGCGCGTGCTTGTTACCGTGAAATCATGGAGGGGCGTGGAACGCCTAACGGCGGCGTCATTTTTGATCTCTCTATGCTGCCACCGCAGTTTCTGCAACAGCGCTTTCCGTACATGTTGGAACGCCTTCGTACGTACGTTGATCTTACCCAGGTTACACAGGTCGAAACCAGCCCTGCGGCACATTTCTGGATGGGCGGTATCGAGATTGATATTCATGCACAGACCAGCATCAAAGGGCTTTTTGCATGCGGTGAAGACGCCGCTGGGATCCACGGAGGCAATCGTTTGGGCGGGAACGGCGTTTCGGACGCACTCGTGTTCGGAAAAATCGCTGGCGAGGCGGCTGCGCGTTCTGACGCTGGTCAAACCGGCAGTTTCGATCCAACAAAATGCGTTGTCTCATTGCTGAACCTTCCAGACGTGTCGGAGACAGTCCGATTGGACGCCTTGATCAAGAAGACCATGTGGCATCACGTCGGGCCGATCCGTTCGGGTGACGGTCTTCAACTAGCACGTTTGCTATTGAACGATGTTTTTGCTCGGGTCGCGTCAAATGTCATCAAAGTTCCGGCGCGAGACCTTTCTCTGCCATGCGCGGCGATGCGGTCGCTCTATCAAAAACTCATACTGTCACGCGCTGTTAACAGCGCAGCTATCGAACGAACCAATTCGGTCGGTGCGCATTACCGCACAGACGCTGACGGTGAAATAGACATCTACAATACTTCTGTGCGGATGAGCGAGGACGGAGTGATGCATACCTCCCGTGTTTACCGGGCTGGCACAATGAATGACGCTCTATCACCGGAGGAAGCGGCATGATCCGTCCTTTTGTGACCATGTCAGAAGAGGTCCGGGAATTCCCGGACCTCCAGTTTGCATTTTTCCGAGTCTCCGGTATCCGAGCCTATGCATGCGATAGTGAGCGGCGGCATGCCGAAGACATGGCCACGGCCGCAGCCCGCGCCACTTGCGGTAATGCCCAAGCAGTATCAGAGGTCAAATTTTCCTGGACTTATCCTGAGTTCTACAAGGCAACAGGAATTCGCGGGAAGCGGGTATCAACACCATTCCGGCAGGCATTTAGATTCCACGACAAGAGCTATCGTTCAATTTCTCGGCTGGTGGATGCATGCATGATTGCTGAGTACGGATCCGGAGTGAGCTTTCAGTGTTTTAAACCCCCTATGCAAAAGGGACTGCACTTGGGACGCTTTAGAACGAAATCGACAGCACCTGGACCTATTGCGATCTATGATGGTTCAAATGTCGTACATGCGCCTGAGTCTGGACTAAATCACGACTATATGCTGGAGGAGGCCTCTCCGGATGCCGTGGTCCGGATTATGAAGGTCCCAGGCCTACCGAACAAGCGCTTGGACGACGCTCTCAGGATGTTCCATTCGCTCATTAATACCGCTCGTGCAACGGTAGAGCCGATTCCGATCGTGGAAATCGCGCAGACGCCTGCTGCCAGAGAGCTTCGAGCACAAGGGCACTATATTCGTCAGCGCTATCATAAGCCGCACGAAGGTGTGTATCCGAATTTCTTAACCAATGAATTACGTGGCAGTGTCTTGAAGACACTTATCTGCCAAGCCGCAGACCGCCGATTTTGTCTGGTGCTTGGCTACGAAAGACGCGTGGACTTCAAGCGTCTTGCAACTGCACTTGGTTCTTCTCGGATCGAATTGATACCCCAAGAAGATGTGGCAGAAGCAACCGGTGGATTTATGAGTGGAGCCGTTACACCATTTCTTGATACTGACTTGGAGTTTGTCTGCGACGAGGCGGTGACATCTTTCTCACACGTCTACGTCAATGGCGGCAGACCCGGTAATCAGCTCCGCATCAGAGTTTCCAGCCTTCTAGCGATGCGCCGCTTCCAGGTTCTCGAGTTCACAATAGCATGACAAGAATTCACTCGCTCTACACGCCGCGGACGAAGAAATCCTACGGTACTACGCCTCGAGAATAGCCGCGCGAGTTGGCTTCTACCTTCAAGAAGAGGAAAGACGAATGAAGCATGCTTCAACACTTGACGATATTGATTTTGCCTGGCTGCCCCGTTCATGGGAAAGCGCGCAGCGAGCTGCCGGGGCGATTTTTCACGAGACAGGTATGAACGTCGATCAAGCGAATCTTCTCCAGCTGTCTAAGGACTTGCTTTCAGTCCTTTTGTTGACGGCTCTTCGAGAAGGATCGCCAAATATGCGTTTTGTCGAGATACTTGCGACCGAGATGGACTGCAATTCGGAAATGAACATGGATCACTTGTTGGATCCAGATGTTCCGACAACGGGTGTCGCCCTGACTTCAATTAAAAGGGTATCTGGCTCCTGGTTCTGCGAACCGGTTAAGTTTGTGGTCATGAACATCAAAGACGGAAACGCCAAGCAGATATCGCGCCAACTGCGAAATTCGGCGTTGCTGCTAGGTCAATGTCGGGCTGAAATAAGTAAGGCAGATTGAGTTGGTCCGTGCCAAGGCCACGTTGGCAGCCGATTCATGCAAGGCTTATAATGTTAGCCATACGAAGTTCACTGATTGGTGGGTTCTCTGTTGTGGAAAGCAGGGCCGGATCCGCCACGCTCCAGCATAGGCGCTTCTATTTGTTTGCAAGCGAGACTGCGGGAACTGGCGGAAAGCAACCTCATGCCAGCGAAGCCCAGCTGAGCTTCGCTGGCATGAAATACCCAACCCAGACGTTTTGAATGACCTTGTAACGATCGCCAGAAAAGCGAAGAGACACGGGACGGTCTATGAGGCAATGCGTGCTGTTATGCGATCAGCTCCACTGATGGTGGACGGTCAGCAGACGGGTTCACGGAAGAGTTCGGTCTCGATGTAGGTGCGTACGTACATAAGACGGTCGTCCATGCATGGCATGCTTGGAGCGAAGCGGCAAGAGAACTCGACGATGTTCTGAAGCGGTAGATCGGCGCAACGGCAGCTCTTGGAAGTCGTCGAAAGGATTCGAACGACCACATTGACGGCGCACAACGGACTTTTGAATTTACGACCCCAAGGTCGGCTTAGGACGATAGTTTCGCGGGGTCCTCGATATTCTGTCAACTCCGCCCAATTTCATATTTTAACGCGTTGTAGCTCTCAAATTAATTGATAACACTAAAGTATACTCTGGTGTTACGTATCGAAAGCGCCAGAAACCCGTAACATCAGCCTTGACTTGGTCTATTTGTGACATCGTAGACTCCGGTCTAGAAGCTGGAGTTACATATGGCACGCATCGGATATGCTCGCGTCAGCACCACCGACCAGGACCTGCACATACAGACAGAACGGCTGACCGCTGAAGGGTGCAGTCTCATCCGCTCGGAAAAGGTATCCGGCAAGAGCCGCGATGACCGCGATGAGCTGGCAACCATTCTCAGTTTCCTCCGGCCAGACGACGAATTAATTGTCACACGGTTGGACCGGCTTGGTCGCGATACCCGCGATGTTTTGAACATCATCCATGAATGCGAGCAGAAACAGGCTTTTGTCACCGTGCTCGATCCCTACGTCTCAACGAAGGGCGACATGGGTCAGATCGTCATGACCGTACTTGGCATGGTGGCTCAAATGGAACGCCGGTTCATCAAGGAGCGCCAGCGTGAAGGGATCGATCGCGCCAAGTCGCTTGGCCGGTACAAGGGCGGCAAGCAGCGAATTGATCGAATTGAAGTCAAACGATTGGCAGGTGTTGGCGAAAAGCCATCCGCAATAGCAAGGATCTTGGATTGTTCGCGGATGCAGGTCTACAGGATCCTGAACGAGAATGTGTGATGTTCGAAATGGGGCCGGAAGCGGACTGTCTGCTTCCGGGTGATCAGCACGGATAGTGGACGTTTGGCTGCCGACCCTATCCGATCGTGTGCCTGCAGATTTGGCATTTCGAAAGTTACATGTCGATAGTGCTATGAGGGCCGGTCTTGTTAACGCAAAGGAAACGAAACTTATGGTGACGCCGTGGTGCCGATGGTTCATGTTTGTCGGTAAATAATAGGGGTAGCCCATACATAGATGAATTGCAGTCCAACCATCCGAATTCGATCGCTGCTTTCGCAAATATGTGACGGCGTTTGGATCGGCAGTCAGCGCCAGAGGTCGGCGTTTTGAGGCAGCGACCTATTCTGTTTTGTGCAATTGTAAGTTATGGTCCTGACACAATGGAGTCAGGTCGTGGGCATCCTATGTCATGGCGTTGGGGCGGTAGAATATTTTGACTGGCGTGAAACTTAAAGTGGTGGACCTATTTGCTGGCGCTGGTGGGTTTTCCCTGGCTGCCGTGCGAGCGGGCTGCGAGATCGTATTCGCGGTCGAGTTCGACAAGAACGCCGCGACGACCTTCAGGAACAATATCGGCGCGGACCATCGCAGCAAAAACGTTGTCGTCTACAATCGGGACATTACCTCGCTGAGCGCGTCGGCTTTGGCGAAGAAACATTTTCCAGCATCCGATTGCGACCTGCTACTAGGCGGTCCGCCATGCCAAGGCTTCTCGACACACAGGATCAACGATGCTGGTGTAAACGACCCACGTAATGCGTTGATACACGAATATTTTGCTTTCGTGCGCAGCCTACAACCCAAGGCGTTCCTGATGGAGAACGTTCCCGGCATGCTATGGCCGCGCCATAAGAGCTACCTCGATGAATTTTACGGACAGGCTCGCGACAGCGGTTACGTTGTCTACCAGCCTCAGAAATTGGACGCTCGAGACTATGGCACCCCCCAACGCCGGCAGCGGGTCTTCATTCTAGGCATCCGTAGAGACGTATCTACGGATGGTTTCGAATGGCCGCCAGCCCGGACCCATTGTGAACCGGAAACGGCGACGACGTTCGGCTTGGAGCCTTGGCTGTCCTGCAAAACCGCCTTCGAGGACATGCCCGAAGATGACATCAATGGCGTACACATGAATCACGGACCGGAGCTGATCGCCGCGTTCAAGCGCACGCCAGCAAATGGAGGCAGTCGCAGAGATTCGGGTCGAGTGCTCGCTTGCCATGTCGATCATGATGGTCACAAAGACGTCTATGGCCGCATAGATCCGAGCAAGCCAGCCCCTACTATGACAACTGCCTGCATCAATCCGTCCAAGGGACGTTTCGTGCATCCCGTCCTTCATCACGGAATAACTGCCCGTCAGGCGGCGCGCATCCAGACCTTCCCGGACGACTACATCTTCGTTGGCGGTTTGATGGCCGCTGGTAAGCAAATCGGGAATGCGGTCCCCGTTGCTCTGGGCGAAGTCCTTATTCGGCACATCAGTTCTCTTCTGTTCCAGAACGAACCGGAGACGATGATAGTGATCCCAGAGCGAGGAGCCTCCGACATTGGCGAGTTGATCGAGGCATGAGGACAGTCGGCTTTAAGACCACGGCACGTACGGTCGATCACTTGGGGCGCGAACAGATCGCTGACGTCCCCACAGCTATCTCAGAGCTGTGGAAAAATTCTTATGACGCGTACGCCCGATCGGTGTCGTTGACCATTTTCGATGAGGATCCCTTGGTTGTGACCATCGCCGATGATGGCCATGGTATGAACATAGAGGAACTAATAGATCGTTGGTTGGTTGTCGGTACAGAATCTAAGCTTTTTGGCGATGGTCGTTCTGACGAAGATCGTGATGGACTGGAACCAAGAACGCGCCAAGGTCAAAAGGGCATTGGCCGGCTATCGTCCGCACACCTCGGTCCGTTGATGCTGCTCCTCACCAAGCGCCGGCGGCAGAAAATGGCTGCTGCATTGATCGATTGGCGGCTCTTTGAGAATCCGTTTCTTGTCCTCACTGACATCGAGATCCCAGTTATCGAGTTTGACGATCATAACGAGATCACCGAATTTCTGCCTCTAATGACCGAGGCGCTCCTCGAGAACGTGCTTGGCACAGGTCTGGAAGATGGACGGTCACTCAGGATGATCGACGCCTGGTCCAGATATGATCTGGCTGTGCAGGCAGAGGGGCGGAACGGCGATAAAGCAGCGCCCTCGCTATCTATTGTGACGGCTTGCAGATCGTTCAAGCTTACCAACGAATATCTGGCCCCATGGAGTGCCTGGTCCGGAGCTGCCGATAAAGGCACCGCCATGGTGGTCTCCGGCGCCAGCGAAGAATTCGCGGCACTTCTACCTGCCAACAGTCAACTGTCGACGGCAAAGGAGGACAAAGCCCGGTTCGAGAGGACCTTGGGAGGGTTTGTAGATCCACTTTATGATCCCGCGATACCTGAGATCAACGCAGCGATGCCTGATTTCGAGTACGGTGTCTTTCTTTCCTCGAACGGTCATTCTCGCAAGATCATCGGCTCTGCTGCCGAGTTCAACAGATCGCTTACGGATCGGATGGAGCATATCGTCGACGGACGCATCGACGAAAAAGGTGTGTTCAGGGGGCAAATCAAGTCCTTTGGCAAGTGGCGTAAAGTTGGAACCGAGTACGAAATTCGTCCCCCCAAGGAGTTCGTTCTGCCAACTGGGTCAGGGACCTTGCTTGGACCGGTCGACGTTTATTTCGCGACATTCGAGCAAGAACCGAAGAACACCAGCCACACTCCTATTGAGTTTGAGTATCTCAAGCAGCACGCCTCTCCTCATGCGGGTCTGATGATCTACCGCAACGGCTTGCGCGTACTGCCGTATGGCCGCGAAGATAACGACTTCTTCGAGATCGAAAAGC
Source organism: Hoeflea phototrophica DFL-43 (assembly GCF_000154705.2). Taxonomy (NCBI): domain Bacteria; kingdom Pseudomonadati; phylum Pseudomonadota; class Alphaproteobacteria; order Hyphomicrobiales; family Rhizobiaceae; genus Parahoeflea; species Parahoeflea phototrophica. Next base: position 4,251,679 of record NZ_CM002917.1, on the reverse strand, counting down.
GACGCAGCATCAATGCCGGGCGAGAGTATTGGAACTCCCGCCGAATATTCGGTCGGATAGCCATAAGTCGCGAACACAACCCCAATCTTAAGGATAAGGCTGGACGCGAAGGGTTCATCGTCAACAAGGCCGCTAAAACTCTCAAGGTCCTGATCGTCAACATCCTCAGGTCGTCTGCTTACGACTATTTTGGCTCAAACTCCGATGACCGCGCCGTGGAATTGGCGGACGCTCGAAGTAATTTCGCCGAACACAAGGCAAAGGAGTCTCAGGCAAAGCTACGCCAGAAGCAGCGCAGGTCATTCCGAAAGAATCTGAAAGCTCGCATCGCCAGCATCCCTTCTGTGTCGGAACGACTGCGTGCGGACATAAAGGCAACCCGCATCGAATTTGCCGATGACATCCCGACCGCGCAAGAGTGCTTAGAGGCGGTCCAAGCGAGCATAGCTGAACTCAGGCTGCCTGGTGCGCCGTCGCCGCTCGGCACCCTGGAGGAAGAATATCGATCCTATCGTCGGGCGATGACCGAACTGAACCAAATGGTTGCAGATTTCTCCAACAGCATCGCCAGTGCCGTCGAAAAGATAAATCCACCGTCGCCGGAAGAGATCGTACTCAAGCAGATCCAGCGTAATGAGGGTCAGCTCACTTCGCGTGTAACCCGCTGGTCCAAGGAGATAAGGGTATTACAAGACGCGGAACGTGATCGCATTAGCGACCTGGTTTCTGAGCGCAACAAGCTCTTGCGGGAGGAGACTATGCCGCTGATCGAGCAGACAGCCAGCGGCAGGCTATCGCTGACGTCAGCTTCCCGATCTGTCGTCGATGCCAAAAATAGGATCGACGGCGAGAATGAGCTGCTGTTCCAGAACTATATACTGGCCTTGGAGAATCTGAAGGAAAGCATCGACATCCAAGCAGTCGCTATTCTCGCTGGCGAGGAGAACAACGAACTTCGCAGCACCGTCGATCGCTTGAATGGGCTGGCGCAGCTAGGCATTACCGTCGAATTTCTCGACCATGAGCTCCATTCCCATGACTCTGTCATCGACGAGGGCATTCTGAAGCTCAAGAAAAAGCTTGGGAAGGATAAGGACCTTGAACAGCTCGCCATGGGCTATGCTGGCCTCAAACAGATCCTCGATTTCCTCGGACCACTACGCATGGCAGGCCGCCCGCAGCCACGAGACATCGGAGGAGACTACATCGATCAGTACGTCTCGGATTTTTTCGGGCGCACCCTTGCCGAGAGTGGCATAGAGTTGGTCGCCACCCCGGCGTTTCGGCGGTTCAACGTTTTCGACCAGCCATCGCGGTTGCTGCCGGTGTTCGTGAACCTCGTGAACAACAGTATCTATTGGTTGGTCAACGCACGAGTTGAGGGTCCGAAGATCTTACTTGATGTCCGGGATGACGAAGTTTTCGTGGCCGACAACGGCCCTGGCGTAGACGAGATAGATCTGAAACGCCTGTTCACCTTGTTCTTCACCCGGAAGATCGAGGGTGGGCGCGGCATAGGCCTATATTTGTCTCAGGCCAATCTCGCCGCCGGAGGACACACAATCCGTTATGTGCAAGAGGACGACAGGAAGATCCTGTCCGGCGCGAACTTCGCAATGAAGTTCCGGGGGGCGAATATTAATGACTGAACTGGCAATTGCGGCTGAGGAACCCAAGGTTACGTTTTCGGATCTGGTCAAGGAGGCTTTCATTGACCCTATCAAATCGGTGCTGATCATCGATGACCAATATCCAACTTGGGAGCAGGTCTTCGGTGAGGAGGGCTATGATGCCTCCGACACCAAACGTTGGACACCCAAGAACAAAATCTTGAAGGTGGTCAAACAGTTTCGGCAAATGTCACCCGCGCTGACAGTGGACATTCATGACGGCCAACACAACGAAGAGATCGGTAGCTATTTGTGCCAGTCCGACCTTCTGGTGCTCGACTATCAGCTTGAAAAGAACGAACCGCATGGTGTCCGTGCTGCACAGATTGTAGCGGATTTGCTGAATAACAATCACTTTAACCTGGTGGTTATCCATACAGCGATTGGCGATCTGATTGACCCGTTCAACACCATCTTGATGTCACTGCTAACTCCACTGAACATATCCGATGACAGGGCCGTCGAGGGCTTCAATTTGGTCGAAGCCTTGGAGGACACTGGAGAGGAGCGGTTCGCGGACGTTTTTGAAGATTTGAAGAAGGCCCTAAACGCAACCGCTTATATTGCACTCCAAGGCTTTGAACGGAATGGACGCGAGCGGGCGGACTGCATGAAGTCGTCGCCCGAGTTTGCCAATTTTCGTGCCATTGCGGATGAAGCCGGTTGGGATGACGACCAACGCCTTAAGGTCATGGAATGGGGGATGTCATCACACGATAAGAAAGTTGCATCCTATGAAGCGTCTCCAAGAGATCTACGATGGAGCAAGCCCGGAAACCGACGTAAGCCGTGGATACGAACCAACGGCGGCTTCATCGCCTTCGCCGACAAGAAGAATACCCAACTGCTTAAAATTCTCCAAACCGCAATCGTAGATTGGCGCCCATCCCCATCGAGGCTAATGTCCGCTCACATTCGCGCTGAGATCAGTCAGAAAGGTGCTGGAGCTGAGCACCATGCCTTAAGCGATAAGTACGCATATTGGCACTACTATAAGGAGCTCAGAAAAGCTCCGCTGGATCCTTCTCCCGAGGCGGTTCAAAATCGTAGAAAAAACTTACTGGAAAGCCATGTTGCGCGGCACACGGAGCGATTGCTCGATCAGATTGGCAAGAAGGCTGTAGATTTCGGTTTGCAGGTTTTGCGAGCCGATCCGAGCGAAGCCAACCCAAAGCGCCCGGGGTTCTCGAGGTACTACGCGATCAATTCCTCTGTGAAAGCGGAGAGCACCAAAGCACTTGCTCACTACAACGCTCACATATCGACCAAGCAGCTCTCCGGTTGGCACCTTAATCCCGGTCACATTTTCAAGATAAAGAAGGAGATGTGGGTATGCCTTTCGCCGTCTTGTGATTTGGTACCGTTCCAAAAGGCATCAATAGCTGTCCTGAATTCCCGTGAGGCATCTGTAAAACCGTTCGTTGCGGTCAGATTAACTCCTTGGCAGACGTATACGAGTTCTGAAGTGAACTCAAACACCTTGATATTCCTCAAGGAAGACGATGCCATCAAGACTTACACAGTCTATCCACGGGGTGGCCAGTTTGGTTCACCGATTTGGCGCCTCTTTATGGCTGCCGACTTCGGAAAATTTGTGATCGAGGAGGACCACACCGCCAAGCTTAGCCTGAGCTACCTCTTGAGCAAGGAAAAGCAAATGCAGGTGAAAGAGGTCGATGCCAAATTGGTTGGCCAGTTGCGATACGAGTATGCATTAAACCTGATCCAGAAATTGGGCATTGAGTTTACTAGGATCGGTCTCGACTTTTCTGCACCAACCGAGTGACGCCCGCCAGCCGACCTATTCGAGGAAAGATACATGCTGCTTCGCAGCGCAGGGGTGGAAATCCGCTGGGATGAAGGAATCCGTGGGCTGCGCAGCTTGGATGAGGCTCAATTGCTTGCCGACCTAGCCGAAGCTGGGTGGAACACAGAGGAGGCCGAAGATGTCGTCGAGGACAACATGGGTGCCATCGGATTGACCTCTCTCTTGGATCCTGGTGTCGCGGGTTTGGTCATAGCGATTTCTGCTCTCGGAGGCACGCCCATTAGTTCCTGCAACGGCGGCTTGATCGGAACTTCGGCTAACATGAGCGATGTGCCCAACATCCTCTTCACGGCATCTCCCGACACCATGGACCGGATCATCCAGCAGGCCATGGGCAGTGAGGTGGGGCTGGTCTTCAACGAAGGGTATGCTGAGGCATTTGTCGATCACCTGCCGAACTTTCACCGGCTTGCTAGGAAGCTCTTGGATCTGCCGCCTTTGGCAAGGACAACTAGCAATTAAGTCTTTGTGGTCATCGCGAAACTCTGGTCCGGTGGCCGTCCGGGCAGCAGCAAGTATCTGCCTGCCAACCCTCAATGGAGCCAGCGGTCGCTCTGATCGCAAACACACTCGCATTTTTACGCTTTTGGCAATGTCATCAAAGCCAGAAATAGCCTCGATAGCCTTGTGCTGTCGATCTTTAGGTCGACCAAAGGACTGCGCGGAACGACATTGTTGGCGTCCCCTATGGCAGCTTTCAGGGAGCTGAAGGTATCGAGCGAACCGCGGGAGTGGGGGCGCATAGCAGTCGTTGTGTGAAGCGTCATGATCTTCAGTTGGCTTGGCAGAGCTTTGGCGGATACGGCTAACAATCGTCATAGCGGCTCGTGTGGCGGCTTTGTGAGTTTTTTCTGGTCTAGTACTCCTCGGCACGCATCAGCGTCAGCACGCGCTGTGTGGCGGTTTCGTCGCTGGCGTCAGATGAACCGCATGTCAGCGCTGGATCATAATATTCAATTTTCCAAAAATATCGGCATCCACCGAGGTCGATGGAGCCGAAGTCATGTTCGCCGTACGGGTCATTGTCTGGCGAAAATTCATCGAAATGCCGGACCCTGTCGATGAGGGTCCGGCGGTCGTCGTAGGCCATGGCAGCAACGCCCGCAGTCATCATCACTCGGCCACCGAGAAAGGTCTGACGGAATCGATCATTGAGAACTTGAATTTGGTTGCTGCCCATGGCCATCACCCCTCGCTTGGCCGTTTAAGCGCTGGTCGCAGCGTCGAGCTGCATCATCAGCGCAAGCCTGGACACATGACGGGTAATGATCGGATCGTCGGGGTAATCACGGTACCTTAATTTGAAAACGTGCTTGGGGCAGACCTCCAGAATGATCGCCTCGAACCAGCCCTCCATTCTCGCTTCCTCGGCCAGGACCAGTGACCCCACGGTTATCTGCGACCAGTCCGTCGGCCGCGTGCCTTCGGGCACTGATGCGCCTGGGCTTTCCGCATCGGCATCACCGTCGTCGCTTGAAGCTGCACTCATCACCAGCCTCGGCTTGGCCGTGATCCCATGTTCGGGGAGGTGGGTCATGAGTTCGTCATAGACCTTGGTTTGGATCAGCGGGGTGAAGAGCTTTCCGCTGTCGAAGATCCGGCCCTTAGGCAGTCGTTGAGCAAGGCTGATGATCTCATCGGTGCTGGCTTTCACAGCCTGCATGCCCATCTCTGCGGCACCGGCGAGCACACCCTCAATGTCGTCGGCGGGGAACCACGCCCCCCGTGGCGTGTCTTTGCCGTTGCGGAACACGACGGCAACTGCGGGCGTATCGGCCGCGCCGGTAGCGGTTGCCACCTCGGCTGGCGCATCGGTTGGGTTGATTTCGTTTTTTGCTGCTTGTGCCATTTTGATCCTCAATTTGGTGTCGGAAGCTTGAAGCCTCGCGTGGGTTCATCAACAAGCTGAACCATCGCCGAATTGAGCGAGAGCCATGAAGTCGGAATGGCTCAGACGAATACAAACATATAGGAATATATTCATATTGTCAAGTTGTGTGGATCGTGACTGCAATCAATGAGGGTGCGCAATGCGGCAATCGGCGGCAACCGGACTGCCACGACTGACGGAATGTACGAGTGGCTTGATGCGTACTAGCGGCCTCCACTACATGTTATCGCCTAGGACAGCTGATCGGCGCCATCTTCCTTACCGAGACCATGAAGACCCTCAGAACACCGCTAAAGATCTCTGCTGCTCTTCCCCTATCTATCTTCGCCTCAGGCCTTGGAGCAACTCAACGCCTTCCGCATTTACCTATGAACGCCAAAGACATCAAGATACCTGGATAGCCCGCCCTTGGGGGAAGATCTTCATTGATCTCACATCGACAGACTCAAAACCCCGTGAAAGCCGCAAACCTGAATTACGGTGAGCACCCACGCCTCAACCAATAGTTCTAGGCAAACGCTCAATCGGCGACCAAAAGACCAAAGCGAATTTTCCCCCTACCGGAATGGTTCACCTTCTGTTTATAAGGCGGTTTACAGGAAGGGGATTCGGTCTTCAGAATCACCTACATCTTTACATTACTGTTCTCAATCACCATGAAAATTATCAATAAATCATCTTACGAAAAAGATACTTTTCTCTGCCCGGATCAAAACCCATCAGAACAATAAGCCTTCTCAACGTGCAACAAAAACCCCCCTCATCACCCAAAACAACCCCAAAGTGACCTTGGGGTTTCCAACTATGGAAACACGGAATTTATTGTACCACTGAATAATAAAGAATTTACAAATGTCCTATATAGGGACCAAAAACCTATTAG
>NZ_CM002917.1:4063352-4245318 GCF_000154705.2 Hoeflea phototrophica DFL-43 | reverse complement strand
CCAAAGCACTATCTCATTACAACAAACATTGTTTTAACAAGCAGCTCTCCGAGTAAAACCTTAATCCCGGTCACATTTTCAAGATAAAGAAGGAGATGTGGGTATGCCTTTCGCCGTCTTGTGATTTGGTACCGTTCCAAAAGGCATCAATAGCTGTCCGGAATTCCCGTGAGGCATCTGTAAAACCGTGGGTTGCGGTCAGATTAACTCCTTGGCAGACGTATACGAGTCGTGAAGTGAACAGAACTTCCTTGATATTCCGCTAAGGAAGCCGATGCCATCAAGACTTACACAGTCTATCCACGGGGTGGCCAGTTTCAAGATAAAGATTTGGCTCTGCGTATGCCTTTCGCCGTCGGAAAATTGTTACCGTTCCAAAAGGCATCACTCCTGTCCTGAATTCCCGTGAGGCATTTGAGCAAGGAAAAGCAAATGCAGGTTTAACACCTTGGCAGCCAAATTGGATGGCCAGTTGAACTCAAACGTCTTGATATTCCTCAAGGAACAGAAAGCCATCAAGACTTACACAGTCTATCCACGGGGTGGCCAGTTTGGTTCACCGATTTGGCGCCCCAGCATGGCTGCCGACTGAAAGATACATGCGATCGAGGAGGACCACACCGGCAAGCTTAGGCTGAGAAGGAACTTGAGCACGGAAAAGAGAGCCGCCATATTAGGCTATGATTTGCTTGTGATTTTTCGCATCACGTTCAAATCGAAAACCAACAGCTTAAGCTTCCCCTTGGCAATCGTTGTGTCCTGGGTCGAGCCGCGCCCATGACCAGGTAGGAGAACGCCAGAGGCCTGGAGGGCAGAGATAAGCGAGCCAATTTGCTTCTGCCCCCCAGCACGGCTTGGAAGGCACTGTTCGCAGATGTCGACAAAGGCATCATATCGAATATAAACCTTCGATGTTTTTTGGTGTGCGAACCCGTCGAAGTCGGCAGGCAGATCAACAGAGTTCAGGGCACCGTCGCGGACCTTTAAGAACACACCCTTGGTCTTCAGCCTTGCGTGCAAAGCGCCCATGAAAGTGGTGGCATCGGCCTCATCCGGGAAGCCCGCCTTCAGGAACTCCTGATAGGCAAAGGACGTGATTTCACGCGCGCACTCTGTTGACCACGGAAGGATTTTTGCCTTGCGTGCAATTCGCGCTACTGCGAACAAACACCCTCCTTTCTCGGCGATCCTGAGCTTGGGACCTGATGCGTCTTTGGCATAGCGTTGGATGAAGTCGCGGCTGTATTTGGCCACGTCCTCTTCCAGCGTAGTCTGGACGCTAACAAGGTAGTCGATCCAAGCCCTGCCAGCTACACCATGATTTTTTGTTGCCGCAACATACAGCGCATCAGAAAGTTCGCTCGGGGTGCGCTTTTCATCATCCGGACGATATTTCCAGATGCCGCCTTCTGAAGCATCCGGAACCCTCATCTCAAGCAACCGCACCCTATCACCATCGGTTCGCTTCAATCCCCTTCTACGGTAGTGGTCTTCAACCGTTTCCGGGCTCGATGCTAAGACTGTACACCTCGCATCCAATCTCGGCAGTTGATCTCTGCCGCTTACAGATTTTGAATGCCTCTTGGGCTTTCCAGACGCGAGCGTATGTATGTCGTTTTGTAAACGCTCGAGGCCTGAGGTCTTTCCGTCACCGGCCAATTCGGTGTCATCAGGAATCAGACAAATATCTCTATGAGCAGCGGCGGTCTCGGCGAGGGCTCTTGGGGTAGAATCCCAGATCGATGCGTTCCCTAGGTCGCCCCACACTGAGACCCCGGCATTCGTTCCGGATGTTTTGCCCGTCGAACTTTGACCGGCGATGTTGACGATAAAGCCCTCTCTGATTCTGCTATAAACCAACAGGGAGCCTGCAAATGATGTGAGTAGGGCGATCGCAACGTAGGGTGACCACTTCGCCGGCACAGCGACTTCCCGCTTCCATGTCAACAGATCCCCGGCAACACCATTCGCGATACAATCATCTCGGGCACCGGGCATCAGCAATGGTTCAGCGCTTGGATCACCTACCCAATATCCGGGTAGCAAGAAGCCGCGGTTGGGATGCTCCCCTTTCCAGCCGATTGTTGGTGTCACAATCGGAACGCAGTCTTGGTTCGCGCTTTCTGCTATCTGAGCGAAGGTCGGCCACTTGTGTTTATCGGGTTCCAGTGCGCCAAGATCCATAAGTTTGTCGATGAACTGCGAGCGCTTATTGTACTCTGAGGGGCGAACGATAATTTCGCCCTCGTCCCTTCCATTGGTGCGGGGAAATGTTATCCGCAGGCGATCCGTTTTGTCGGTTTCGTGCTCATAAATAGCGACGGAATAGCTGCCGGTTGAAGGTGTTGTGTCGGTCATTTGGTAATCCCCCCTCAAAATAACGGGCTTCAAAAGTAGAATTTTCTCGGCAATATGATCGAGGAGATTTCGATGAAGACGAGCAGATTTAGCGAACCACAAATCCTGGCGATCCTGCGCCAGGCAGAAGGCGGCGTCCCGGTGCCAGAGTTGTGCCGGGAGCATGGGATGAGCACGGCCTCATTTTACAAATGGCGGGCCAAGTACGGCGGCATGGACGCCTCGATGATCAGCCAGATGAAGGCTCTGGAAGACGAGAACCGCCGGCTGAAGAAAATGTATGCCGAGATGAGCATGCAGGCCGAACTTCTGAAAGAGGCTCTTGGAAAAAAATGACGCGGCCATCTCAACGCCGGGAGATGGCCGGGAAAGCAGTGGCGTTGCGAGGGGTGAGTATTGCGCTTGCCTGCCGCACCTTCGAGGTCAGCGAGACCTGTTATCGTTACAGTGCAAAGCTGAACGACGAGAATGAGCATATTGCCGATCTCCTGATCGGACTGACGAGGGCCAAGAAGACCTGGGGTTTTGGCCTGTGCTTCCTGTATCTGCGCAACGTCCAGGGACATCGTTGGAACCACAAGCGTGTCTATCGCATCTACCGCAAACTGGAACTGAACCTGCGGATCAAGCCGCGTAAGCGTTTGAAGCGGGACAAACCGGATGCACTGGCCGTCCCGGATCAGCCAAACCTGGTCTGGTCCATGGACTTCATGGCGGACCGTCTGGAGGATGGAAGGCAGTTCCGGCTGTTGAATGTCCTTGACGACTTCAACCGCGAAGGGCTCGGCATCGAAGTGGATTTCTCGCTTCCCGCCGAGCGCGTCATCCGCAGTCTGAACCAGATCATCGAATGGCGCGGCAAACCGATGTCGATACGAGTCGATAACGGCCCCGAATATGTCAGTGGTAAACTGATGGAGTGGGCCGAAACACAAGGCATCGCGTTGAGCCACATTCAGCCCGGCAAGCCGCAGCAAAATGCCTATGTCGAGCGCTACAACCGCACAGTCCGGCATGAATGGCTCGACCAATACATCATCGAAAGCATCGAGGAGGCACAGGAGTTCGCCACGCAATGGCTATGGACCTATAACAACGAACGGCCCAATATGGGCATCGGCGGCATAACTCCCGCACAGAAACTCAAAATGGCCGCGTGAATTCTACCGCCGAGCCCCGTTAAAAACGGGGGGATTACCATTTGATTTTCCTTTTCGTGTCCTATTTCTCAGGGATCGAGACATGGTTGTGGTGTCGAGGTACGCGCGGCATTGGGATTTGCCGCGCTTACCGCGCTGGTTTCGGTGTTTCGTGAGAGTGGTTGTCCGATCGACTTCGGCGATAGCAGTGTTACGCTTCCGTCAAACCGGATTAGCCAACAGACGCATCAACAAGTGTGCTTGACGCGTCTGTTGTGGGTTTCAACGATTCCTCAGTCGTCACCTTGACGACAAGCACTCCGCTTACCGACAATTGGCTTCTTCAGCTGAAGGATCAATTTCGGCGATTGCGGCGGCGTTACACGCTTGATGTTCCGAAGGATCAATCGCGAACCGACCGCGTAATCAGCAAACCATGTGGCAAGCTCAAGAGATTGAGCAACGCTGAGGGCCTGTGGGCTGGTTCGCATGCGGGGCGTACCGTCCTTCTTGAGACGCTTTTCCAGGTACGAGGACCGCTGGTAGAACTCGTTCTTGTACGAGTAGGTCAGGCATTTCAGAAAATCGCCATCCTTGACCGAAGCCACGGATATTGGCCGATGGGCGGAGGAACCAAACTCGAACGTAACCCTGATCTCCTTTTCAACGCGGCGCTTATCGTCGCTGTTGACGAGTAGGTAGAGCTGCCCTTGCCAAGCCTTCACTATGTTGGCAAGTGAGTTGTGAGACACGTCCAGTCCCCCGACAATGATCTTGTCGGCCAGGTCAGACCGTTCGATCCGCTTCCGGACGTTCTGGATGACCCGGGTGAGGTATACCTCACCCAAAGTCCCAGGTGCCCACGTCATCCCATCAGGGACAAGGCTTGCTCTTATGAAACTCGCATTGGGTAAGTCGAGCCGGCAGGACTCGCCTACCAGGTTCACTCTAAGCCGCCGCCTGCATTTCGGGCAGGCTTCGGTCAGGCATGGTGTCCAGTTGCTGCATTTGAGGAGTTTCGCCAATCCGGAGCTTTCCAACCCGGCTTTTCGGACCCGCTTGCAAAGCAAATTCCAGCTGGTTTCCGCTTCCTCTGCTGTCTCCATACCAAGGAGCTTCTCTAACGAGCGCTGGTAGGTCATTGGCCGGTCCCCCCAACTTCCTGTGCTGGTGCAACAGATGGGGAAGCAGGCTGGTCTTGGTCATCGAACTGCGCCAAGAGCGCGCGGATGTCCTCAACTTTGTAGGCTGAGGTCCGCGGTCCCAGAGCGACCGGCTTTGGGAAGCGGCCCTCTTTCACTCCGGCGAACCAGCTTGAACGGCTGATCGGTAATGGACCATTGGGGCCCAAGATGGCGTTGAGGCGTATGAAGCCTGTGGGTGGGAGTTTCGTGCTTCTCATATCAAGGTTCCTTTGCGGTTGCGTCGTTGCCGACAACCGGAACCTGAGGTAATTTTTGCGGAATATTCTTTGTTCCGCGGAATATTCCGGACGCTATTGCGTCCTATTGGATCTGTTTGAGGCTGAAGGCGTTTTGAGCTTTATGTCCTGACCAATCAGGTACTCGCTAGCGTCTTTCAGATATTTTCTGACAGTCTTTTCATCCACGTCGATGCCGGTCAGCCTGAGATCATCCGAAATCCGCCGTGCCACGTCGGTATTTTCCCGAGAATAAAGGTCTGTACTTTGATCGTAATGAGAGACGGCTAGGCCAAAGATAATTTTTAAGAAAACACCACGGGTCTTACCGTGCAGATTTTCGTTTTGATGTGAGCTGGAGTTAGAATTCGGGCCAGCAAAGCCAACCAAGGACTCTGCAAGTTTTCCATCTAAAGCCATTTTCTGCCCATTCGCCCATTCTAAGAAGGCTGATGGGGTGATGTTTTCCGGTAACCTACCGATTTCTTGAGCACGATTAACCTGCTCGCATCGTTTGAGGTATTCTCTGAAGAATACGGATTGAGACGCAGCCGCTGTCTCATTCATCCGTTCCTCGAGTTCTTTGTTCAGTGTTGCCGTGTTCACTACCTTTGGGTCTTTTCCCATTGACAATGCGACTGCTTCTTCCGGTTTCCAGCAGGCCATTTCGAGCCAGTAGTTGAAATCTGCGTCCGCATCGTGGTGGTTGAAGAACTCCTCCTCATCAACTGCGGCCTCATCCTGAAGTTGTTCGGCACGGATCTCGTCGAATCGCTTTTCTATCCCCTCATCAGGCAACTCATTTAGCATTTGCCGATAGTTGATCGCCGCTTTAATCCACAACAGAATGGTGGAAGCTGACTTAATGTGTCGGCCATCAAGCATTTCCTCTTCAAACAAGTTAAAATTTTTCAAGGATCTTATTATGCTATACTTTATGGGGCTTGGTCCATTTGAACTATTCAGGCACACAAACATTCGCTCTGCGATTTTCTCAGCATTTGCGTCATCCAAGAGCAGGGTTATCGCACAACGTTTTCTCAAGCTCTTAAGCCCACGAAATTGGTGATCAAATAGGAATTCTATTTTCGAATTTCTGGACATTCTTGAGCAAGCCTCAGTCGTGTTAATCGTGGTTATGAGGAATCGGTAAACTTCGACCAATCCTGCATCAGGGTTCGTCTCCGGTCCAGCATATCCCCGCGCCGATAGGCGGCTTCTGTCTTGTCTGTGATGGTATGGGCAAGCGCCATCTCCACCACATCACGCGGGTAGCTGGGGGTTTCTGCTGCCCAATCCCGGAAGGAAGACCGGAAACCGTGCGCCGTGCAGGTGACTTCCATCCGCTTAAGCATGGCGAGGAACACGGCGTTGGAGAAAGGCCGGTCGCTAGCGGTACCGGAGAACAGATAGGGACTGGCGACATCCAGCTTCCGAGCCTCCTTGAGGATCTCTAGGCACCTTGTGCTCAACGGCACACGGTGAATGCGCTTGGCTTTCATTCGCACTGCGGGAACGGTCCAGATCGCCCCCTCCAGATCGATTTCTGTCCAACGCGCCTTCAGCACTTCACTGGTACGGCTGGCGGTCAATATCAGGAATTCGAAAGCAAGCCGTGCTGCTTGCCCGTCATTGGTCGATGATCGCAGCCGCGACACAAAAGCAGGAACTTCCGCATAGGGGAGCGCGGCATGGTGACCCTTATTCTTTTGCTGTTTGGGCAAACCCTTGGTGACGCCGGATGTCGGGTTCTCGCCGTGCCGATATCCGGCACTCCCTGCCCAATCCAGTACGGTCCCTATCCGTTGCCGCACTCGCCGCGCGGTTTCTGCTTTGCTCAGCCAGATTGGCGACAACACCCGCAACACATCCGGTGTCTGGATCTGGTCCACTCGCATCTCCCCCAAAACCGGAAATGCATAGGTCCTGAGCGTGGTTATCCATTGTTGCTGGTGCTTCGGATTGTCCCAGCTGGCTTTGTGATCCTTGAAAACCCTCTCCGCTGCTTCGCTGAAGGTTGGCGCATCTTCGGGCTTCTTGCGCAACTCGGCGATCGGATCGCCGCCATCACGGGCAACACGGCGGTACTGACGTGCAGTTTCGCGGGCCTCCGCCAAGGACACGATCGAAAGGCCACCAAGACCGATGTCGCGCCGTCTGCCCTGCACCATGGTACGCAGCACCCAACGCTTTGCGCCGGATGGGTCAACGATCAGATAAAGTCCGTTGCCATCGGCATACCTGCCTGGTTTACTGATCTGACGGATTTTCAAAGCGGTCAGCGCTTTATCCGGATGCAGGCCTTTTGATTTCGACATCCAAACTCTCACACACCACATTCCGTACCACATTCGGAATCAGATTGTAGCGTATTCCACTGGACGCCGTTAGACTAGCGTTTTGGATTACGAATTGATATCATTACACAAAATGGACGTCCCTGCACCTGCCTGAATTCTAAGTTCGCAGACACCCTCTCCGCCATCCCCTCGGGACCCTAAAAGCGGACATTCCCAAGTTTTTGATAGATAAGGTTTTTTTGAATCTGGCCGCCCAGAACAAGGGCTTTTGCCAATGTCAGAAACTCAGAATGTATCGTTGCCTGTATCGTCAGGCGTATCATCCCTAAACGCGGAAATGATTTCCGCAAAGCAGGCTCCCAAACGCCCTCGATCATCGCCCGGATTCAGCTCATACGCCGGGGGCTGCTGAATGTGATCTCATCAAGGGCGTATATGATATCGTGAGCGCCCTGTTCCAGCAGCAAGTTCCGGTGCGAACCCTCCAAGCCTTCAAGGTGAGCCCCTCCCAGGAAGCCGATGGTGTGCATGCCGGCAGACCTTCCTGCCTGAATGCCGAAGGCAGAATCTTCGATGACAATGCATCGTTCCGGCTTCGCCCCCAAGGTGTTGGCCGCATGCAAAAAAAGATCTGGAGCAGGCTTGCCCTGATTGACTTGTTCCGAGCTGAAGACGTGACGGAACCGTGAGGTTAAGCCTATAATGTTCAAAGCAAAATTGATCCGTTTCAAGCTGCCGCTTGAGGCGATGCAATAGGGTAGGCCGAGCTCGTCGAGCCGGTCCAACAGACTGACGACACCGGGGAGCGAGGCTAACTCCTTTTCGAAGCGGTCGAACAGAACCGAATACCAATGCTTGTCAAAGCCATCCCATATCCCATTCGGGTTCAGGGTGTTTGCCTCGGTCTTTATCTGGCCAACTGATTTGCCCAGAAACCGCCGCTGGACCTCGGGCAGCTCCAGTTGCACCCCAAAATCGTTCAGGGCGGTTTGCAGAGATGCCAGCGAGATCAGCTCGCTGTCTGCGATCACGCCGTCGAAATCAAAGATCACGAGATCAGGGATGCCAAACGAACGACCGGGGCTGTCGCTGAGGCTTGCCAGGAATGCCTGGCCCTTATCGAAGTGCACGGCCATCACGATCAAACTGGTGCATGCGTGTTTCGGGAATCTTCAAACCGATTTCATCTCCGACGGAGGTTTGGTCGTCTCCATCAACCCGCGCGACAAGTGTTGGCCCATCCTCAATCGCCAGATAAAGCAGATTCTCGCCTCCCAGCTGTTCCTTGTTCTTGACTGAAGCATCAAGGTTTCCCCCACCCTTCGGTGCGATGACAAGATGCTCGGGGCGGCAGCCAACATAGACCGTATCAGGGCGAAGCGGCAGATTGCTCATTCCCTTGAGTTCAAACACATTCATGGCCGGGGAGCCGATGAATTCAGCCACGAATTTGCTGTCTGGCGTATGATAGATTTCCATCGGGGTCCCGACCTGCTCGACGCGGCCGCCATTGAGAACAACGATCTTGTCAGCCATCGTCATGGCTTCCACCTGATCGTGAGTCACATAGATCATCGTTGCGGCCAGTTGCTTGTGCAGGGACTCGAGCTCCACCCGCATTTGAACCCTGAGCTTTGCGTCAAGATTTGACAGCGGCTCATCAAACAGAAAGACCGCAGGATTCTTGACAATGGAGCGCCCGATGGCGACCCGCTGACGCTGCCCGCCGGAAAGCTGGGACGGCTTGCGGTCAAGGTAGTCTGTCAGTTGCAGGATGCGCGCGGCTTCCATGATCCGGTTGTTGCGTTCGTCGGCAGCCACGCCGTTCACCTTCATGCCGAACTCCATGTTCTGTCGTACGGTCATATGGGGATAAAGCGCATAGGATTGGAAAACCATGGAGACGTCGCGGTCCGCAGGTTCGGCATGAGACACGTCTTTGCCGCCGATCAAAAGGGTGCCTGAACTGATGCTTTCCAATCCTGCGAGTGCACGCAGAAGCGTGGACTTTCCGCAACCCGATGGTCCGACAAAGACGACAAACTCGCCATCGGATATGTCCAGGTCCACGTCAAATAGCGCCTGCATCTTGCCGTAAAATTTATTGATTTTCCGGATTTCAACGGTTGCCACCTTGGAACTCCTCCATATCCAGTTTTCCTATCTCAGATGTCTGGCCAAAAAAAGGGCTTGCATTTCTGAACCAGTCCCAATTACATTTGTAATCACGCAGAGACATATGAATGTCAATCATTTACTGCGATAAGGGAGGAGATCGAATATGAGTGTGAAGAAACTACTGTGTTCAGTGGCTTTTGCGGGGCTCATGGCCACCAACGCAATGGCTGAAAGCCATGGCTGGAGCCTGGCTAAAGCGGCCGAGCCTTATGCTGGGACCACGGTTGACGTTGTGTTTCTGCTGCGCCCCGGCTACGAGGCAATTGAGGCGATGCTGCCTGAGTTCGAGGCCGAAACCGGCATCAAGGTGAACATCATCAAGCATCCCTACGAAAATGCGCTTGGTGAGCAGGTCCGCGATTTCGTCGCTGGCGGCGATCTCGATGTTGCCTTGATCGATCTTGTGTGGATCGGCAACTTCGCGGAAAATGACTGGATTGTGCCGCTTGCCGATGTTCAGGCCAAGTTCCCCGATACCGTCGATCCGGACTTGGATATTGATGACTTTTTCCCGCTCGTGCTGAACGCCTTTGGTGGCTGGAACGATACCATTTATGGGCTTCCGGTGGACAACTATTCGGGCCTGATGTTCTACAACCGCTGCATGCTCGAAGCGGCAGGTTTCGATGGCCCGCCTGAAACATGGCAGGAGTTGAAGGACGTTTATGGTCCGGCTCTGACAAAGGACGGCAAATATGCATTTGCGCTTCAGTCCAAGCGCAATGAGACCCAGTCCGCGGATAGTTTTGCCCGCATGATCTGGCCGTTTGGTGGGTCGTTCCTGAACGCCGAATTCAAATCCAACCTGAATTCGCCAGAGTCGCAGGCGGGTCTCAAGTTCCGTCAGGAGCTGATGCAGTACATGCCCGACGGGATTGTGGCCTATGACCATGCTGAAGTCGTCAACGGCTTTGCGCAGGGCGATATTGCGATCATCACGGAGTGGTCGGCATTCTACTCCAGTGTGGTGTCGCCGGAGACGTCGAAGGTTGCCGATTGCGTCGAGATCGCTCCGGAGCCGAAGGGGCCGGCCGGCCGCAAGCCTGCTCTTGGCGGCTTCTCGATGGCTGTGGCAAGCCAGGCGGATGAGGCCGAGCAGGCCGCTGCCTATCTGTTCATTCAGTGGGCAACATCAAAGGCCAATGCTGTAGAGTATGTCGAACGTGGCGGCGTGTCCGCACGGCAATCGGCTTATGCCGATCCCAAGCTGGCCGAGACCTTCAAATACATCCCGGCCCTGGTCGAGAGCTGGCAGGAAGGTGTGCCTGAATTCCGTCCCCGTTTCGCGGAATGGCCTGAAGTCACCGAGGTGGTGCAGGAGTGGGGCACAAAGATGATGCTGGGTGAAGTGACCACCGAAGAAGGTGCTCAAGAGATTGGCACCCGTATGGAAGCGATCCTCGAGGCTGCCGGCTACTATTCCGGTGCGAAGCCACTCGCGCAGTAACACTTCGCGCAGTAACATTGACGAGAAGCGGAAGCGGCGCGCCATGCGCCGCTTCCACAATGGCTGCCGGGATACACTCTATGCGCGGACAGGTTTCCAAACGAACTATATTTGCCTTCATAGGTCCGGCCGTGCTTGGCTTGGCTTTGGTCGGGATTGCTCCGCTTCTCTATGCGGCTTGGACATCCCTGCATTTCTTCAATCTGACCAAGCTCAAGA
Organism: Hoeflea phototrophica DFL-43; assembly: GCF_000154705.2. Lineage (NCBI taxonomy): Bacteria > Pseudomonadati > Pseudomonadota > Alphaproteobacteria > Hyphomicrobiales > Rhizobiaceae > Parahoeflea > Parahoeflea phototrophica. The sequence continues at coordinate 4,234,257 of NZ_CM002917.1, read as the reverse complement.
ACGTCGAGTTTATTGGCCTTGCGAACTATTGGACCGTTTTGACGGACGAAGTGTTCTGGCAGGCCATGGGACGAACTTTCTTCCTGTTGGGTACCGCGCTCCCGTTGCAGCTGGTTTTTGGCCTGGGGGTCGCATTGGTGCTGCACAAGCCGGGGCTCACCCTTCTGAAGACTCTGGCCCGTCTTTCCCTGGTCCTTCCAATGGCAACCACCTATGCGGTTGTCGGTCTGCTGGGACAGGTGATGTTCAACCAGAAATTCGGCGTCATAAACCAGTTGCTCGGCGGAGCCGACATCAACTGGATCGGTGATCCAACCAATGCATTCGCCATGATCATTTTCTGGGATGTCTGGCAATGGACGCCATTCGTGGCCTTGGTGCTGCTTGCGGGGCTGACCATGGTTCCTGGTGAGGTCGAAGAGGCAGCCCGGCTTGAAACCAAGAGTTGGTGGACTGTTCTTCGCTATGTGCAATTGCCGTTCTTGCTGCCTGGTCTTGTGGCGGTGCTGATCTTGCGCACAGCAGACACGCTTAAACTGTTCGATATGGTCTTTACATTGACCCGTGGCGGGCCTGGCGCTGCGACCGAATTCATTTCCCTGATGATTCAACGTGTCGGTTTTCGCGGTTTCGATCAGGGCCTTGCCTCGGCGCAGGCGATCATCCTGCTGATCATTACAATCATTCTGGCGCAGATCTATATTCGCGTCTTCTACAAAGAGGTTTGAGTGATGAACACGCCCCGCTCCCTCGCCTCTCAGATTGTCTTGCTTCTCATCATCATCACGATTTGCGTGTTTCCATTTTACTGGATGGTCACCACTTCGCTGAAAACCCAGATCGTGGCTCTTGAATCGCCACCCGTCTGGATATTCGAAGCGACATTGAACAACTACCGCGAGGCGTTGTTTGAAGATGGCGTGCTGCGCACCCTGATCAACTCGCTGGTCATCGCGGTGTCCACCACATTGCTTGCCCTCCTGCTGGGTGTGCCGGCAGCCTTTGCTCTGGCCAGGTTCGAGTTTCGCGGCAAAAAGGACCTTTGGTTCTGGTTCATCACCAACCGTATGGTGTCACCCATCGTGCTGGCGCTGCCGTTTTTTCTGATCGCCCGCAATCTGGGTATTCTGGACAAGCACTTTACGCTGGTTCTGATCTACCTGACGTTCAACCTTCCGATCGTGATCTGGATCGTGACCGATCAATTCCGCGGCATTCCCTATGATTTGGATGAGGCGGCGCGTCTTGAGGGGGCCTCGCAATTCACCATCATGCGGAAGATCTGTCTTCCCCTGGCGATGCCGGGCGTGGCGGTCTCGGCGATCTTTTCGTTCATTTTTTCCTGGAACGAGATGATGTTCGGCCTGATCTTGACACGGTCCGAAGCAAAAACAGCGCCGGCGATGGCGGTGTCCTTTATGGAAGGCTACAACTTGCCTTACGGCAAGATCATGGCCACCTCGACTTTGATCGTGATTCCGGTGCTGATCTTTGCGCTGATTGCATCTAAACAGTTGGTGCGTGGCTTGACCATGGGTGCGGTGAAGTGAGACGTGCAACCTCAACGGAGTGCGGTGTGGGCGACATGATTTTGCGTCCGAAGCCCTCTGAAATCTAGAGGGGTGCTATGTCGCGAAGTATCAAGATCGATCAAATAGATGAAGAAGAGCAACTTCTTGTCCGTCTGGCATGGGCCTGCGAAATCGAAGGGCTGACACAGGCAGATGCTGCTGCCCGGTTTGGAATCACACGGCTGCGGGTCAACAAGGCACTTGGTGAGGCGCGCCGCCGTGGAATCCTGAGGATCAGTATTGATTCGATCTACGCGGCAGCGGCTGATCTTGAATGGCAGCTTGAGCGTGCCTTCGGTCTTTCGCGTGCTTTGGTCGTGCCGTCAGCAGAAAACCCGGCCTCTGTTACGCCATTGATCAGCGCGGGGCTGGGCAGTTATTTGGGAGTGGTTCTTTCGGATCCCAGCCTGCACACTTTCGGCATGTCATGGGGCAATACGCTTAATCTCGCCACCCGCTTCATGCAGCCGATCGACCGCCCCGATCTGGAGATCGTGTCGATCATGGGCGGTATTGCGCGCGGGTCGGATGTAAACGGCTATGAGATCACAACGCGCCTGGCAGATCTCTGCAATGCGGAACACAGCTTTTTCACCGCCCCCTTGTTTGCCAGCAGTGCGGCCAGCCAGAAGATGTTCATTCAACAAGACGTCGTTGCCGAGATGCTGGACAAGATCCGCGCATGCGGCGCGGTTGCATTGGCAACCGGGGACTTGTTCAGTTCGCTCTTGGTCCGGGATGCCCTTCCCAAGGATATCGATGTTGAAGAGCTCAGGGCACTCGGCGGGGTTGGCGACATTATCGGGCTGGTTCTCGATGAAAGCGGTGCGCTCATCGACCACCCGGTGAACCAGCGCGTCATCGGCGTCTCGCTGGACGATCTTATGACGATACCCAACGTTATTCTGGCCGCCGGAGGGCCGCACAAGGTGGCTGTTATAAATGCTGCTCTGCTGCGCGGCTTTGTGAACACGTTGGTGACAGACGAGTATACGGCGCGCGCGTTGCTGGAAAAGACCATGTCGGTCGACGCCGGCGGCTCGAAAGATTAGAACGGGAAAGCGGGGAGAGACATGCCGATTGCACTGGTCTTGGAAGCGAAGAACCAACTGGCGCTGAGAGAAATCGAACTGTCAAGCACCCTGGCCAGGGGTGACGTGCGGATCGCTGTTGACACCGTCGGTGTCTGCGGCAGTGATGTGCACTACTACACCCATGGCAAGATTGGCCCGTTTGTGGTCAACGCCCCGATGGTGCTTGGGCATGAGGCGTCAGGCGTGGTGACCGAACTCGGGGAGGGGGTGTCGCATCTGGCCGTCGGGGATCGTGTCTGCATGGAGCCGGGCATACCCAACATGGCCTCCAAAGCCAGCAAGCTCGGCGTGTACAATGTCGATCCCGATGTGCGCTTTTGGGCGACCCCACCGGTGCACGGGTGCCTGACACCTTCGGTAGTCCATCCCGCGGCCTTCACCTACAAATTGCCTGACAATGTCAGTTTTGCCGAAGGTGCGATGGTTGAACCCTTTGCAATCGGCATGCAGGCCGCAACCCGTGCCCGGATCAAGCCGGGTGACGCGGCTCTGGTCACAGGAGCTGGCCCAATTGGAATCATGGTCGCGCTCGCGGCTTTGGCTGGAGGATGTTCCAAGGTCTATATCTCTGATCTGGTTGACGAAAAACTGGCGGTGGCTGCGCAGTATGGCAATATTCATCCAATCAATGTGACCAAAGTGGATGTGGCGGAGGTTGTGCGTGCCGGGACGGCAGGATGGGGCGCAGATGTGGTCTTCGAGTGTGCTGGCGCAGCAAAGTCGGTGCAAACCGCCCTCGAGGCTGTGGCCCCCGCGGGCTGTGTGGTGTGGGTCGGCATGCCCGTGGATCCGGTTCCGGTCGACATCGTGCTGGCGCAATCCAAAGAGATCCGTATGGAAACGGTGTTTCGCTATGCAAACATGTATGACCGTGCGATCGAAATCCTCGCGTCGGGCAAGGTCGATCTTAAACCATTGATCTCACAAACCTTTGCATTTGCCGATAGCATCAAAGCGTTTGATCGCGCAGTTGAGGCGCGCCCGGCCGATGTCAAGATCCAGATCAAAATGCAGGGCGTCTGAGGTATGGAAATGTCCAGAGACAAATTGGCAGAATTGGTGTTGGACGAGTTGCGTCCAGGTCTGAGTGGTCCTGTTCTGGACCAGATAGACGGGCTTTCGTCCACGTTGGCAGAGGCGAAGCGGATTGTCTGCCACGGTGTGGGCCGCGAAGGGTTGATGATGAAGGCGCTGGCGATGCGGCTTTTCCATCTGGGGCTTGATGCCCATGTGGCGGGTGACATGACAACCCCTCCGGTGGGTGCCGGCGATCTGCTGTTCGTTAGCGCAGGGCCAGGAGAGTTCTCTACCATTGCGGCTCTGGCACAAGTTGCGCGGGCGGCTGGCGCACGCGTGGTGTGCATCACCGCGACCCCGGAAGGACCGGTGCCGAGCGGCGCTGATCTGGTGATCCATCTGCCTGCCCAAACAATGGCATCAGATCAGGGTGCTGCTGCACGATCCATACTGCCAATGGGCTCGCTTTTTGAAGCGTTGATGTTCCTGTTCTTTGAATTGCTTGTTCTTGATCTGCGAGACCGGCTTGGCCTGGCGCCCGAGGCTATGCGCGCCAATCACACCAATCTGGAGTAAAGCATGTCGTGTTGGGAAAGCCGTTTTTCTCTTACAGGCCGCACCGCCCTTGTGACTGGAGCCTCGTCGGGGATCGGTTATGCCATCGCCGAGGTCTTTGCAGATGCCGGCGCCGATGTCATTGGACACGGGCGAGACCGGGACAGGTTGGCGGCATTGGCAGATGTGGTGCGCGCAAAAGGCCGCAGGTTTACGGCAACAACCGGGGATCTGGCCCTTGCCGCGGACACTGCAGAAGTCGCGCGAAAGGCATTGGCGGCAGCCGATGAGCGTATTGACATCCTGGTCAATTCGGCCGGAATCGCTGTCACCGGCCCTGTGGTGGACTATCCCATTGACGCCTGGATGCGCACGATTGCCGTTAACCTGACCGCGCCCTTTATCCTGTCGCAAGCCTTGTTGCCGGGGATGATGGCCCGCAAGATGGGAAAGATCATCAATATCTCATCCCAGACCGGAGTCATCGCCCTTCAGGATCACGCGGCCTATGCCACTTCCAAGGGAGGGCTGAATGCGTTGACCAAATCACTGATGGTCGAGGCGGCGCCACACAACGTGCAGGTCAACGCAATCTGCCCGACCGTGGTGTTGACTGAAATGGGCAAGGAACTCTGGTCGGCGCCTGAGAAAAAGGATCCGTTCATCGCACGGACCCCCCTGGGGCGGTTTGGTAAGCCGGTCGAGATTGCGGATATGGCGCTTTATCTGGCCTCACCGGCATCAGACCTCGTCAATGGCGCGGTCATGATGATCGAAGGCGGTCATTCAAGCATATAGGGAGGGGTTGAGATGGGTGATCTGAAGGGCAAGGTCGTTGCAATCACGGGTGCGGCATCGGGCATAGGGCTGGCTTGTGCGACTGAATGCCTGGCAGCCGGTGCGCGGGTTGCCTTGGTCGATCGTGATGCCGCAGCTCTGAACAAGGTTTGCGACGATCTGGGCCAGGGAGCCTACCCCATCGTCACCGACCTGTTGAAGCCTGAGAGTGTGGCGCAGATGCTGCCGCAGATCTTGGACGCGGCAGGCCGGCTTGATGTGTTCCACGCCAATGCGGGAGCCTATGTCGGGGGTGATGTCCTTGAAGCTGATCCGGACCAGTGGGACCTGGTGCTCAACCTCAACATCAATGCGGCCTTCCGCTCGATCCATGCGGTTCTGCCGCATTTTGCCGCACAAAAAGCTGGAGATGTTGTTCTCACCAGCTCGATTGCCGGGATTGTGCCGGTGGTCTGGGAGCCGATCTATACGGCCTCCAAACATGCAGTGCAGGCCTTTACTCATACGGTGCGGCGGCAGATGTCCAAGCATGGGGTCAGGGTGGGAGCGATTTTGCCCGGTCCTGTGGTCACGGCCCTGCTCGATGACTGGCCCAAGGCAAAGATGGAGCAGGCTTTGGCTGAAGGCAGCCTGATGCAGCCTAAGGAAGTCGCCGACTGCGTGGTTTTCATGCTGACAAGGCCTTCAAATGTGACCATTCGCGACTTGGTACTCTTGCCCAACGCTGTGGATCTGTAGATGGCGGGTCCTTTTTTTGTCGGAGTGGATGTCGGAACCGGTAGTGCACGCGCCGGAATTTTCGATGCGGTGGGAACCCTGCTGGCCAGTCGGAAACACGACATCCGGATGTGGCGTGAAACGGGCGAGATTGCCGAGCAATCTTCCGTCAATATCTGGGACGCCGTTTGTCGTTCGGTCCGGGATTGCGTCGCGCAGGCTGGGGTGCAGGCCGATCAAATCAAAGGCCTGGGTTTTGACGCCGCATGCTCTCTGGTGATGTTGGACGGGCAGATGCAGCCGCTTTCTGTCAGTCTGACGAAAGACGCGGAACGCAATGTGATCGTTTGGATGGATCATCGTGCCATGGATCAGGCAGAGCGGATCAATGCTGCGGGTCACCGCGTGCTTGACTATGTCGGCGGGCGGATTTCACCGGAAATGCAAACGCCGAAACTGCTCTGGCTCAAGGAGAACCTGCCGGAGAATTTTGCATTAGCGGGGCAGTTTTTTGACCTGGCCGATTTTCTGACCTGGGCTGCAACAGGATCGCTGACGCGCTCTGCCTGTACGGTGGCGTGCAAATGGACCTATCTGGGCCATGAAGACAGGTGGGATTCCAGTTACTTCCGTCAGATCGGGTTGGAAGAACTGGCAAGTGAGGACTATGCCCGTATTGGCCAGACGATTGTGGCTCCGGGTACACCCTTGGGCAATGGTTTGAGTGATGCGGCCGCGAAAGCCCTTGGTCTTCGCCCGGGAACGCCAGTCGGGGCAGGGCTGATAGATGCGCATGCCGGCGGCATCGGGACTGTCGGCGCAGACAAGGATTCTGGCCCCGAGGTGATGATGGGCTATGTCTTCGGAACCTCTGCCTGCACCATGGCGTCCTCGGTGCAACCGCATTTTGTATCGGGCGTCTGGGGTCCCTATTACTCGGCAATGGTTCCGGGGCTGTGGCTCAGTGAAGGCGGTCAGTCTGCCGCCGGCGAAGCCATTGCGCATCTGATCAGTTGTCATCCCGCCCGTGCGGAAGCGCAGGCCCGCGCCGATGCTGCCAATCAGACTGTTCAGGCCTATCTGATCAGCGAAGCTCAGCGACGCTGCCCTGATTTGAGCAGTGCTGTGACTATGGCTGGCGCGCGGATCATCGTGCCCGAGTTTTTGGGCAACCGGGCACCCTATGCTGATCCTCATGCTACGGCGGTTGTCTCCGGCCTTACATTGGAGACTGGATTTGATGATCTTCTGGCGTCTTACATTGCCGGAATTTTCGGGGTTGGTTATGGGCTGCGACAGATCATCGAGGCGCAGCGCGCGCATGATTTCGCGCCCCATGCTGTCGTCATTAGCGGCGGGGCTGGTGAAAGCGATATGATGAAGCAACTTCTGGCTGATGCAAGCGGAGTGCCGATCCTTTCGATCACATGTCCCGAGCCGGTGCTTCTTGGAGCGGCCATGCTGGGTGGGGTTGCATCCGGGCATTATGGCTCGTTGCAAGACTGCATGAAGACCATGTCGCATATCGGAAAGCGTTTCGAACCCGCTGGAGAGGGCTTCGCCCGGCATCACGACGCGCGGTTCAAGGCCTATCTGGCGCTTCAGCATGCGGATCGTGACCTGCGGACGGCGTTGAAAGACCTTTGAGGGCACAGGAGGCTGGTATGCAGGGATTTGGTGTTCACACAAGCATGTGGACGATGCACTGGGACCGGGACGGCGCGGCACGGACCATTCCGGAGGCTGCGCGCTACGGTATGGATTTCATCGAGATCGCGCTTCTTGATAGCTCGGTCGTTGATGCGGACCATACGCGGGGCCTTCTTGAAAAGCATGGCTTGCGGGCCGTCTGTTCGCTCGGCTTGCCCAAGGAGAACTGGTGCTCGGTCAACCCGGAGGGGGGCATCGCGCATCTCAAAGACGCAATCGATACTGCCGCCCGTCTGGGGGCGGAAGCGCTTTCGGGGGTAACTTATGGCGGCATAGGAGAGCGCAGTGGCTTTCCCCCAACCCAGGCCGAGTATGACAACGTCGCTTATGCTCTGACAGAGGCAGCACGCCACGCGAAAAGCCGCGGCATAGCCTTTGGGATTGAACCGGTGAATCGTTATGAGACCCACCTTATCAATACTGCCTGGCAGGCGCGCGACATGATCGAAAAGGTGGGGTCCGACAATATCTTTATTCATCTGGACACCTATCATATGAACATAGAGGAAAAGGGTGTTGCCAACGGCATCCTCGATGCCCGCGAGCACCTGCGCTATATTCATCTCTCTGAAAGTGACCGTGGGACTCCCGGTGAGGGATGTTGTGACTGGGACGAGGTTTTTGGCGCGTTAGCTGCAATTGGTTTCAAAGGCGGCTTGGCCATGGAGAGTTTTGTAAATATGCCCCCACAGATTGCACATGGTCTTGCCGTCTGGCGTCCGGTTGCCCGGAGCTTTGAGGAGGTGATGGACCGTGGCCTGCCTTTCTTGCGCAACAAGGCGAAGCAATATCGGCTTGTTTAACGCTGGGACCGACAAATTACAGCCTTTAATAATAACGAACCGCGAAATTCCAAGCGGTTGCAACGCTTTCTCTACAGCGGTTTTCGTGGTGGCGTCGCCTTAATCGAGTCTGGAGTGAAAGCAGCCTTTGACGGAGCTTTCAGGCCTCGATCAACACAGCGATTTCCCACCAGGCCGTAGTGGTATAGGCGCGAAGCTGGCGATCATCGGTTGCGGTACGATGTTTTCGATGAAGATGGAGAAGATTGCCGATCTGACCGTGGTTTAAGACGAAACGCTGGCATTGGCGCGCCGGTTTGAACCGCACCATTCGCTTTTCTCGTCGTCGCACAGTAAGGTGAGAGTTCTCTGCGCGATTGTTCAAACCTTTATGCGAGCAATGTTCGACGCCAGGGATCAGCTCAGCTTTCGCATCAACCGGAGAGTGGCCTTCCGATTTCTGCGGCTTTGAAGGATAGCGTCGAGGACGTAGCCGTTGGCATCGACGGCGCGCCATAGCCAGTATCTGTGTCCCTTGATGGACACGACCATCTCATCAAGATGGCACTTGTCGGCAAAGTTGCCGTGCGACTCTCGCCTGATTTCGTGGGCGAACTTGCAGCTGATGAATTTGCGAAACGCTAACCAAGCCGGTTAGCCCGGGTTTCAGGTTTCCATGATCAAATGTCCCTCAACAAAGAGGGTGTCTGCATGTCGAATGCTGTTTTGCGATTCATGCCCAGTCTGAGCCATGCTGTGTATCTTTGGTGTGGGGTGGTGATCATTGCGTTTGCCCTTTCGAGTTTCCTGATCCTGACGATGGCCGGCGTGATTGCCGATGAGGCGCATCTGGAGGGCGAAAAGGCCGTCCTGCGGCGTGATGTCGAGAGTCACCTGACGCTTCTGGCGCGCGATCAGGCGCAGATATCCTATTGGGACACGGCGGTGCGCGCCCTGTCCGAGCCTGTCGACGAGCGGTTCATAGAGGAGGAAATCGCTGGCTGGCTGTGGGATGATTTCAAGATCAACACCACGGTTGTGGTGTCTCCGGACGGTGCGCCTGTGGCCCTGGTTCACAGGGATGAAGTCCTGGAGCCGTCTGCAGGTGATACAGTACTTGCGGGGACTGCGGATCTGGTGGCCAAGGCGCAGCAAAACTACATGGAGCGGCGTAGAGCCAAGAATGGTGGATATGTGATCCCTGGAAACCCGCTGGACGAATCCAACCCGCTCTATGTTGCCGACATTCGCCCGGTCGAAGGGCGGATAAGCTTTGTCGTCGCCCAGGCCATCATCCCCGATCGTGATGTGGTGCTGCCCGATGGTGCACCGCTTGTTCTGGTGACGCTGAAACCGGTGACGCTTTTGTCGGATTCCAGTTTGCATTCCAGCCCTGACCTCGAAGGGTTTGGCTTCGCCACCGGAGACGCGATCCCCCACGGCCACGCTTCCATACCTGTTGGAATTGAGGGGGATCAACATGACATTCACGCAGTCTGGAAAATCGATCATCCATCCGCGGTCATTCTGAACAGGGCGATCGCCCCTTTGCTCGGGCTGCTGGTTGTGGCTTCGGCAGCGGTGCTGCTGGTTGCCAGACGCTCAAGCGCCGCATTGAGCGCGCTGCAGGAGAGTGAAGCCAAGAACCGGTTTCTGGCCCAGCATGACCCGCTGACAGAGCTGCCAAATCGGGTGCAGTTCGATCTGGCACTTGAGGCCATAATCGAGAAGGGTCAGCAGGACCGGTGTGCTATCCTTTGCGTCGATCTCGACCGCTTCAAGGTGGTCAATGATACCTATGGTCATCATGCGGGTGATACTGTCCTGAAAATCATCGGCTCGCGGATCTCACGGACCATTGGCGATGCTGGCATGACCGCACGGATTGGCGGTGATGAATTTATCGTCCTGCTTTATCATGAGTTGGACCGGGAACATGTGCTGCGACGGTGCGAGCAGCTGATCGAAAGCGTTTCTCTTCCAGTTCTTTTTGAAGGGGGAATGGCGGATGTTGGCGCCAGCGTCGGTGTTGCCTGGTGGCCTGACGATGCGCTTACGGCAAAGTCGGTGATCAAGTGCGCTGATGGTGCGCTTTACCGGGCCAAGGAGATGGGGCGCGGGCAAACCTGCTTCGCCAGGCCGGACCTGGCGAATACGAAGACTCCCGACACCCTTCGCGGCGAAGCAGCCTGAAGGGGCCGCTGATCCCGGTTTCCATGTATGTATCTGGCGCTTCCGGCTATGAACCGGTTGGCCGGTCTGCGTGCCGGGTGATGCCCGAGAAGCCGATGGCGAGGGCGATCAGCACGGTGAGGCTGAGGTAGATCACCGCAAAGCCTGTATGTTCGGCGATGAAGCCGATGATCGACGGCGCGAACAGGATGCCGGAATAGCCCATGAAGGTGACAACCGAAATCGCCAGTCCCCGGGGCAGTCCGGGCAGGTTGCCGGCAGCGGAGAACGCGATCGGGACGGTGTTTGCGAGCCCCAGCCCGGTGATTGCGAAGCCCGCAATGGCCCAGGCTGGTGATGGAGCCATCCCGGCCAGGGACAGGCCAAGGATGGCAAGCAGCGATGAAACGCGAAATGTCCGGACCGCGCCAAAGCGATCACGCACCAGGTCTCCCATAAATCGCATCATGGCCATTGCTGCGGAGAATGCACCGAAGGCCAGGCCTGACATGGCCGGACTCGCACCGAGCTCCTGGCGCATGTAAAGCGCGCCCCAATCAAGAATTGCGCCTTCCGGTGTCATCATGATCAGGCAGATGATGCCGGTGAGCCAAACCGTTGCGCCCAGGCCAGACAGACCGCGTGGGCGGGCCGGGTCCTTGGGGTGGTGTGCCGCATCCGCTGGTGCAGTGGTCGGGTCGGCCAGAACACGGGGCCAGGCAAAAGCCACCATAATTGCAGTTAACAGGCTCACAAGCAGCGAATGGGTGAACACGCCAAAGACCGAGATCAGAAGGCCGCCAAGGGCTGCGCCGAGCACGCCGCCCAGGCTCCAGAAGCCATGGCAGGAGGACATGATGGCCCGGCGCTCCTGTTTTTCCACTTCCACGGCATTGGCATTCATGGCGACATCCATGCCGCCGATCAGCGCACCCAGCGCGAACAGCACGAGAGCTGCGGACCAGATGGATGGTGCAAGTGTGAGAACCAGCAGGCTTGGTGTTGCGATTGCCGCCAGAATGCGAACAACCTGCTGGGAGCCGTTTCGCGCGATCGCCACGCCAACAAGCGCCATGGCGCAGAGTGAGCCGATGCCAAAGCAAAGAATCATCAAGCCCAGTTCACTTTCATCCAGCCCGAGACGGGACGCGAATTCGGGGATTTTCGGTGCCCAGCTGCCGATCAGGAAGCCATTGGCGAGAAAAATCAGTGATACGGCCGAGCGTTCCCGGGTCATCAGGCTTCGGATGGCGATGGAGCTTTCGGACATGCGTATCTCGTTTTCAATCGATTTAAATAATGCTTAGCTCGTCTGCACTATCAGGTAAACCGCCTTGCCGGTAACACTCATCGTGACCAAGTGACACATCGTGAAAGCATCGCAAGACCATGGAAAGGGATGTCTTTGTCAAATTGACGTGGTAAGGCCCTCCCCAAATGTTTCCCGCGGCCGGTGATAAACACCAAAGGCCGCAAAAGAAAATGGTTTGGGAGTTTAACGTATGGCGACAGGATCAGCGCGGGATTGGGTGCGGCGTTTGCAACCTTACAGGCAACCCGACAACCGGCGGAGCGCTTTCGAGACGGTTCTGACGCTGAGTCTCCTGATCGGTTTGTGGGTTTTGATGTGGTATGCGCTGTCCTTCAGCGTTGTTCTGGCGCTGATGTTGTCTATTCCGGCTGCGCTGATGATGGTTCGCCTGTTCATTATCCAGCATGACTGTGGCCATGGCTCGATGTTCACGACAGCCAAATGGAATGACCGCATCGGACGTGCGCTCGGCGTGCTGACGCTGACACCTTACGACTACTGGCGCCGTTCGCACGCGATCCATCATGCCGGATCGGGAAATCTCGACCGCCGCGGGGTGGGAGACATCGATACGCTGACGGTCAAGGAATATCTGGCCTTGTCGCGCTTCGGACGCCTCAAGTACCGGCTCTACCGGCATCCACTGGTGATGTTTGGACTCGGGCCGGCATTCATCTTCATGCTCGAGCACCGCTTGCCGGTGGCAGCACTCAAGGACGGTGTCATGTCCTGGACCAGCGTCATGGTGACAAATCTCGCCATTGCTGCGATGTGGATCGGGCTTGGCTTTCTGGTCGGCTTCAAGGCTTTCCTGATCATCCATCTTCCGATCATGCTGATCGGTGCGTCGATCGGGGTCTGGATGTTCTATGTCCAGCATCAGTTCAATCCGACGGAATGGGATCATGCCCCGGAATGGGAGCGGGAGCATTCCGCGCTGCACGGCAGCTCGTTCTACGATCTGCCCAAGCCGTTGATGTGGGTGACCGGCAACATTGGGATCCACCACGTACACCACCTTTCCAGCCGCATTCCGTTCTACCGGTTGCCACAGGTGCTCAGGGATTTCCCGGAACTGGCAGAAATTGGTCGGCTGACGATATGGCAGAGCTTCCGTTGCGTGCCGCTGGCGCTTTGGGATGAAGATCGCCGTCGGCTGGTGTCGTTCCGCATGTTGCGTGAGCGGGTGGCCGCGCCCGCAGCGGCTGCCGCTTGAGGCAGGCCGTGCGGGCCGAATTGCCGGCCCGCAGCCTGTTGCCGATTGTGGCCGGGAGAGCGATTTCCGCTTTTGCTTGTGTATAGGGTGAAAAGCGTGTACGTTGAGCTTATCGATTTTGACCGGACGACTTGGTCGCGGGCCGCTTGACGCGGCGACACGCTCAACACTTCACTTCAATTCGATGACAAACGCACGCGCCGAGCGCTTTCGATAGCGCTCGCGTGAGCAACTACATTCATGGACACAAAGGACCTTCCATGCAAATCGGTACCGTTAAATTCTACAATGATCAAAAAGGCTTCGGCTTTATCGCTCCTGACGACGGCAGCAAGGACGTTTTCGTCCATGCGACCGCTCTCGAGCGCGCAGGCATGCGCGGTCTGGCCGAAGGCCAGAAGGTCTCGTTCGACACCGCCGAAGACCGCCGCACCGGCAAGACCGCCGTGCAGAACATTCAGGCTGCCTGAATAGCACAAACGGTCATCAGTGAGCCTTTGGCTGACTGACAACGTTATCGCGCCCGGAAGCTTCGGCTACCGGGCGTTTTTTATGGGAGAACTCTTCCAAAGCCTCGTTTTTTCAAGACATTGCAACGTCTGGGTGGACAGCTGGTATGTCCGCATTCCGCAAACGCAAAAAACCGGCCCACAGGGAGCCGGCTTTCCATTCAGAATGATTCTGCCGTGAGGCGCCAGGCCGTCGGCGGCAGGAAAGGCTTATGCGCTTTCCTTCGGCGTCAGCACCTGACGGCCGCGGTACATGCCCGTCTTAAGGTCAATGTGGTGCGGACGGCGCAGTTCGCCGGAATTCTTGTCCTCGACATAGGTCGGGGCCTTGATCGCGTCTGCCGAGCGGCGCATGCCGCGCTTGGACGGGGTGGTTTTTCGCTTCGGAACAGCCATGACGAACTCCAGTTCAACATCAAGACATGATCAACGGCCGACCCAGGGGCCGAAACTGACACATGTCGATTTCGGAAATTTGCCGAGCATATACATGGCATTTCCGGGTTTGACCAGCGTGTGGTCCGATTTTTTTGCCTTCGATGGAGTCAAAGTGCGGTTCGACCGGCTCTGCGGGGTCAGGCCTCATCCTCGGCGACCACCCAGGGCTCGGCCCGGCCCGCCGTTTCCCATTCTTGCCAGGCGGGCAGTGCTTTCATGGTGTCCATATAGGCGCGCACCTCCGGCATCGTTTCGAAGGCGTAGACATCAAGCCGGTTGACCACCGGTGCGAACATCGCATCGGCGATGGAAAAGGTGCCGAACAGGAATGGTCCGCCACTCTTCTCAAGGCTTGAGCTCCACAGCGACTGGATGCGGTTTACATCTTTGGCGATGGCTGGCGTGACCTCTATCGGCTTGCGTTCGCGGCGCATGTTCATCGGGCATGCTGAACGCAGCGCCATGAAGGACGACACCATCTCCGAGCTCATGGCCATGGCCTGGCTGCGAAACGCTGTGTTTTCGGGCCAGAGGTGAGATTGCGGATACAAGCGCGCGGCGTGATCGAGGATCGCCAGCGATTCCCAGATGGTCAGGTCTCCATCGACAAGAACCGGCACCTTGCCGGTGGGGGAGAAGGTCTGGAAGTCCGGATTGCCATTCTCCATGTCAAACGGCACCAGCCTCTCCTCGAAGGCAATGCCCGTGGCTCGCATGCCGATCCATGGTCTGAACGACCAGGATGAATAGTTCTTGTTGCCAATGTAGAGAATGGGATCTGGCATGGTTGTTGGGCTTCCTCAAATTTCGACAGACTGGACCGTGAGACTAGAATGTTTCATGCCGGCTCCGTTCCAAAAAGCAAAATTGTTTGAACTCAATCATAAAGGCATTTGATGTATGCGCCGGATTGGCGCGCGCGCCCCTCGATGATTCCGGCCAGCCGCAGCATGCCGCGCGAGGGGTTGGCGGCATTGCGTTTGATCGGGTTGGGCAAGGTTACGGCGAGAAGGGCAGACTGGCGTGCCGACAATTTGGCTGCGGGGACACCAAAATAAGCCTGCGCGGCGGCTTCGATGCCATAGACGCCCGGCGCCCATTCGGCGATGTTGAGGTAGATTTCCATCAGCCGTCGTTTTGACCAGACCACATCCATCCACATGGCCATGGGGATCTCCAGCGCCTTGCGGACCACCGAGCGTGTGCGCGGCAGGAACAGGTTCTTTGCCGTCTGCATCGCGATCGTGCTGGCGCCACGGGTGGCTTCCCCGTCCAGCGCCTCGTCTATGACCAGATTGAGTGCCTCCCAATCGATGCCGGAATGGGTGCAGAACTGTCCGTCTTCGGACATCATTACCGATTGCACAAGCACCGGGGCAACGCTGTCAAAATCCACCCATTGGCGCTCATAGCTGCGGCCTGAAGCCGTTTCGGCCAGCATCAGGGTCGAGACCGGGCGAACCTGGTTCCACGCGTAGAGAGGAATGAGCAGATAGGGCAGCACCAGCACCGCCATCACAATGAAGGCCAGCCAGCCGACGCCGCGCCGCACCCATGAGCGAGGGTTCCGGGCCGAGCCTTTGCGGCGAGGGGTCTCGGTTGCGGTGCGCTTTGCTTTGGCCACCTTGAAGGTCCTGAACGAAGATGCTGGGACGGGGGTTGTTGATGGGCTCGTTCTTAGCGGTCTTGGGCTGCCAAGGCCAGAGCCCGCCATATTACGCAATGTGCATAGGCATTGGCGTTGCGTCCGGACATGCATAAGCCGTTGCCGCAGAGGCTGCCGCATGGCAAGAAACGTCAATGGAAAAATCGGTATCTGACACATTCGCCATTCGCCTCGATTCTGCAGCCGCACAGGTCGCTGCGGCTCTCGAGGCCTTGTTGGGCGAGGCCCCGCTTGATGGCGAAATTGCGCGTCCCGCACATCTGATCCTGGCTATGCGTCACGGGGTCCTCAATGGCGGCAAGAGGTTGCGTCCGTTTCTGGTGATCGAAACAGCACGCATGCTGGGGGCACCGGAGGACGCCGCGCTTCGGGTCGCCGCCGCGCTTGAGTGCATTCATTGCTATTCGCTGGTTCATGACGATCTGCCTGCCATGGACGATGATGATCTTCGCCGCGGCCAGCCCACCGTTCACATCGCTTTCGATGAGGCGACAGCGATCCTGGCGGGCGATGCGTTGCTGACACTGGCTTTCGATGTGATATCAGCGCCGGAAACCGACCTGCCGGCGGACGCTCGCCTGAGGCTGGTCAATGCGCTTTCGCGAGCTGCAGGCGTGGGTGGAATGGTTGGCGGGCAGGCGCTGGATCTTGCGGCTGAACGGGTTAGCCCCGATGAAGCCGGGATCGTGAAACTGCAGGCGATGAAGACCGGCGCCTTGCTGCGTTTTGCATGCGCTGCCGGTGCGATCGCGGCAGGCTGTGATGATGCGATTGTGGCTCGGGTGACGCGCTTTGGGGAGATTATCGGACTTGCTTTCCAGCTGGCTGATGACCTGCTGGATGTGACATCGGATGCCGCCACGCTGGGGAAGGCGGCTGGAAAGGATGCTGCCCGGGGAAAGGGGACGCTTGTTTCGTTGCATGGAGCGCCGGTGGCAAAGCAAAAGCTGGCTGCTTTGGTCGATGAGGCGGAGGCGGTGCTTGCGCCTTTCGGGGACGCTGCCGACACGCTCAGGCAAGCAGCCGGGTTCATCGCCACCCGGGAGAAGTAGAGCCCTTATCTGAATGACCCGAACTGGTGCTTAGCAGCGCCGAAACCCAAGGTTATCGCCTTTCGCGAGTGGAATTTTATTAACTAACTTGCGGCAGTATTCCGTCAAACGAGTGCTGCCAAATCAATGACTGAAGTCTCCAAAAATCATGACGCGACAGCGGTCGCGCGCCGCTCGATTGTTTTGATGCGGATCGGTTACATTGCCTCCCTGACAGCGATGGCAGTGATCTGTACGTTCTTTTTCCTTGAGCAAAAAGAGAAGAACGAAACGATTCAACAAATCGGCGTGGTTGCATCTCAGTTTGCGGAAGCGGACCACGCCTTGCGCGCAATCGCTGATCGAAGCGGGCGGCTGGCGCAGACCTATGAAGACTACCAGGCGGTTGTGGATACCCGCCTGGACGGGGCAACCCTGGCTGAGAAACGCAAGCTGCGTGAATCCATGCCCGTGGATCCGGATATCCTTTCGGCGGTTTCCAGCCAGCGCTTCGCCTTTGAACGTGCACGGTGGAAGGTCCAGCACCTCAACACTGCCTGGGACAATCTGCCAGCCACGCTGACCCACAGAATCCAGATGCGTTCGCGCTACATGAAGGGTGACGACCCGTTTGCCAATCATAGAGCGATGATCAGCGCAGACCGGATCGATGCCGTGCGAACCAAGAAAGACCTCTATTGGTCCGGGCGCGAAATCTACGCCATGTTTGGAGATGTCATCGAACCCTCAAACCTTTTTGTGCATGAGGAGTTCAGGGCGTATATGGCGGAACTGTCGCTGTCGCAGGGTGCGATGCTACAGAAGTTTCTTGTGGTGACCATGGCCATCCTGCTGGTGCTGGGCGGCGGTGTCTTCGTGCCCATCGATATCATTATCCGGCAAATGATCAGCAGGCTTCAGCAAAAGACCAAAGAAACCGACCTGGCCCTGACCAAGGCCAAGGCTGCGGACCGGGCCAAATCCGAGTTCCTTGCAACCATGAGCCACGAAATCCGAACGCCGATGAATGGTGTGCTGGGTATGGCCGAACTGTTGACCCGGACCGATCTTGATACAAGGCAACGCACATTCACCGATGTGATCCTGAAATCGGGGAATGCGCTGCTTGAGATCATCAATGATATTCTCGACTTTTCAAAGATTGACGCGGGACAGATGGTTCTCGCTCCCAAACCGTTCAGTCTTGTCGATACGGCCGAGGACGTGGCCACGCTCATGTCCTCCCGTGTGGTCGAAAAGGACATCGAATTGGCGGTGAGAATTGCGCCGGGACTGCCGGACCAGCTGATTGGCGATCCGGGCCGAGTTCGGCAGATTCTGACCAATCTTGTTGGCAATGCGGTGAAATTCACCGAGCAGGGCCATGTGATGGTCGAGATCAACTGGAAAGATGTTGAGCCGGAGGATGGAGAGGGCGCATCTTCCAGACGGCTTGCGCTGTCAATTTCGGTCAGCGACACCGGCATCGGGATTCCTCCGGACAAGATCGATGCGGTGTTCGACAAGTTCAGCCAGGTGGATGGTTCATCGACCCGCAAGCACGAGGGCACCGGCCTCGGCCTAGCGATAGCGACCCGGCTGGTTGAGCTTATGGGCGGACAGATCAAGCTGGAAAGTACCGTTGGGGAAGGCTCGACCTTCAGCTTCACGGTGGAAATGGATGTTTATGGCGGCGAAACCGAGACCAAGGGGCTGCCTGCGGAAGGTCTTGAAGGAAGCCGTGTCCTCGTGATCGACGACAATGCCATCAACCGGATGATCCTGACGGAACAGATGCGCGGCTGGGGCTTTGACTGTGTGGCCGTCGAAAGCGGTGAAGTGGGTATCAATCTTCTCCGGCATGCGCGTTCAAATCTTGGCATCGGGATTGATCTGTTGGTGCTCGATTTCCAGATGCCTGGGATGACCGGAGGGGAAGTGGCCCGGGCGATACGGGCGGATCCTCTGATTGCGGATACACAAATTCTTGTGTTGTCCTCAATCGATCAGGCCGATCAACTCGAGATGCTCGACAGTCTTTGTGTTTTTGCTCAGTTGGTCAAACCAGTGCGTACAGCTCAGTTGCGTCAAACCGTGCAGGCGGCTCTGCGGCAAGCGGTTAAATCGCAAGAAAGCCGCGGGAGACCCGCGCCAGCGCAAGCAAACGGCGCAGCATTTGATGCGACGGAGGCAACTTCCGTTGCAACGACACAGGCGGCCCGATCAGAGGGACCGATGCAGCCTGTGTCAAATCCGGTGCTTGCTGATGCACCGCCGCTATCGATGCAGCGGGAGGAGCCTCTGGTGCTTGTGGCTGAAGACAACCAGATCAACCAGATCGTCTTCCAGCAATCGCTGCAGGGTATGGGCGTCAATCATGAGCTTGCGATCAACGGTCGTGAAGCGGTCACCAAATGGTCAGAGCTGCGCCCCGACATTGTGTTGATGGATGTTTCGATGCCCGAGTTGAACGGGCTGGAAGCGACGGCCGAAATCCGCGCGATCGAAGCGCGTGACGGGCTTGCACCAACACCGATCATCGCGGTGACAGCGCATACGCTGAAGGGAGACGAAGATCGCTGCCTGGCCGCGGGAATGGATGACTACATGTCAAAACCCATTTCGCCGGAGAAACTGGCGGCGATGATCGAGCGATGGCTGCCCGGCTCGGCGATTGAAGTGGATGTCGCCTGACAGAGCCACTTCCAGTCTTAGTTACCCGTTCTGGCCGAACCGTTTTTCAATATAGTCAGCGACCATTACCTGAAAATCCTCGGCGATTTTCGGGCCGCGTAGCGTTCCTGCCTTCTTTCCGTCAATGAAGACCGGGGCTGCGGGGCTTTCGCCGGTGCCGGGCAATGAAATGCCGATGTCGGCGTGCTTGGATTCGCCGGGCCCGTTGACGATGCAGCCCATGACGGCGACCTGCAAGCCCTCGACACCGGGGTATTTTTCGCGCCAGACCGGCATGTTCTCGCGCAGGTCATCCTCGATGGTGCGGGCGAGCTCCTGAAATACGGTCGAGGTGGTGCGTCCGCAGCCGGGGCAAGCGGCAACCACCGGCAGGAACTGCCGGAACCCCATGACCTGCAGCAGTTCCTGGGCAACCATGACCTCACGGGTGCGGTCTCCGCCCGGTTCAGGCGTGAGTGACACGCGGATGGTGTCTCCGACGCCACCCTGGAGCACAATGCCCATGGCGGCTGCCGAGGCGACGATGCCCTTCGAGCCCATGCCGGCCTCGGTCAGGCCCAGGTGCAATGCGTGGTCCGAGCGACGGGCCAGTTCTCCATAGACTGCGATCAGGTCCTGAACCTGGCTGACCTTGGCCGACAAAATGATACGATTGCGCGGCAGGCCGGTTTCTTCCGCAAGGGCGGCCGAATGCAGGGCTGACTGGATGATTGCTTCCCGCGTGACATCACGGGCGCTGAGAGGCGAGCCGTTCTCAGCATTCTCATCCATCAGCCTGGTCAGAAGCACCTGATCAAGCGATCCCCAGTTGACCCCGATGCGCACGGGTTTGTCGTATTTGATCGCCATCTCGATAATCTCGACGAACTGGCGGTCTTTCTTGTCCTTGAAGCCGACATTGCCGGGATTGATGCGATACTTGGAAAGCGCCTCGGCGCAAGAGGGATGATCAGCCAGAAGCTTGTGGCCGATATAGTGGAAGTCGCCAACCAGCGGAACGTCAATGCCAAGCCGTTCGAGCCGCTCCCGGATCTTCGGAACAGCGGCGGCGCTCTCATCCCGGTCGACAGTGATCCGCACGATCTCGGAGCCGGCATTGTGCAGGGCTGCAACCTGGGCGACAGTTGCGTCCACATCGGCAGTGTCAGTGTTGGTCATCGATTGCACGACAACCGGCGCGCCGCCACCGACAATGACACCGCCGACATCGACAGCAATGCTGGACCGGCGGGCCTGCGGAAC
Source organism: Hoeflea phototrophica DFL-43 (assembly GCF_000154705.2). NCBI lineage: Bacteria > Pseudomonadati > Pseudomonadota > Alphaproteobacteria > Hyphomicrobiales > Rhizobiaceae > Parahoeflea > Parahoeflea phototrophica. The sequence continues at coordinate 4,213,733 of NZ_CM002917.1, read as the reverse complement.
AACAAAGGGAGATTCAGTCATGGAGCCCTCGGAATGGTCGCCGCTTCCGGCCATCTGCCATGAAGCTGCTCCCTACCTAATCCGTGTCCATCCCAATTGGAAGATGCTTGATGGCGCAGCGGCCCGGATCAGCCGCTGACAGCCTCCGGATTGAGACGCCACACGGCGCGATTAAGTGTTGCCGCAGTGACGACCCAAACGGCGTAAGGGGCGAACAGAAGCGCTGCGAGAGGTGAAACGGTGCTGGCAATGGCAATGTAGGCGAGAATGGAAAGGAGCAGGGCGCAAACATCGACGAAGGCCAGATCCATCCGTTTCATTCCAAAGAAGAGCCAGGACCAGGCGGCGTTGAGGATCAGTTGCAGCAGCCACAATCCCATGGCCAGACCCACACCCTGGGCCTGCCAGACGATCCAGCCCGAAACGCCGATAAGGATGTAGAGAATGCTCCAGACCACCGGAAACGCCCAGTTGGGCGGGGTCCAGCTTGGCCGCTGAAGACTTTCGTACCAGGGGCCGGGCTTGAAGATGGCACCGCTTGAGGCGGTCACGATCACAAGAACGGCTATCACAAAGGCGGACATTCTGGATCTCCTGAACCGGGTGGTTTCTGGCGCCGTTGCCAAGGCGACAGCCATAAACACACCGTCACCTAGAGATGGACAACCGCCGTTTTCTTTTGGAAGTCGATAACCATAGGTAGGGTGTTGGCAAGAATTTTGCCAGTTTACCAGGCGAGAACGGGCTGAAAAACAACTTCAGGCTCTCTTCAGGATACCAACGCTGAGATCGTTTGCCATTTTCGCGCAAGGGGTCAACGGCGTTTCACCTTGATAAAGAGAGGTGACATCACTCATGAGCACGCGCGCTCCAATAAGGGCGTTATGGCGATCGCGGACCGGTGACATGCGGCAATTCATGATCCGGATTTGTCCATTGATTTCCAAAGTGTGGCTGTAGTCCTGCAGGCTGCCGTTGAAGCAGGCGTCCAAACGTGCACGGGCCCTCTTTTCAAACCGCATCGCGCCGATCGTCTCGCCCACGTGCCTGCCCGTAAGGTCTTGCTGGGTTCTCTTATAGAAATCGACATTGCCCATGCTGGTGCGAAGATAGCGGTAATCTGTGCCGATGATGGAGACACGGTCCGTTGCCTGCGAAACCAGGTCCGACACCGACAGGCTTTCCAGCGGATCAAGGTAGGTTGGTTGCGATGCCACCTCACCGCGGCCTGCCGCGCGCTCCCAGGGCGTTCCTATCTGTCTCTCGAGCCGGTTGGTAAGCATGTCGCAGAGCTCGCGGTACTCCACACTTTCATGGCTCGCCCCGGTCTGGTTGATCAGGCGATCCAGCAAGAAGCGCAGTTGTGCGCTCAACTCTGCCGGGGTCTGACTTGGATAATGGCACACCGCAAAGTGCACCTGCGAGAGACGAAGCTCTGCGCGGTGGATCTGCTCTGTTTCCCCCGCATCAATTGCGCAGGCCAAATCTGCTTCTGCCTGCTTGAACGCCGCAAGAACGTCGTGCAGTGTTTCTCTGCTGTCAGTCATCCAGACCCCATCATTTAGAACGATGCGGCAATCATTGCCCCTACATTTCCGGATACTGGCTCAAAAGTTGATGATTGCAAGCGTATTCAAGCATTGCGAGCCAGGAAAAACGATATAATGATAGATTTATTGTTATTTTTGAATGAATGGTGTCGATCTTGTGCCGAAAAGTATCGGCTCGGGCCGGTAGCAGGGAGGATTCAACGATGAACAACAGCACTGGAATGGCCGGAGAGGAACCGGTTGGCGCCCCACCGATTCGGGCAATTTCGTTTGATGACGTTAAAGCCAGCCTTGGCGCGGGATGGTCGGATTTCCGGGCGCGTCCCGGATTCGGGCTGTTTTTTGGTGGCATCTACATGCTGGGCGGACTTGTCATTCTGGCGTTTCTAACGCGTATCGGATCGCCCTGGATGATCATTCCGCTGGCAATCGGCTTCCCATTGCTCGGCCCCTTCGTGGCGGTCGGGTTGTATGAAGTCAGCCGCCGGCTTGCTGCTGGTGAGCCGGTGACGCGCAAGGGCGTGTTGGCCGAGGTGTTCCATCAGCGGGAGCGGCAGCTTGGCTGGATGGCCTTTGTTGTGATGTTCATCTTCTGGATCTGGGTCTATCAGGTCCGGCTGCTTCTGGCGCTGTTTCTGGGCTTCAAGTCGTTCTCGAGCTGGGACGCGTTCGTGCAGGTGGTTCTTTCAACGCCAGAAGGTTGGGGCTTTCTGGCTGTTGGAACAGTCGTTGGGGCGTTCCTGGCATCGGTGCTGTTTTCCACCACGGTGATCGCGCTGCCGATGCTTGCCGAACGCGAAGTCGATTTTATCACCGCGATGATCACCAGTGTTTCTACTGTGGTGAAGAATCCGGTGCCGATGCTTGGCTTTGGCTTTATCGTCGGTTTGATCACATTGCTGGCGTTGCTGCCGCTGTTCGCCGGGCTGCTGATTGCGCTGCCGGTGCTGGGGCATGCGACCTGGCATCTTTACAAACGGGCGACGGCGCCCGCCTGAGTTCGTCTCAGTTGCAGGAGAGCTGGCGGATCAGCGGGCGGCACAGGTCCGGTTGACCGCCGCAGCAATCTTCGAGCAGGAATCCGAGAAGACCGCTGATGCCATCGTGATTGGCGAGATAGCGTACACTGCGGCCATCGCGCACGCGGTTGACCAACCCGGCCTTGAGCAGGATTCCGAGATTGGTCGACATGGTGTTCTGGCGCACGCCCAGCTGTTCGCCAATCTCGCCTGACGCCAGGCCATCCGGTCCGGCGGTGACAAGAAGCCGAAACACGGCGAGCCGCGTTTCCTGGCTGAGTGCTGAGAAGGCCTCCAAGGCTTGCTGCTGGTTCATGGTATCATGGGTATTGGATGCGCTTGCTTTGCGCAAGATGATGGCGGCATGTGCGGGCTGCCGGTGGATGCCTCACAGCCCTGGCGTTCTGTTCCAGTGGATGTCTTCGAGGGTTTGCATGCGGGTGCCGGCGGTGGCTGCCTGAGCGCGCGACACCCGATCGATCATGGCTTCGGCGAGGGCAAGCAGAGTGACGCTCGAATCCCAGGTGCGGTCAGCGTCGACGACACAGGGCAGTACCACGCGGGCAGACCGGGCAATCGGCGACAGCCAGGGGTCTGTGATGAGAATGATGCGTGCCTTGCGCTCGGCCAGCAATTCGCCGAGGCGAACGAGATCTGACTGGTAGCGACGGATGTCAAACAGGACTGCGACATCGCCGGGCCGGATGTCGAGCAATTGATCGCGCCAGGTCGAGGTCTGACCGCCGAAATGCCTCACGCCCGGGCGGATGATCCTGAGATGGGCGGCCATGTAACCGGCAACGGCATCGGTGAAGCGCCCTCCGACAAAGCAACAGGCTGATCTGGAATCGGAAAGCAACTCACAAGCTGTTTCGAATTCGCTTTCAGGCACCGCCTTCAAGGTGGCCTCGAGATTGCCGGCAATGTTGGCGAAGCTGGCTTTGAGTGCCGGGTTGTCGGTGGTTGGGCCGGAACTGCGAGCCCGCTCAAGCGGCGACATCAATTGCGCCTGAACATCTGCACGCAGTCGCCGCTGGAAATCGGGATAGGACTCAAAGCCGAGCCGCGCCACAAAGCGCAACACCGTCGGGGCGCTGGCGCCGGCAAGGGCTGCGAGCTCGGCGATGGTGGACAGCCCTATGCTCGGGTAGTTGGCGAGAAAGGCGTGAGCGATCTTCTTTTCCGCTCCCGGCAGGTTGCCCAGCTCGGCCTGGACCTGTTCGCGAATGGCCATTCGTTGTCTCCCGTTCGAATGTCTGCCCCGCACGTTTGGAAAGGGATCCCGGACAGGACGCAGCACGATGTGTAATAAAAATTACAGGATTGACATCGATTGCACAATCCTAATCAATGTTACAAACGCTGACGGACCATGGGCGGGGTAAATTCATGCGCAGTCATATCAACCCAGGCATTCGCGCTTAGACAAGGGAGCTACAACTACCGTGCAGGACGAGAAGCTGATCGACGCATCGGAGGGGCCGGTTTTTACCGTGAGCCGTGCTGATGGCGTCAGCGATATCGTTCTGGTTTGCGAGCATGCTGCGAACACAATGCCTCAGGCGCTTGGAACGCTTGGGCTTGATGCCCAGGCGCTTGAGAGCCACATCGCCTGGGACATCGGGGCCGCAGGCGTTGCGGAGCGGCTGTCGGAAGCGCTTGATGCGGCGCTGGTAATGCAGCGGTTCTCGCGTTTGGCCTATGATTGCAATCGCCCTCCCGAGGCTGCCGACGCATATCCCGAAAAAAGCGAAGTCTTTGCTGTGCCGGGAAACTGCGGCCTCAGTGCCGAGGCCAAAACCCGACGTGCCCAAGCGCTGTATCATCCGTTTCATGACGCCGTTGCTGACCTGATGGACAGTCGGCACGAAGCCGGACGCGCAATCACTCTGGTGACGGTGCATTCGTTCACGCCGGTCTACTTGGGTGCCCTCCGCGATGGTGCGCTAGGGATTCTGCATGATGATGATCCGCGGCTGGCTGATGCGATGCTCGAGGCAGCTTCCGCCGCCGGGCTTGAAGGCGTGCGCCGGAATTACCCCTATGGTCCGCAGGACGGGGTGACACACACGCTCAAGAAGCACGGATTGACCCGGCAAATTGCCAACGTCATGCTGGAAATCCGCAATGATCTGATATCCGATGCCGCCGGACAGGCCGAATGGGCCAAGCAAATTGCCGGGCTGTTGCAGACCGCATTGGCTGACCTCAATACACACAGGGGGCAACTGCATGTGTGATCAGGCAATCCCGGGGTGCAAGCCTTTGCCGTGTCCGGGGCGGACGCTGCTGTCAGGGGAGCGGGCTCGATGAAGTTTGTTGAAGCCTATATCCGCGCAATTGACGCCTTCAACCGCAAGGTTGGACGATTTGCGATGTATCTGATCTTCGGACTGATGGGTGTTCTGTTATGGTCCACTTTGACCAAGTTTGCAGGCTCTCCCGCATTGTGGACGCTTGAGTTCGCGCAGTTCGTGATGGTCGGCTACTATCTGCTTGGCGGTCCCTATTCGATGCAGATGGGCGATCACGTGCGCATGGACCTCGTTTATTCGATGTGGTCCCCGCGCCGGAAGGCGGCGATCGATGCCGTGACAGTGCTGTTCCTGCTCTTCTATCTCTGTGTGCTGCTCTATGGCGGCATTTCGAGCACGACCTACGCCATCGAATATGGCGAACGGGCGCATTCGGTGTGGCGGCCTTACATGTGGCCGGTCAAGCTGGTCGCGGCAATCGGTGTCTTCCTGATGCTGCTGCAGACCCTCGCCGAATTCTTCCGCGATATCCTTTATCTGCGCGGTGTCAGCGTCAATCATGCCAGCGAGGCAGGCCTTTGAGTTACGAACTGATTGCCCTTTTCATGTTTGCCGCAATGATGGCGCTGCTTTTGACCGGGCAGCGGGTGTTCGGCGTCATTGGCGCTGTCGCGGTGATCGCGGCGTTGCCCCTGTGGGGCACCGGCGGAGTTGAAATCGCCTTTGCACAGTCGATCAAGCTGATGAAATGGTATCCGCTGCTGACGCTGCCGATGTTCATCTTCATGGGCTATATGCTGTCGGAAAGCCGGATTGCCGACGACCTTTACCGGATGTTTCATGTCTGGTTCGGGCCTGTACCCGGAGGGCTGGCGATTGGCACGATCCTGCTGATGGTGGTGATTTCGGCGATGAATGGCCTGTCGGTGGCGGGCATGGCGATCGGGGCGACAATCGCGCTGCCGGAACTGCTCAGGCGCGGCTACGACAAGGTGATGATAACCGGGGTGGTGCAGGGCGGCTCGAGTCTGGGCATCCTGATTCCGCCATCGGTGGTGCTGGTGCTCTACGGCATGATCGCACGCCAGCCGGTCAGCCAGCTGTGGCTTGCCGGCGTGTTCCCGGGCCTGCTGATGGCCACGCTGTTCATTCTCTACATCGCCGTGCGCTGCAAGTTGCAACCGCATCTTGGGCCGCCGCTCTCGAAGGAAGAGCGTGATGCAATAACCTGGAAAGAACGCATTGTTCTGATGAAGGCGGGCTTCCTGCCATTCATGATCTTCTTCCTGATGAACGGGCTGTTCCTGATGGGTGTCACCAGTCTGGTGGAAAGCTCCGCCGTGGGTGCGCTGGCCTCAATGGCCGCAGCCTTCATCAAAGGCCGGCTGTCGCGCGAGGTGATGGAGAACGTGCTGCGCAAGACACTGGGCATTTCCTGCATGTTCATGTGGATCATTCTCGCGGCACTGTGTTTCGGTGCCGTGTTCGATGGCCTTGGCGCGGTGCGGGCGATCGAGAATTTCTTCCTCGGTCAGCTGGGGCTTGAACCCTGGCAGATCCTGATCCTGATGCAGCTGAGTTTCCTGCTGATGGGCACCTTTCTTGATGATACGGCGATGCTGGTGATTGTCGCGCCGCTCTATGTGCCTCTGGTCAAGGTGCTTGGCTTTGATCTGGTCTGGTACGGCATTCTCTACACGATCACCTGCCAGATCGCCTATATGACGCCTCCGTTTGGGTACAATCTGTTCCTGATGCGCGCCATGGCGCCACCCGAAATCAAGCTGCGTCACATCTATGCATCCGTCATTCCCTTCGTCGCGATCATGTTGCTCACACTTGTGATCGTGATGCTCTACCCGGATCTGGCGCTTTGGTTGCCAGAGCAGTTCCGGGGCAAACTTCGAGGCTGAAATGAGCAGATCTGAAGAAGCACATCCAAAAAGGAGAACAGCATGAGCATTATCAAAAGGCGTCAATTTCTCACCAAGGCCGGCGTTGCAGCCGGCGCTGCAGCCGGAACCGCCCTCGCTGCTCCGCCTGCGATTGCCCAGGAGCCGATCCGCTGGCGCATGCAAACCTATGCCGGCGCGACGCTTGGCCAGTTTGTGACACAGCCCTTCGTCGATGCCTTCAACAAGGCCGCCAATGGCGAGATGGTGATCGAACTGTTCTTTGCCGACCAGATCGTTCCAACCGGCGAGTTGTTCCGCGCAATGCAGGCAGGCACCATCGATGCGGTGCATTCGGACGATGATTCGATGGCGTCGCCGGTGGAAGTGGGTCTGTTTGGCGGTTACTTCCCGTTCGCCACCCGCTCGATCCTTGATGTGCCGGTGCTGTTCCAGCAGTACGGGCTGGCTGACATCTGGCGCGAAGCCTATTCCGGGACGGGCGTGGTCTGGCTTTCGGCTGCCGGCCAGGATCCGTGCAACTTCAACACCAAGAAGGAAATCACCAGTGTGGCCGATCTCGACGGCCTGCGGCTCTACACCTTCCCGACCGCTGGCCGCTTCCTGACCCAGTTCGGCGTGGTGCCGGTGTCGATCCCTTACGAGGATGCCGAAGTTGCGGTGCAGACCGGCGAACTCGACGGCATGTCCTGGTCCGGGATCACCGAGGACTACACCGTCGGCTGGGCCGATGTGACCGACTACTTCCTGACCAACAACATCTCCGGCGCCTGGATCGGCTCCTGGTTTGCCAATGAGGAAAAGTGGAACGCGCTGCCGGAGCATCTCAAGCAGCTCTACATCTCCTGCATGGAAGCAACCCACACGTTCCGCAACCAGTGGTACTGGGGCGGCGAAGCCAAGCTGCGCGCCACCGGCGACAAGCTGGAGCTGCGTTCGGTTCCGGCCTCCGACTGGAAGCAGGTCGAGGACGCCGCCAAGGTGTTCTGGGAGGAGATTGCCGCGGAAAGCGAAACCAAGGCAAAGGTCATCTCGATCTTCAAGGAATACAACAGCGTCATCAATGCCGCGGGTTTCCCGTACGGCGAAAGCTGATTGCGCCGACGTTTGAAATCACCGCCTCCCGGCTTGTCCGGGGGGCGGTTTGCCGCTACAGCGCGCTCAAATTGGCGATTGCGTCAGTTGTCCGCTGTCACTTTTGGAACACACCCATGACCGCAGCAACCAAAGCGGTTGAACGGATCATGGGGTCTTCGATTACCGGGATCAGATACCATGGCTGGAAACCTCTCCTTTGACGCGCTGAAATCCGCCGCGGGCTCCGGCGACATCGATACCGTGCTGGTGTGCTGCGTGGATATGCAGGGCCGCATCATGGGCAAGCGTTTCCACGTTCAGAACTTCATCGATTCAAGCCATGAGGAAACTCATTGCTGCAACTACATGCTTGCCACCGACCTCGAAATGGCGACCCCGGACGGCTACGCGACGACCAGCTGGCAGGCGGGTTACGGCGATTATGTGATGAAGCCCGACCTCTCCACCATGCGGCGCGTGCCCTGGCTCGAGGGAACCGCAATGGTGCTGTGCGATCTCCTCGACCACCATACCCATGAGCCGGTTGCGCAGTCGCCACGGCAGATCCTGAAGGTCCAGATCGCGCGGCTCAAGGCGCTTGGATATACGGCGATGATGGCGACCGAACTGGAGTTCTTCCTGTTCGAGCAGAGTTTCCGTGATCTCGCCCTTTCGGGGTATCGCGAATTGACGCCGATCAGCTCCTACAATGAGGACTACCATATCCTGCAGACAACCAAGGAGGAGGGCATCATGCGCCCGGTGCGCAACCATCTCTTCGCGGCCGGGATCCCGGTGGAAAACACCAAGGGTGAGGCCGAGACCGGGCAGGAAGAGCTCAACATCCGTTATGCTGAAGCGCTTGATTGCGCTGACCATCACACAATTGCCAAGCATGCGGTCAAGGAAATCGCCTGGGCCAATGGCCGCGCTGTAACCTTCCTGCCAAAATGGAATCCCAAGAAGGTTGGCTCGTCGTCGCATGTGCACATGTCGCTGTGGAGCGGCTCCACCCCGGCTTTCCGGGATGAGAACGGCGAGTACGGCATGTCGACGCTGATGCGCCATTTCCTGGCGGGACTGATCGAATACGCGTCCGAATATACCTGTTTCCTGGCTCCCTATGTGAACAGCTACAAGCGCTTTATGAAGGGCAGTTTTGCGCCGACGCGGACGGTCTGGTCTGTCGACAACCGCACAGCAGGTTTCCGTCTTTGTGGTGAGGGCACCAAGGCCGTTCGCGTCGAGTGCCGCATTGGTGGTTCCGACATGAACCCATATCTCGCGCAGGCAGCGCTGCTGGCTGCTGGCATCAAGGGCATCGAGGACAAGCTGGAGCTGGCGCCGCCGACCGGTGGCGACATCTATGAACATGCGGATGCCAAGCACATTCCCTCCACGCTCAGGGCTGCGACGGAAACCCTGCGCGGCTCGAAGATGCTGCGGGAAGCCATGGGCGACGCGGTGGTTGATCATTATGTGCGCTGCGCCGAATGGGAGCAGGAAGAATTCGACAAGGCGGTGACCGATTGGGAAATCGCCCGTGGTTTCGAGCGGGCCTGAGCGCGAAACCCCAAAGACAAGAGTAATGGCTGGCACTCCGCAAGCACACAGGGGCTGCCAGAAGGAGACAAGACAATGAGCAGTTTGAAACTGATTTCGCCGGTCGACGGTTCGGTCTATGCCGAACGTCCGGTGATGGCGCTTGAAGCGGCCGAAGCGGCAGTTGCGCGCTCGCGCAAGGCGCAGAAGGACTGGGCCCGGCGTCCGCTTGAAGAGCGCATAGCCTTGGTCCGTGCCGGTGTCGCCCGGCTCAATGAAATGCAGGACGAGGTGGTGCCGGAACTGGCCTGGATGATGGGCCGTCCGGTGCGCTATGGCGGCGAGTTTGGTGGCGTCAATGAGCGCACTCACTACATGGCCGAAATTGCCGCGCGGGCGCTGGCCCCGGTCGAGATCGAGACTTCGGCGCAGTTCGAACGCCGGATCGTGCGCGAGGCGCATGGCGTGGTGTTCGTGATTGCGCCGTGGAACTACCCCTACATGACCGCGATCAACACCGTTGCTCCGGCGCTGATTGCCGGAAACACCGTGGTGCTCAAGCATGCGACGCAGACACTGCTGGTGGGTGAGCGGATGGTTCGCGCCTTCCATGAGGCGGGCGTGCCGGAAGATGTGTTCATCAATCTGTTTCTGGACCATCAGGGCACCGAAAAGCTGATTTCGGCGGGAAGCTTCAATTTCGTCAATTTCACGGGCTCTGTCGGTGGCGGCAAGGCCATCGAGCGTGCGGCCGCCGGCACCTTCACCGGATTGGGTCTTGAACTTGGGGGCAAGGATCCGGGTTATGTGATGGAAGACGCCGATCTCGATTGGGCCGTGGATGTCCTGATGGACGGCGCGATGTTCAATGCCGGGCAATGCTGCTGCGGCATTGAGCGGCTCTATGTCGCCCGCCCGCTCTATGATGCCTTTGTCGAAAAGGCCGCGGCCTGGGTCGCCTCCGGCCTTAAGCTTGGCAACCCGCTCGATCCCGACACCACCATCGGCCCGATGGCCAATGTGCGCTTCGCGGCTGAAGTTCGGGCGCAGACATCGGAAGCGTTGGCGCAGGGCGCCCGCGGCCTGATCGATCCGGCGCTGTTCCCGGCCGATGATGGCGGCGCCTATCTGATGCCGCAGGTGCTTGTCGATGTAACCCATGACATGCGGGTGATGCGCGACGAAAGCTTCGGCCCTGTGGTCGGTATCATGCCGGTCGACAGTGACGAGGAAGCGCTGCGCCTGATGAATGATTGCCAGTTCGGACTGACGGCCTCGCTCTGGACCAATGATGTCGAGCGGGCAGCCCGCCTCGGCGCCGAGATTGAAACCGGCACTGTGTTCATGAACCGCGCCGACTATCTCGACCCGGCCCTGTGCTGGACCGGTTGCAAGGCCACCGGCCGTGGCGGCTCGCTGTCGGAAATCGGCTTTCACAATCTCACCCGTCCCAAATCCTACCATCTGAGAAAGACATCTGCATGAGCCCGAGCGCCAATTGGTCTTATCCCACCGCAATCCGTTTTGGCGCAGGGCGCATCTCGGAGCTCGCTGAAGCCTGTGAGGCCGCCGGCATCAAGAAGCCATTGCTGGTCACCGATCGCGGGCTGGCATCCCTGCCGATCACCACACAGGTACTTGATCTGCTCGAGGCTGCCGGTCTTGGCCGCGCCATATTCAGCGAGGTTGACCCCAACCCGAACGAGCAAAACCTTGAGGCCGGCGTGAAGGTCTTCAAAAGTGGCGGCCATGACGGCGTGATCGCCTTTGGCGGCGGCTCAGGGCTTGATCTGGGCAAGCTGGTTGCGTTTCAGGCCGGTCAAACCCGTCCGGTGTGGGATTTTGAGGATATCGGCGACTGGTGGACCCGTGCCAATGCAGACATGATTGCGCCAATCATCGCAGTGCCGACGACAGCCGGCACGGGGTCCGAAGTGGGACGGGCGGGGGTGCTTACCAACTCCGCCACGCATGTCAAAAAGATCATCTTCCATCCAAAGCTTTTGCCATCGGTGACGATCTGCGACCCTGAACTGACTGTCGGCATGCCGAAGATGATCACGGTCGGCACCGGCATGGATGCCTTTGCCCATTGCCTGGAGGCCTATTCATCTCCGTTCTATCATCCGATGAGCCAGGGCATCGCGCTTGAGGGCATGCGGCTGGTCAAGGAGAACCTGCCGCTGGTTGTTGCCGATGGAACGAACATTTCCGCCCGCGCGGACATGATGAGTGCTGCGGCGATGGGCGCGGTTGCGTTCCAGAAGGGGCTTGGCGCCATTCACGCGCTGTCGCATCCGATCGGCGCCATCTACAACACTCATCATGGCATGACCAATGCCGTGGTGATGCCGCCGGTGCTGATGATGAACCGGCCGGCCATCGAAGACCGCATCGCCCGTGCTGCAGACTACATGGGAATCTCCGGCGGGTTTGACGGCTTCTACGACTTCGCTCTCAAGCTGCGTGCCGATCTCGGGGTTCCCGACAAGCTTTCCGCGCTGGGTGTCGGACGTGACCGGATCGACGAGATGACTGCGATGGCGCTGGAGGATCCCAGCGCTGGTGGTAATCCGGTGACTTTGACAACCGAGAACACCAAGGCGCTTTTCGAGGCTTGCATCTAAATCTGCTAGCACAAGAAGGCATGAAGGATGCGGGCCCGCTGATCAGCGGGCCCGCATTTTTGTATGTCTTGAAACACGCTGGTTCCAGCGCGATCCCTTTGCAAATATACAATGAAAGGTTGTTCTGATTGCAAGATTTCGGGTTACAAAGCGTTTTGGAACGTGTTTTGACTGGTGAAAATCAGTGGGTTTTGGGGATTCGCGACTCTGTCGAACCCCTTCGGAGAGCATCATGGATATGAGTGCGGTTGTGCGGTTTCTCGACTGGGAAAAGGATCCGTCCGAAGGTGCTGCAACCATGCGCGAGCGCTTGTCAAAAGTTGTCGCTGGTTTGGGTTTTGACTTCTTCAAGCTTGTGCGGCAGGCCGGCCCGGAGAGTGGCGCGGTTGATATGATCCTTGCCGAGCAATGGCCAAGCGATTGGCCTGAACTCTATGCGAAACGCAAATATGCCACGATTGACCCGACTCTTCGCTATCTGGGTCACTCACAGGGCGGTTTCCGCTGGCGCGAGCCAATGGAGGCCTATCAGGAGGATCCCCATTACAAGCGCATGGAGCGGATGATGGCCGATGCCCGGCGTTTCGGGCTTGAGGACGGCTACGTTTTTCCGGTTCATGGGCGCCGTGGCCTGGTCGGATATCTGACCATTGCCGGCGGGTATGTGGAGCTGTTGCGCTCTGAAATGGCAATGATGGACGCGCTGGCCAAGAAAGCGTTCTGGGAATTGGTGGAGTTGCTTGATCCGGCGGCCCATGAACGGCTCAACCGGCCGGTGACGATGCAGATGACCAAGCGCGAGATGCAAACACTCGAATATCTGGGCTGCGGCATGACTTCGAACGAGATGGGGACGGCGCTTGGCCTCTCGGCGCATACCGTGGATTGGTACATGAACGGAATTCAGGAAAAGCTGCATGCCAAGAATCGCCACCATGTGGTTGCGATTGCTTTCAGGCTGGGTCTGATTTCCTGATCGCTCCCCTTATTTGCACTGCAACAAAACAGGCGCTATGGATTGGCCGCGGGGATAATGCGTCCCGGTGTGATTGTGTCTATTGGGGAGCCAGTCTGTGCCGATTTCGAAGATTCTTGTTGCCAACCGTTCAGAAATTGCAATCCGGGTTTTCCGGGCAGCCAATGAATTGGGGCTGAAAACCGTTGCAATCTGGGCTGAAGAGGACAAGCTTGCGCTGCACAGGTTCAAGGCTGACGAGTCCTATCAGGTTGGCCGCGGGCCGCATCTGGAGCGCGATCTGGGACCCATTGAAAGCTACCTTTCGATCGATGAAGTGATCCGGGTTGCCAAACTCTCCGGTGCAGATGCGATCCATCCCGGCTATGGACTGTTGTCTGAAAGCCCGGAATTCGCCGATGCCTGTGCCGAGAATGGCATCGTGTTCATTGGTCCCCGACCGGACACCATGCGCCGGCTTGGCAACAAGGTTGCGGCGCGCACCCTCGCCATTGAAATCGGGGTGCCGGTGGTGCCGGCAACCGAACCGCTGCCCGACGACATGGATGAAGTGGCGCGCATGGCTGAAGAGATCGGTTATCCGATCATGCTCAAGGCCTCCTGGGGCGGCGGCGGCCGCGGCATGCGGGCGATTCGTGATCCGAAGGACCTGGTCCGAGAGGTTACCGAGGCGAAGCGCGAGGCGATGGCCGCTTTCGGCAAGGACGAGGTTTATCTCGAAAAGCTGGTGGAGCGTGCCCGTCATGTCGAAAGTCAGATTCTCGGCGACACCCATGGCAACGCCGTACATCTGTTCGAGCGTGACTGCTCGGTTCAGCGCCGCAATCAGAAGGTTGTGGAACGTGCGCCAGCGCCCTATCTTACCGAGGCCCAGCGCCAGGAGCTTGCTGCATATTCGCTGAAGATTGCCAATGCCACCGGTTATGTTGGCGCGGGAACCGTCGAGTATCTGATGGATATCGATACCGGCGCCTTCTACTTCATCGAGGTCAATCCACGCATTCAGGTCGAGCACACCGTCACTGAGGAAGTGACCGGCATCGACATCGTCAAGGCGCAGATTCATCTGCTTGAGGGGGCCGTGATAGGCACGCCGGAATCAGGTGTTCCCGCGCAGCAGGATATCCATCTCAACGGCCATGCCCTGCAGTGCCGGATCACCACGGAAGACCCTGAGCAGAACTTCATTCCAGACTACGGCCGAATCACCGCCTATCGCGGCGCCACCGGTTTCGGCATCCGGCTTGATGGCGGGACCGCCTATTCCGGTGCCGTCATCACACGGTTTTACGATCCGCTGCTCGAGAAGGTCACCGCATGGGCGCCGACGCCGGAGGAAACCATCCGGCGCATGGACCGGGCGCTGCGCGAGTTCCGGATCAGGGGTGTGGCGACCAACCTGACGTTTCTCGAGGCGATCATCGGCCATCCAAGTTTCCGCGACAATTCCTACACGACCCGGTTCATCGACACGACACCGGAGCTGTTCGAACAGGTCAAGCGCCAGGATCGTGCCACCAAACTTCTCACCTATGTTGCCGATGTGACGGTCAATGGTCATCCCGAAACCAAGGGCCGTCCACTTCCGGCGGCGGATGCAGCGTCACCACGGGTGCCGCATGTGGATGCGCCGGTGGCAGATGGAACCCGGCAGTTGCTTGATGAGCTTGGACCCAATGGCTTTGCCGACTGGATGCGTGCCGAGACCCGGGTGTTGATGACCGATACCACCATGCGCGATGGGCACCAATCGCTGCTGGCGACCCGGATGCGGACCCATGACATTGCGGCCATCGCGGGTACTTACGCACGTGCGCTGCCCAACCTTCTGTCGCTGGAATGCTGGGGTGGGGCGACCTTTGATGTGTCGATGCGGTTCCTCACCGAGGATCCGTGGGAGCGGCTTGAGCTTGTGCGCCAGGGCGCTCCGAACCTGCTTTTGCAGATGTTGCTGCGCGGCGCCAACGGGGTTGGCTACAAGAACTACCCGGACAATGTGGTCAAGCATTTCGTCCGCCAGGCGGCGCGGGGCGGGATTGACCTGTTCCGGGTGTTCGACTGCCTCAACTGGGTCGACAACATGCGGGTGTCCATGGATGCGGTATGCGCCGAGGACAAGCTCTGCGAAGCGACGATCTGCTACACCGGCGACATCATGAATTCGGCACGGCCGAAATATGATCTCAAATATTATGTTGGACTGGCCGAAGAGCTCCAGAAGGCTGGCGCGCATATCATTGCACTCAAGGACATGGCCGGGCTGCTCAAGCCTGCGGCAGCACGGCAGTTGTTTACGGCGTTGCGTGAAGCCACCGATTTGCCGATCCATTTCCACACCCATGACACTTCGGGCATTTCAGCCGCAACCGTTCTGGCTGCGGTCGACAGCGGCGTGGATGCGGTGGATGCAGCAATGGACGCGCTTTCCGGCAACACCTCGCAGCCATGCCTCGGTTCGATTGTCGAAGCGCTCAAGGGACATGAGCGTGACCCTGGTCTCGATCCGGAATGGATCCGGCGGATCTCTTTCTACTGGGAATCCGTGCGCAACCAGTATGCTGCGTTCGAGAGTGATCTCAAGGGCCCGGCGTCCGAGGTCTATCTGCACGAGATGCCCGGTGGCCAGTTCACAAATCTGAAGGAGCAGGCGCGCTCGCTGGGGCTTGAAACCCGCTGGCACGAAGTGGCTCAGGCCTATGCCGACGCCAACCAGATGTTCGGCGATATCGTCAAGGTGACACCGTCATCCAAGGTGGTTGGTGACATGGCGCTTATGATGGTGAGTCAGGATCTCAGCGTGGCTGATGTCGAAAACCCATCAAAGGATGTGTCGTTCCCCGAGTCCGTGGTTTCGATGATGCGCGGTGATCTCGGCCAGCCGCCCGCGGGATGGCCCGAAGGCTTGCAAGACAAGGTGCTGAAGGGAGAGGCGTCCTATACCGCGCGGCCGGGATCGCTGCTGCCCGATGCTGACCTGGATGCCGAGCGCGCAGAGATCGAGGCCAAGCTCGAGCGCCCGATAAGTGAAAACGAGTTTGCGTCCTATCTGATGTATCCCAAGGTGTTTACCGATTTTGCCCTGGCGATCGAAACCTATGGCCCGGTCAGCATGCTGCCGACGCCGGCCTATTTCTATGGCCTTCCGGTGGGCGGAGAGTTGTTCATCGAGATCGAGAAAGGCAAGACGCTGGTGCTCCAGAATCTTGCCGAAAGCGAGCCAGACGACAAGGGCATGGTGACCGTGTTCTTCGAACTCAATGGTCAGCCGCGCCGGGTCAAGGTCCCCGACCGCGCGCATGGTGCATCCGGTGCAGCGGCACGGCGAAAAGCCGAAGCCGGCAATGAGGCTCATGTTGCAGCCCCGATGCCGGGCGTGGTGTCGACGGTCGCGGTCGCGCCCGGTCAGAACATCAAGGCTGGAGATGTGCTGGTGTCGATCGAAGCCATGAAGATGGAAACGGCGATCCATGCCGAGCGTGACGGTGTGCTCTCGGAAGTACTGGTGAAGACCGGCGACCAGATCGATGCGAAGGATCTGCTGGTGGTTTACACCTGAGCGCAATCTCAATGCGGAAGGGAAATAGTATGCATCTGGCTGCCGCGGACTTGCGTGGGCCGATGTATTTCAGCAATGTCTGATCGATAGCCGATTCGTATCGCCGTTGGATTCAAGCTTTTGTTTGGGTCACCTTCCGGCCAGCATTCGACAGGATAGAGACATGCTCGCTGCCATTCCGCTGATGATCCTACCGTTGGTGTTTTACAACTTCATCATGCTGGGCTTCATGGGCAATGGTGTGTCGGATCTCGGCGCAACGGTGACGTCATTGCAGATGATGTCAGGTGCGACCTGGACGATGAGCTGGGGCGATGTGCTGATCGTGGTCTCGCTGGTGTTGTTGTTCATCGAAGTGCTCAAGGCGACCCGCACCGGGGCCTGGTCCGTCATTGATCACATGTTGTCGATGCTGGTCTTCATTGGCTTTCTGGTGGAATTTCTGCTGGTGCGTGATGCCGCCACACAAGTGTTCTTTATCCTGATGGTGGTCGCCTTTGTCGATGTGATCGCCGGATTCTCGGTATCGATCCGGTCCGCCGGCCGGGACGTCTCGATCGGTCTGTAGAGCGAAAGCCTGATTTCACAGTATTGAAAGGCCGTGCATCCGATTGGATGCGCGGCTTCTTTGTTCACAACCCTGATCGCCTGCTTGGCGATCAGCCTGCGTCTGGCGTGTAGCCGGCGGCGTCGATGCCTGCGATAGCGCAAGCCTCGTCATTGTCGGAGGTGTCGCCGGTGATGCCGACTGCACCGATGATCGCGCCCTTTCGGTCGCGTACGAGCACCCCGCCCGGCACGGCGACGATCTTGCCGCCGGAAACAGCAGACAGGCCTTCGAGAAAATGTGGACGGGTTTCAGCCTGCAGGTTGAGCCAGCGTGATCCGGCGCCGACAGCCAGAGCCCCGTAGGCCTTGCCGCTTGCGATTTCGAACCGCATCATCGACGCGCCGTCCTGGCGCTGGGAAGCTTTGACGTGCCCTCCGGCATCGAGCACGACAACGCACAACGGCTTGAGGTTGAGCTCCTTGCCCTTGGCAAGGGCCGAGGTGATGATCTTGAGCGATTTGGCGAGCGTAAGTTCCGTCATGTTGAATGCCTTTGAAAACAGTGTCAGAAGGGATTGCCCGCTTTATAGGGGTAAACCCGGTGCATGCGCCAGACGCTGGATGCTGCTCGAGATTGAAAGTCTTTTTCAAAAAAGGAAACGATATGCGCCGTTTTGATGTTCCGGGACGTTCGCCGGTTATTGCCGAAAACGGTATTGCGGCAACATCGCATCCGCTTGGAACCTCGACCGCGATCTCGGTGCTGCGCGAGGGTGGTTCTGCCGTGGATGCGGCGATTGCGGCATCCGTGACGCTGTCCGTGGTGGAGCCGCAAATGACCGGGATTGGCGGCGATTGTTTCGCCTTGATCGCTCAAGCCGATGGCCAGGTGCATGGCTTGAACGGTTCCGGGCGTGCAGCGGCCGACGCCAATGCGGGCTGGTATCGTGACAATGGCTTTACGGAGATACCGGATCTCTCAGCCCATTCGATCACGGTTCCGGGCGCGGTCAAGGCCTGGGAAGTCATGCATTCAAGGTTTGGCAAGCTGCCGTTCGAACGGCTGTTTACCGATGCGATCGGGCTCGCCGAGCATGGTTATGCGGTTGCACCGCGCGTGGCTTTCGACTGGGTCCGGCAAGTGGAGACCTTGCGGCGGGACGAAGGAACCAGCAAGCATCTGCTGATCTCCGGTGAGGCGCCGACGTTTGGCGACCGGGTGTCATGCGCAGCCCTGGCCAAAACACTGCGGCTGATCGCTGGCGAAGGGTCTTCGGCATTCTATCAGGGTGCGGTTGCTGCCGAGATTGCTGCCACTGTGCAGGCCAAGGGCGGTTTTCTCACGGAAGCTGATCTGGCCGCTGTCGAGGCTGACTGGGTAACGCCGATTGCGACCAGCTATGGCGGGCATGAGGTGTTGGAAATTCCGCCGAACGGCCAGGGCGTGGTCGCGCTGATCATGATGAACCTGATGACGTTGTTGAACACCGCCGAGCTGCCGCATGACAGTGCCGAACGCTATCATCTGGAGATCGAGGCCGGCCGCGTTGCCTATGCGGTGCGCGACGCCATGGTTGGTGATCCCGCGCATATGACGATAAGCAGCGAAGAGCTGACCTCGATGGCGTTTGCACAGTCGCTGGTGGGACAGATTGACCGGTCGAAGCGCAACCCGTCCGTCACTGTGCCGAAGCTGCCGGCTTCAAACACGGTGTATCTTACCGTGGCCGACCGGGACGGCATGGCGGTGTCGATCATCAATTCGGTCTATGGTTCCTTTGGCAGCCAGATCATGACGCCCGACAGCGGGGTGCTGCTGCAGAACCGCGGCGCATGTTTCGTGGTGGCAGAGGGTCACCCCAACGCGATCGGTCCGTCGAAACGCCCGATGCACACGATCATTCCGGCGATGGCGCTCAAGGGCGGCAGGCCGTCCGTTTCATTCGGAGTGATGGGCGGAGCCTATCAGCCGATGGGGCATGCGCATGTGTTTTCAAACATCACCGACCACGGAATGGACCCGCAGGCAGCGCTTGATCACGGGCGCGTTTTCTGGGCCGAGGACGGGGCCTTGAACATTGAGGCCGGTGTTCCGGTGGAGGTTTCTGAGGGGCTCGAGAGGTTTGGGCACAAGGTACAAGCTGCCGACACGCCGCTTGGTGGTGGCCAGGCCATATCCATCGACCACGATCGTGGCTTCTTCATCGCCGGATCCGACCCGCGCAAGGACGGACACGCGGCGGGATATTAAAGCGCCGCGCGTTTCTGCAATTGTTCTGGCCTGCCGGTTCGTGCGGGGGATGGGCCCGCGACGCAGAGGGTCAGGTGTCGATCGCGTTGATCTTGTCCTGAAGGTTTTTGAGTTCGGCTTTGAGTTCGCCGATGTCCTTGGAAGTGTCGGTCTTCTTTTCGGACTCGCCGGGTTCCGCAGAGTGGCCGAGGGTAAAGGGCGAAAACATTTGCATCGCCTTCTGGAACATTTCGGTGTTGCGGCGCACCTGATCTTCGACCATCTGCATGGGGAGCTGCATGTTGCGGGTCACTGGATTTTCGCCGACGGAATTGGTCAACTGCGCGCGCATCTGTTCCTGCTGTTCGGTCAGAGCGGCCATGGAGTGTTCCAGGTAGCTGGGTACGACCATCTGCAATTGGTCGCCATAGAAGGCAATCAGCTGACGCAGGAAAGAGACCGGAAGCAGCGTGTTGCCGGTTTTTGATTCCTGTTCGAAAATGATCTGGGTCAGCACCGAATGGGTGATGTCGTCACCGCTCTTGGCGTCAAGAACAACAAAATCATCGCCCTTTTTGACCATCACCGCCAAATCATCAAGCGTCACATAGGTGCTGGTACCTGTGTTGTAGAGACGACGGTTGGCGTACTTCTTGATGGTTACGGGACCGCTGTTTTTGGCCATTAGGTTCTCCTCGATGGTCTCCCCGGACCTGAAAGTCTAAGTTTCAACAAGACTGTAGGCGATAATTCGACGAAATGACAAATCCTTTGTGCATTGCAGCTAACCGGGCCGTGCCCCTCGGGACTCGTTTCGGATCCACCATTGTGCTGTCAGCCAAAGGCAACCTTTGCTGCGGGGCCTGCTGGCCGCCTTCCACTTTCTCGCGAAGCGAACGCCGCTTCGGGATGGCGTCAGACCATAGTGTCGATTAAAACGATTGCATGTCGAAACCAGACGCAGAGCATTTGACAGGCGCTCCAAGCTCCGGCACGGTTTGCGCAAATTCTCATCAGAACATGACAGGGATATCACCATGAGTTCTATCGTTATCGCCAGCGCGGCACGCACTCCCGTCGGCTCGTTCAACGGGGCATTGTCTTCTGTTGCAGCCCATGACCTTGGCGCGGTCGCCATCAAGGCTGCGCTTGAGCGGGCCGGTGTTGCACCCGGGGAAGTCGACGAAGTTATCCTCGGCCAGATCCTTTCGGCCGGCCAGGGGCAGAACCCAGCGCGCCAGGCTGCAATGGCGGCAGGAATCCCACAGGAAGCAACGGCCTGGGGGCTGAACCAGCTCTGCGGTTCGGGCTTGCGCGCGGTGGCGCTCGGTATGCAGCAGATTGCATCCGGGGATGCCGACATTATCGTCGCCGGCGGTCAGGAATCGATGTCGCTGGCGCCGCACGCGATGCATATGCGCAATGGTGTGAAAATGGGCGCAGCCAGCATGGTCGATACCATGATGTATGATGCGCTGACCGATGCGTTTTACAATTATCTGATGGGCAACACCGCCGAGAATGTCGCCAAGCAGTGGCAGCTTTCGCGCGACGAGCAGGACGCCTTTGCCGTCAACTCGCAGAACAAGGCTGAAGCCGCGCAGAAGGCCGGCAAGTTCAAGGACGAGATCGCCGCAGTCACCATCAAGGGCCGCAAGGGTGATACGGTCGTCGAGGAAGACGAGTACATCAAGCATGGTGTCACCGTAGAGGGCATCTCCAAGCTGCGTCCGGCCTTCGACAAGGAAGGCACCGTGACCGCTGCCAATGCGTCGGGCATCAATGATGGCGCTGCCGCCACCGTGCTGATGAGCGAAGCGGAAGCCTCCAAGCGCGGGATCACGCCAATGGCACGTATCGTGTCCTGGGCAACCGCCGGTGTCGATCCGCAGATCATGGGCACAGGCCCGATCCCTGCATCGCGCAAGGCGCTTGAAAAGGCCGGCTGGAGTGTTGGAGATCTCGATCTGGTGGAGGCCAACGAGGCATTCGCTGCGCAGGCCTGCGCGGTGAACAAGGATATGGGTTGGGATCCGGCGATCGTCAACGTCAATGGCGGCGCGATTGCCATCGGTCACCCGGTCGGCGCATCCGGTGCCCGGATCCTGAACACGCTGCTTTTCGAGATGGTTCGCCGTGACGCCAAGAAGGGCCTTGCGACGCTTTGCATCGGCGGTGGCATGGGCGTGGCGCTCTGTGTCGAACGCGACTAAGATCTTTTCGAGAATGGTGCGGTGAACCGGAGGTTTGCCACACCCAAGAATACAGTCCGCAGGGGCGGACATAAGACTGCAGAAAGTGATCCTGGAGGAGGAGCAGTATGAGTAAGGTAGCAATCGTGACGGGAGGGTCGCGGGGAATCGGGGCGGCGATTTCAGTCGCGCTGAAAGAGGCGGGCTATACTGTTGCCGCCAATTATGCAGGCAATGATGATGCGGCGGCGAAGTTCACAGCCGAGACCGGGATCAAGACCTACAAATGGTCGGTTGCCGATTATGATGCCTGCGTTGCAGGGATCGCCCAGGTTGAGGCGGATCTTGGTCCGGTCGCGGTGCTGGTCAACAATGCCGGCATCACCCGTGATGGTATGTTCCACAAGATGACGCCACAGATGTGGAATGAAGTCATCAACACCAACCTTACCGGGCTGTTCAACATGACCAATCCGGTGTGGGGCGGGATGCGCGAGCGCAAGTTCGGCCGCGTGATCAACATCTCCTCGATCAATGGCCAGAAGGGACAGGCCGGTCAGGTCAATTACTCGGCGGCCAAGGCCGGTGACATCGGCTTCACCCGCGCTTTGGCTCAGGAAGGCGCGCGCGCCGGGATTACCGTCAACGCGATTTGCCCGGGCTATATCGGTACTGACATGGTCCGCGCCATCGATGAGAAGGTTCTCAACGAGCGCATCATCCCGCAGATCCCGGTTGGCCGGCTGGGCGAGCCTGAAGAAATTGCACGTGCGGTGGTGTTTCTTGCCGCTGATGACGCCGGCTTCATTACGGGCTCCACGATCTCGGCCAATGGCGGGCAGTACTTCTCCTGATCACGCAGGCAAGTCGAAGACAACAAACGGCTCCTTCGGGGGCCGTTTTGTGTTGAATCTGAACAAGAGACAGTCGTTGCGGGGCTCAAAGGTTAACAGCGGCGTCGCTGAAGCGGTTCTCAGAGCCTTCTCAAATGAGAACATTAGTGGTTCAAAATGGCGAGTTGACCATATGTTGTGTCGAACAAAACAAGAACTATTGCAGGTCTGTGATTCGTAGCCGATTCGTTCCGCCAGTGTTCCGAAAGTTAACAAGAGTGTTGAAACGTCATCAATATGGTTAACGAAGTATTTGGAATTATTAACAAAAAGCTAATGCATCCGGAACCGCTAGAGAAGCCATGAAGGCCGCTGTTCCCTACTCGATGGCAAAAGTTAACGGTATCAGCCAAACGGGAACAAAAACGGTCCGGAGTGATTCAGCATTTTGTATGGTGATGTTTGAATCTGGCTACATGTTGCGGTGAACAAAAGCAGAATCAGAGCGAGTCAATGATTCGTCGCCGATTCGTTCCGGCACTGTTCCAGAGGTTAATGCGGGGGACCAGACGGGCATAAATTTTTGCGCTGTTTCAAACCTGCCGATATGCTAAGGCATGCGCGCCCGGATGGTTTGTCGGGGCAATCCGCTTTGATGTGACGCCCGACAGGCAATGGGCATCAGATGCGCCATGTTTGAGTGCTTGCAGTCCTGGCTGCGGCCCCGATCCTGAAACGGACAATGATGCCCGCTTCCAGCAAAAACAATGCGAACCCCCTGATCCTTTCGGGCCGTGGTGTCACGGCGGTGCTCGGACCGACCAACACGGGCAAGACGCACTACGCCATCGAGCGGATGGCATCCTACTCTTCGGGCGTAATCGGGCTGCCACTGCGGCTTCTGGCGCGGGAAGTCTATGGCCGCATGGTCGACAAGGTCGGCGTTCAGCATGTGTCCCTTGTCACCGGCGAAGAAAAGATCTCGCCGCCGGGTGCGCGCTACGCGGTTTGCACCGTCGAAGCGATGCCGCAACGGACTGATGCGGCCTTTGTTGCCATAGACGAGGTGCAGATCGCCGGCGACCTTGAGCGCGGGCATGTGTTCACCGACCGGATCCTGTCTTTGCGCGGACGCGAGGAAACACTGCTTCTGGGCTCGTTGACGGTACGCGGCATTCTTGAGCAGCTTCTGCCCGGAATCACCGTCATCGAGCGGCCCCGGCTCTCGGAACTGCATTATGCCGGATCGAAAAAAATCACCCGGCTGCCGCGGCGTTCGGCCATCGTGGCGTTCTCGGCAGACGAGGTCTATGCCATTGCCGAACTGGTAAGGCGTCAGCGCGGCGGTGCGGCCGTTGTGCTGGGTGCACTAAGCCCGCGCACCCGCAACGCCCAGGTCGAGCTCTATCAGAACGGTGATGTCGACTATCTGGTGGCAACCGATGCCATCGGCATGGGGCTCAATCTCGATGTTGACCATGTGGCCTTTGCCCAGGAACGAAAATTCGACGGTCATTCCTACAGGCAGCTGACGGCATCTGAATTCGGCCAGATTGCGGGCCGCGCGGGCAGGCATCTGCGTGACGGGACATTTGGCGTTACCGGACAGGTGTCGCCCCTGCATGACGATCTGGTCCATCGGCTGGAAAGCCATGTGTTCGAACCGGTCAAGATTCTGCAGTGGCGGTCCAAGCAGCTCGATTTCTCGTCGCTCAAGGCGTTGCAGGGAAGTCTCGAGCAAGTGCCTGCGATCCAGGGCCTGACCCGTGCCTTGCCAGCGGTCGATCAGCGCGCGCTCGAGCACCTGGTCAATGATTTCGAGGTGCGGGATCTGGCGAGCACGCCTCAAAACGTTGCCACGCTGTGGGACGTCTGCGCCTTGCCTGACTACCGCCGCATTGCACCGGCGCAGCATGCCGACCTGATCGCCACGATCTATGGCGATCTGGTCCGGCGCGGTGCGGTCAATGAGGATTTTCTTGCTGAACAGGTGCGCCGGACCGACTCCACGGATGGAGAAATCGACACTTTGTCGGCACGAATTTCGCAAATTAGAACCTGGACATATGTCTCGAACAGGCCGCAATGGCTTGCCGATCCGACACACTGGCAGGAAAAGACGCGCGAAATCGAAGATCGATTGTCAGATGCGCTGCATGAAAGGTTGACGAAACGCTTCGTTGACCGCAGGACATCTGTGCTCATGAGGCGCCTGAGAGAGAACGCGATGCTCGAAGCTGAAATTAGTGTAAACGGTGATGTCTTTGTTGAAGGTCACCATGTCGGACAATTGGCGGGTTTCCGGTTCATGGCCGATAGCTCTGCCGAAGGGCCTGATGCGAAGGCGATCACCGCCGCCGCTTTGAAGGCGCTGGCGCTGGAATTCGAGGCAAGGGCCGCACGGCTGCATGCTTCGGGCAATTCCGATTTTGCCATCGGTGCGGATGGCACCGTGCGTTGGCTCGGCGATCCGGTAGCCAAGCTTGTGGCCGGGGATCATATTCTCAAGCCGCGCTCGATCCTTCTTGCCGACGAGCAATTGACAGGCAGCGCGCGCGATCTCGTCGCAGCCCGCATCGACCGCTTCGTCAATCACCACATTGCCATGGTGCTCAAGCCGCTCGACGATCTTGCGCGGGCCGAGGATCTCGACGGCCTGGCGCGCGGTCTTGCGTTCCGGCTGGCAGAAAGCCTCGGTGTTCTGTTCCGGCGCGACGTCGCTGACATGATCAAGGAGCTCGACCAGACGGCACGGGCCAGCCTGCGCAAATACGGCATTCGCTTCGGCGCCTATCACATCTTTATGCCGGCGCTGCTCAAGCCTGCGCCTGCGGAGCTTGTGACACTGCTGTGGGCGCTCGCCAATGACGGGTTCACCAGGCCGGGATACGGTGATGTGACGCCGCTTCTGGCAGCTGGGCGCACCTCGGTGGCAACCGACACGGCGATTGATCGTGAGTTCTACCGGCTTGCCGGTTTCCGCTTTCTGGGCAAACGCGCAGTCCGTATTGACATTCTCGAACGGCTGGCAGACCTGATCCGGCCAGCGCTGCAATGGAAACCAGGCACGCAGGGCGCGCGTCCGGAAGCCGCCTATGACGGCCGCCGTTTCATCACCACCACCGGAATGCTGTCGATCCTCGGCGCGACTCAGGACGATATCGAAGAAATCCTCAAGGGTCTGGGTTACCGCGCCGACCCGGTGCCGGCGGAAGACGCGCAGGCTCATCTTGCCGCGCTGGAAGCTGCGCAAGCGGGCTCCACGGATGAAAAAGAAGCCGGGCCCGTGGTCGAGGTTGTGGCCTCTCGCACTGCGGCCGACCGGCCACTGAAGAAACCTGAGCCTGCCGAGAATGGCAGCGACGGGGCAGGGACAGAGGTCGCTGCCGCTGAGGGTGCCACATCTGCACCGGCTGAGGGCGAAGCTGCTGAAGCCGAAGCTGTGGCTGCGGAGGTCAATCCTGATAGGCAGGCGGAAACCCAACCGGATGCGGCTGCCGATGCTGGTGCGGGCGCTGCCGGCGGGGAAATCCCGGCTGCGCAAGAACCTGCACCGGCTTCTGTCGCCGATGCGTCCGGTGAAGTGGCTGGCGAAGAGGCGGAAGCGCCCCGACCGGTGTTGCTGTGGCGGCCCGGTGGGCGCTCTGATGGCCAGCGCGGCGCGGGCGATGGAGCTGGACGCCGTGATGGCGGCCGACGCCATGGTGGCGAAGGTGATGGTGAGGGCCGGCCCAAAGGCAACCGGGGCAAGCCGGCCCGGCATGGTGGCAAGCCAGGGGGCGGGAAACCTGGTGGTGGCAAGGGTGGTTTCGGAAAGGGCGGCGACGGCAATCGCGGTCCACGAAACAACGAACGTCCGACGCGCAAGGAAAAGCCGATCGATCCGGATTCACCCTTCGCGGCGCTCGCGGCTTTGCGCGACCAACTTAAAAAATAGTTCCAGGGCCCATGGATCAGGCGGCACGACAGCGGATCGACAAATGGCTGTTTTTCGCGCGCGTGATCAAATCGCGGACGCTCGCAGCCAAATTTGTTGCGGGCGGCAAGGTGCGGGTCAATGGCGACAAGATCGACCAACCGAGTTTTGCGGTCAAACCCGATGACGTTCTGACGATTTCGCTGGAGCGTAAAATCCTGGTCCTCCGCATCGCTGGATGCGGGCACAGGCGCGGCCCCGCGCCAGAGGCACAATTGCTTTATGAGGATTTAACCCCGAAGCCTGCGGCAGTTGACAAGATGGTGGTGTTGAAAGCGGCTGAGCGTGAACCCGGCGCTGGCCGTCCCACCAAGCGCGACCGCCGCAAGATCGACATGTTCCGCAATCCCGAAACTGATGATTGAGCGCAGACTGCCAGAATCGAGGTCCGCCTTTCGCAGCGACCTTTGCGCGCGGCGCGCCTGAGATCTTGCAAAGCAGGCTCAAAGCCGTTACCTGACCGCCGAAGTTGACGTGTGTTCATGGCTTTGGAATATTTTTCCTTGAGCAGCGTGGGCAAGCCCGAATAAACAGTGATTGTTCAGAGTTTGCAGCATCATTGACACGTGGATCGCATCCACACGCAGGAGACTGAGATGACTTATGTGGTGACCGACAATTGCATCCGTTGCAAATACATGGATTGCGTTGAAGTTTGCCCCGTCGACTGCTTCTACGAAGGTGAGAACATGCTGGTCATTCATCCTGATGAATGCATCGATTGCGGCGTGTGCGAACCGGAATGTCCAGCCGAGGCGATCAAACCCGACACCGAGCCCGGCATGGAGAAGTGGCTCGTGGTCAACACCGAGTATGCCGACAAGTGGCCCAATATCACGGTCAAACGCGATGCACCGGACGACGCCAAGGACTTTGACGGCACGGAAGGCAAATTCGAGAAGTACTTCTCCGCCGAGCCTGGCGAAGGCGATTGATCGCGTTCAAAGCGCTGCGATTTCTTTGCATTGCAACAATCCGATCCGCTGCGTTGCGGTGTGGATGATCATAGCTTGACGAGCCTGTTTGCGTACGAATGACGTGAACTCGCAAATCATTGATTTATGCGATATTTTGTGATAGTGTCTTTCTTGCTGACATTTTCGAGGCGCCGTCAGGGCGAAACAAGAAGCAAAAAAAACGAAAGCAAACGTCCTTCGCGCGGCGACCATATTCCTGCAGCGCTGTAGCTGCCGGAACGGCATCAGCCTCTCGACGTTTGTCTCTTTGTTGACCTGCAGGTTTCACTTTCGGCTCGGCTTTGTTGGTGTGGTGCGCTCCTGGGCGCACTCAGGACCTGTCCGGACAACCCCTGCCCGGCTCCCAGTGTCCGTTTCCGTAACAGGGAGTAATGAACACGCATGACAACCCAGCAAAAAAAATCATCGACGAGACAGGGTTTCAAGACCGGTGAATCGATCGTTTATCCAGCGCATGGCGTTGGCCAGATCGTTGCCATCGAAGAGCAGGAAGTGGCTGGCCACAAGCTCGAATTGTTCGTGATTGACTTTGAAAAAGACAAGATGCGCCTCAAGGTTCCGGTCGCCAAGGCCTCGACCATTGGTATGCGCAAGCTTTCCGAGACTGATTTTGTCGAGCGCGCTCTCAAGGTCGTTCAGGGCCGTGCCCGCGTCAAGCGCACCATGTGGTCGCGCCGTGCGCAGGAATATGATGCGAAAATCAATTCCGGCGACCTGATCTCGATTGCTGAAGTGGTACGCGACCTTTACCGCGCAGAAAATCAGCCGGAGCAGTCCTATTCTGAGCGGCAGCTTTATGAAGCCGCACTCGACCGCATGGCGCGTGAACTGGCCGCAGTCAACAAGATGTCGGACACAGAAGCCGTTCGGTTGATTGAAACCAACCTGAACAAGGGTCCGAAGCGCGGCAAGGCCGCTGATGAGGACGGCGCGCAGGAAGAAGCTGCGTAATCAAATCTCGATTTGATTGACATTTGAGGCCCGGACGCATGGCGCGCCCGGGCCTTTTTGTATCTGTATTTTGCGCATTCCGAACCTGCTGTTTCTGATACGCTACCTCAAGGGGAATGGCCCGAAACCCGGTTCGGGAAAGACATCTCCTTTCCGGAAAAACCTGGTTCTCGAATGAGATGTGGCGCTCGGAAGGTGCTGCGATCACAGATATGTCATCTGCTGTGATGATCCGAATTCCGCTCTTCGGCGTAACTGTACCAGAAGCAAGTTGGAACAGGAGCGTGTCATGACAGCGACTTTGGCTAACAGGCAAATGGTCCGTGCGGCGATGGCTGCGCCCTATCTGGAGCGTGACGAGGAACATGATCTCGCAGTCGCCTGGAAGAACAACAAGGACCAGGACGCTCTTCACAAGATTACTATGGCACATATGCGCCTGGTGATTTCCATGGCCGCGAAATTCCGAAATTTCGGTTTGCCGATGGGTGATCTGGTCCAGGAAGGGCACGTCGGGCTGCTTGAGGCGGCTGCACGTTTCGACCCTGAGCGCGAGGTTCGCTTTTCCACCTACGCAACCTGGTGGATTCGTGCATCGATACAGGACTACATTCTTCGCAACTGGTCCATTGTCCGGGGCGGAACCAGCTCTGCCCAAAAAGCTCTTTTCTTCAATCTCAGACGCTTGCGCGCGCGGCTGGCGCAGGATGATCCGACCCTGACCGACTCCGCCATTCACATTCAGATTGCAGATTCGCTGGGCGTCCACGTCAAGGATGTCGCGGTTATGGATGCGCGGCTATCCGGCCCCGATTCGTCCCTCAACGCGCCGATGTCGGATGGCGAGTCCGGAGCATCGTCCGACCGTATGGACTTCCTCAAGAGCGACGAACCGCTTCCAGATGAACAGGTTTCGACAATCATTGACGAGGAGCGGCGCAATACCTGGCTGGGAGATGCGCTCAACACGCTCAATCCCCGCGAGCTTCTGATTATCCGCAAGCGGCGGCTGGCAGAGGAAGGCGCGACGCTCGAGGCGCTCGGAGCCACGCTTGGAATTTCCAAGGAAAGGGTCCGCCAGATCGAAAACCGCGCTCTGGAAAAGCTTCGCGCAGTGCTTTCCAGTGAAACGCCGGAAATCGCCAGCCTTTAAGCCGAGCGGGGCTGCCTCGCTTAGGGGTCTGGTCTCCAGGTTTCTCCGAAGAGAGGCCCTGCCTATCTGTCAGAGACAATCTTGACCTTCTGCCCGGCCCTCAGCGAGGCGCCGGGTGCAATCGCGTTCAGAAGTCTAAACAGGTCCATCTTGCGTTCGACACCGCGCATGCGTGCGGCCAGGGATGCGACTGTATCGCCCTGAGCCACCGTGACGATTCGAATCCGCAAGGGTTCGAGTGCCTGGATTTCACGGTCCGACAGCACACGAAAGCCTGATCTTATTGCGGAGGCGGTGGGTTCCAGATCGCTGCTGCCGCGAGGTGCCGCTGTCAGGAAGCGATAAATCCGGTCTTCGAACCGGATCACGGTGATATCAAAATCCCATTTGTCTGCGCTGGCGCGTGCCGTGGCTGCCGGCAAACCGCTGATGCGTGTTTGGCGGATGGAGCTTTCGTCCAGCCCGGTCACCCATCCGCTGGCGATGTATTTGGACAGAGCCTGCCGGTTCTTGTCTGTCACGCCATCAAAGCGGACGGCTAGATCCCTAGGTCCGGTGGCCAGCACGGCGTCCGCCTTGTTGTCGATCCTGAAGCCGTTGGGCACCGAGAAGCGGACCCCAAGCACGGGATGAAGGAACTCTGTGCCGCGGACATAGCCTTCATTCGGGCTGTCCCCGAACAACAGGCCGTCAATGCCCTGAAGATAGTAGTCGCGCCCGCGATCTCCGACGCCTTCAGGACCGAAGGCGCGCGCATGGTTCTTGGCAAGCTGCATGCGCTGAGGGGCATTGGGATGGCTTGCAAGAAAATCCAGGTTGGTGTCGGTGTCCGGATCGACAGAATTGAAGCGTTGATTCGCGTCCATCGATTCGAGGAACCGGGCGGCGGCGAAGGGGTCGTAACCTGCCTCTCCGAGCATTCTCACACCGATGACATCAGCCTGGAGTTCCTGGTTGCGCGAAAAGGCGGCGAGTGAAAGCTTGCCGCGGGCGAGCACCTGCCGTCCGGCGATGGAATTGGAAAACAGCTCTTCAGCGACCTGGCCGGCGAGCTCGACTTCCTGTTCGCGGCGCTGGCGCTCAAGTCCGTGGTTGGCGGTGACATGGGCCATTTCATGGGAGAGAACCGCAGCCACTTCCGATGCGTCATTGGCAAGGGCGAGCAGTCCGCGGGTCACATAAAGATATCCGCCGGGCAGCGCAAAAGCGTTGACAGCGGGCGAATTGAGCACGGTGATGCGGTAGGCCTGCTGCGGGTTTTCTGAAACCAGTGTCAACGCGCCGACAATGCGTGCCACCAGACGTTCGGTCTTGGCGTCACGATATTCGCCGCCATAGCTTGCGATGATCCGGGGATGCTCATTGGCGCCGATCCGTGTGCGCGGGTCGGACGCGCCTGCGCTTTCCGCCGTCTGCGGTACGTTCGATGGCCGCAGATTCGGCTCGTAGAAATCCACGCCAAGGTTCTGGCAACCGGCAAGCAACAAAGCCGTGCCGAAAAAGGCTGCCGATCTAAGGCTTGCGCGTTTGGGTGCGCCGATCAAGATCAAATTGGACGCTGCAGTCTTGGCCATTGTCCGTGTCTGCGTTCGGTTTCAATCTTGCCGGAACGGAGGCTTGGGAGCATCGGCGGCCGGAGCGGAAGTGACGGGTTTATATTACTTTACACTGCTTCTCCAGTGGCAAGCAGTCACGACCAAAATGTGGCGCGGGCTCAAGAAGTGGCGGAACGGCCCAAATATTTCTCGAGATCGGGCAAGTCGCGGCGTTCAAAAAAGCCGGCTATGGACGCATCCGCAGTGATCCGTCCGCCCGAGACGAACAGCACCTGCTGGGCCGCCGTCCTGGCTTCATCGGGATCGTGGGTGACCATGATCACGGTCGCGCCGACTTCGGTGCGGATATCGAGCATCAGGGACAACATGTCGGCGGCCAAACCGGGGCCGAGGCCATCAAACGGCTCATCGAGAAGCAGCAGCGGCCGGTGGCGGGCAAAGGCGCGGGCCAGCGCGACACGCTGGCGTTCGCCGCCTGAAAGCGTCGCCGGCATGCGATTGCCAAAACCGGCAAGGTCAACGCGCTCCAGAGCCGCCTCGACACGTGACCAAGCTGCAGCGTCAAGCCGCAGGGCGGGATCGAGGCCAAGGCCGATATTTGTGCGGATGTCGAGGTGGGCGAAGAGGTTGTTGTCCTGGAACACCATTGAAACACCGCGTTCGGCCGGAGCAAGCTCATTGACCCGTTTTCCGTGGAGACGGATCTCGCCGCTGCGCGGAGACAAAAAGCCGGCGGCGAGATTGAGCAGTGTCGATTTGCCTGCGCCCGATGGTCCCAGAACGGCGGTGACGCTGCCTGCCTCGCGGCTGAAGGAGAACTCCGCGCTCAGATTCCCGACGCCGAAGCAAACCGCGTCGAATGTGATTGCGGGGGCGTTCAACGCCTCTCCTCCTTGCTGGGATTGCCTAATCTGTCGGCCATCAAGATGAGCCCCATGGTCGCAATGCCCAGCAAAAGCGCAAGTCCCGCGGCGTCATCGGTCCGGTAACTGCCGAGTTTCTGATAGAGCAGCCAGGGCAGGGTGATGATGCGATCGCTGCCAAACAGTGCGATTGCGCCGAGATCGCCCAGTGACAGCGCCAGCGCGAAAGCAAAGCCGGTGGTCAGCGGCATCAGAATGGCCGGCAGATCAATGTGCCGGAGCCGGTTGAAACCCGTGATGCCGAGCGATAGCGAGAGCCGGCCATTGCGTGCCATGGCGGTCTGATAGGCGGGTTCGAGCACCCGCATCACAAAGGGCAGCGCCATCAGCGCATTGACAGTGATGATAGCTGCCAGAGGTGCTGCGAGTTGCCCCGCGCCGCCGCCGAGCATCAGAAACCAGCCGGCGCCAAGGACGACCGGCGGGACCAGCAAAGTGAGTGATCCCGCAGCTCCCGAAAATGTGGAGAGTATTGCCAGACTTCGTCTGGTGGGTGGATCGCCGGCGGAATGGCGTGCACGGACCATCAGGCCTGCAATCAGGATGGCGAGCAAGGCCGCCGCTGCACCAATGCCGAAGCTGGTTGCCGTGGCGCGCCAGAACAGTGGATCGCCAAGCAGTCTGGGCAGGTCTGCGGCAAGGCCGGCAAAGACCACCGCTGCCATCGGACCGGCCACGAACAGCGCTCCAAGGCCAATCAGCAGGGCATCGGGCAGGGTTGCCCATCCGCCACGCACATCGGGCCGCATTGTGCCACCGCCCTTGGTGCTGCCCGGATCGGTGGGAGCCGAAATAAGCTTCAGTCCGGCCATGATTGCCAGCGTGAGGGCGATCTGGATGCCTGAGAGCAACACCACGCGGTTTGGATCGAAGTCAAACCGCAGTGCCTGATAGATCGCCACCTCCAGGGTGGTGGCAGCCGGGCCGCCGCCCAGAACCAGCACGAGTGTGAACGATGTGGCACACAGCATGAAGACCAGACCCGCAGCGCCTGCTACAGACCGGCGCATCGTCGGCCATTCGATCAGGCGAAACAGGGTGAAGCCACCGAGCCCGAGATTGGCTGCGGTTTTCCAGTACTCGCCCGGCAACCGCTGCAAGGCCGGAAGGATCAGCCGGGTGGCCAGTGGCATGTTGAAGAACACATGTGCCAGCAGGATTCCGCTAAGCCCGTAAATCGAGAAGGGTGTCTGGACGCCGAACAGGGCCAGGCCCTGATTGGCGAGCCCGCTGCGGCCCCAGATCTCGATCAGGCCGAGGGCCGCGACCAATGGGGGGAGGCCGAGCGGTAGCGCAAACAAGCTGATCAGCCATTCCCGGCCTGCGAAATGGGGTCGCCGGGCAAGCGCACGGGCAAGCGGGATGGCGATCAGCACACTGAGCAGTGTGGACAACCCGGCCTGCATCAGCGTGAACCAGGTGATGCGCATCAGGTATGCGCTCTGGTTGCCCGACGCGCTGCTGCTGCCTCCGCTCGAGATTCCAAAGGAAATCAATACGGCTATTGGTACGGCCAGGGCGAGGCCCACTGCGACCAACGCAATCACGCCGCCCATACGGGCGGCGTGATGTTCAGGTCCTGTCAGTGAGCTTGTCAGCACGGGATGAACGCCACAATCAGCGGCTCATGGCGCCGAGCCATTCGTCAATCCAGGCTGCGCGGTTTCCAGCCACCTCTTCCGGTGAAAAGAGCAGGGTCTTTTCCGGATTGACCAGGGTTGCGAATGCCTCCGGCAGGTCGGTGGAGGTTGCTGCTGCCGGCCACATCCAGTTGTTGGTCGGGATTTCGTTCTGGAAGCCGGGGGTCATCATGAATGCGAGGAACTCGCGTGCCAACTCCTTGTCGGGTGCATTTGAGAGAAGTCCTGCCACCTCGATCTGAAGGTAGTGGCCTTCTGAGAACTCGGCCGCACGGTAACGATCGGTGTCTTCAACCACCATGTGGTAAGCGGGTGAGGTGGTGTAGGAGAGCACCATTGGGGCTTCGCCCGAAGTGAACAACCCATAGGCCTCCGACCAGCCCGGCGTGACGGTGAGAACGCGGCCAGAGAGTTTTTCCCAGGCGGCAGCGGCCTCATCGCCATAGACCGACTTGACCCAGAGCAACAGACCGAGGCCGGGCGTGGAGGTGCGTGGGTCCTGGATCACGATCTTCTGGTCTGCATCGCCTTCG
Source organism: Hoeflea phototrophica DFL-43 (assembly GCF_000154705.2). Taxonomy (NCBI): domain Bacteria; kingdom Pseudomonadati; phylum Pseudomonadota; class Alphaproteobacteria; order Hyphomicrobiales; family Rhizobiaceae; genus Parahoeflea; species Parahoeflea phototrophica. The sequence goes on along the minus strand of NZ_CM002917.1, from coordinate 4,179,705 downwards.
ACAAGATCCTTGAGGCTTGCCGGCGGCGTTTCGATGCTCTGACTGTCATAGATCACGGCGAAATGGCCGTAGTCATAGGGAATGAAAGTATCATCCGCGAAGCCACCTGGAACCGAAATCGCTGCGGTGTCGAGGCCGTGCGCGTCAAACAGGCCGGTGGCCTTGGCTTCTGCGACCAGATTGGTGTCGAGCCCGAGCACGATGCCTGCTTTCGCCTTTTCGCCTTCCAGCTTAAGCCGGTTCAGAAGCGCCACGCCATCGGCAACGCCGACCCATTTGAGGTCGCACTCGCAGTTGGCCTCAAAGGCAGCTTCGATCTTGGGCCCTGGACCCCATTCCGCGACGAAGCTGTCATAGGTGTAGATCGTCAGTTCCCTGTCGGCACCGATGGCGGGCTGAACAATGAAAGGGAATGCTGCAACAAGTGCAGCAGAAAAAAGGCTTGTCTTGCGCATCGATCGCGCCTCCTTGTGTTGTTAAAACAGGAATAGGCGCGTAATCGGCGTCTAATCCCTCCGCCGGTACAAACCGGATCAGGTTCTTCGGGTTGGCCACTTGGCCTCTCAGCCCGGTTTTTGACGCCAGGCACCCCGTTAGAGCGAGACAAGACATAGAATTTCTCGCCAACTCTGGCAAGTGCGGCAAAAGCTGCTATTGGCTGTCCGCGATGAAATCTGATCTGACATTTGCAATCCTGCTTGGTGGCGCACTGGTGCCTGATGAACGGGTCCGGACCCTGGTCCAGGGCGCTCGTGCGATCGCGGCTGATGGCGGCATGGCGCATGCGGCGGCGCTGGGGCTTAAGCCGGAACTCTGGGTGGGTGACTTTGATTCCACGGCCGACGATCTGCTGGCACGTCATAGCGGCGTGCCACGGCAGGCGTTTCCGGCGGAGAAGAACTTCACCGACGGAGAACTTGCCGTCGAAGAGGCGATCGCCCGTGGTGCGACCCGATTGATCCTGGTCGGGGCCTTTCAGGGCGCACGTACGGACCACGCGCTCGCGCATCTCATGCAGGCCGTCACCCTTGCCGAGCGCGGCCTCAATCTGGTGCTGACCTCGGGGACGGAAGAGGCGGTTCCGTTGCTGCCAGGGTCGCTGACGCTTGATCTTCCTGCCGGGTCGCTCATGTCGGTGATCGGGTTTTCGGATCTTGGCGGTCTGAGCCTTTTGGGCGTGAAATATCCGCTTCAGGAGGCCGATATCGCTTTCGGTGCCTCGCGCACCATATCGAATGTGGTCACCGGTCCGATGACCGCGAGCCTTCAATCCGGGCGGGCGCTTGTGCTTGCCCGGCCGCATGATTTTTCCGGAAGCTGACCATGGCGCCACCGATTCTCAAACTTGACGACATCAGACTGTCCTTCGGAGGCGCGCCGCTGCTGGACGGAGCGGAACTGCAGGTGGAGCCGGGGGACCGGATTTGCCTTGTGGGCCGCAACGGCTCTGGCAAATCAACTCTTTTGAAGATCGCGGCGGGACTTGTCGAGCCGCAGTCGGGTGAGATCTTCAGGCACCCGTCCTCGACGATCCGCTATCTGCCGCAGGCGCCGGATTTCGGGGACTTCACCACGGTTGAAGCCTATGCGGAAGCCGGGCTGGGCCCCAGCGACGATCCGCACCGGGTGAGTTACCTGCTTGGAAATCTGGGTCTGGATGGGGCTGCCGACCCGCAGACTCTTTCAGGCGGTGAGGCGCGCCGTGCAGCCCTGGCCCGTGCGCTTGCGCCGGAACCCGATATTTTGCTGCTGGATGAGCCGACCAACCATCTTGATCTGCCGACCATCGAATGGCTCGAAGAAGAGCTTGTGCGTGCGCGTGGCGCGCTGTTGGTGATCTCCCATGACCGGCGCTTTCTCGAGCGCGTCGGGCGCGCCACTGTCTGGCTTGACCGAGGACGGTCGTTGAGGCTGGAGAAGGGGTTCGAACATTTTGAGGCCTGGCGTGATGAGGTGCTTGAGGCAGAGGAGCTGGAGCAGCACAAGCTGGGACGCGCCATCGAGCGCGAGGAACATTGGCTGCGCTACGGTGTGACCGCGCGGCGCAAGCGCAACATGCGACGGCTTTCGCAGCTGCACACCATGCGGGCGGACCACCGAGGCCACAAGGGTCCGCAGGGGCGGATCAACGCGCAGGTGGCGGAGGGCCGGGACTCGGGCAAGCTGGTGATCGAGGCGGAAGGGATATCCAAGGTCTATGACAAGGCACCGGTGGTTCGCGATTTTTCGATCCGGATCAATCGCGGTGACTGTCTGGGCATCATTGGTCCCAATGGTGCCGGCAAGACAACGCTGCTGAAGATGCTGATTGGCGAATTGGAACCCGACACCGGGTTTGTGCGGCATGGATCGAAGCTTGACATCGCCGTGCTCGACCAGCGCCGCGACGTGCTCAATCCGGATGAAACGCTGGCGCATTACCTCACCGATGGCCGTGGCGACAGCCTTATCGTGAATGGCGAAGCCAAGCATGTGACCGGCTACATGAAGGACTTTCTGTTCCAGCCGGAGCAGGCGCACACGCCGATCCGGAACCTTTCGGGTGGAGAGAAGGCACGGCTGGTGCTGGCGAGAATTCTGTCGCAGCCTTCGAACCTGCTGATCCTTGATGAGCCGACCAATGATCTCGACATGGAAACGCTGGATCTGTTGCAGGAACTGGTGGCGTCCTACCCGGGCACCGTGATCCTGATCAGCCATGACCGCGATTTCCTCGATCGGACCGTGGGATCTGTGCTGGCGCCCGCCAATCCGACCGATCCTGACGGGCGCTGGATTGCCTATGCCGGTGGCTACACCGACATGCTGGCCCAAAGCGGCGAGGCGGCGCGGGAGAAGAAGGCGAAACAGGCTTCAGAAGCAGCCAAGTCGAGCGGAACGTCCAAGCCGCAGGCCGGCGCGCGCGAGGCATCGCGCAAGCTTTCCTACAAGCAGAAGTTCGCACTTGAATCGCTGCCCGGCAAGATCGAGGCGGCACAAGACAAACTTGCTGCCATTGAGGCCGAAATGGCTGATCCGGCGTTGTTTTCCAAGAATCCGGACGGATTTGCAGCGCGCGCCAAGGCCCATGATGCGCTCAAGACCGACATCGAAGCGATGGAAGGCGAGTGGCTCGAACTCGAGATGCTGCGCGAAGAGATCGAAGGCGGCTGACTGGCCTACAGCGCCGCGCATCCAATCTGATGCGCAAAGGACGCTGTAACGCTTTGAATTGATGCATGTACGCTGTCGCTCAATTGGGTCCAATTGAGCGAGGCATGCGCTAGCGGTGCACGAATGAGAGTTTCACCCGTGCACCTTTTCTTGCATCCGGCCCCATGGCGGGCATGAGGCTTGGCGGCTCAGTTCACCTGGGTCACCGCATCGATGACGAAAGTGTGCAACTCATCTTCGCCATGGTCGCGGATCGAAATATACTCGCCTTGCTTGAAAATGTGGCTTGAGAGCCTGAAGCCGGTTTCATCATCGTCCGCATCGGCGGGATCATAATCAAAGGCCCAACCGCCCTTGGGGTGATGGACCAGATAACCCAGTGCCGAACGCTCGCCATCCCAGAACCGCATCACGGTTGATGATGACGGTGATTTCTCCCAGGCAGCCTTGTCGAGATGACCATCGGCATCGAGTGGCGCGTGAATATCATAGCCACGATGGACATTGCCTTCAGGGAATTCCTTGTTGCGGGCCATAACAAGATGGATGTGGTAGAGCGTCATGTGAGCCTCCGTCAGATGCATGTTGTTTAAGTTGGGACGACCTTGCCCCGCAAAAGGGTGCGGCGCATTGATCTGGCGCAAGGGCCTGGCGCAAGTGCCCGAAAGTGTTTTCGCCTCCTGAACATGGCTTGCGTCCCCGCGTTTGATGTGGTGTTGAAGTAACCAGGGGGATTGAAGCAGAAGATGGCCTGACCAGTTTGATTGTATGGTTGAGGCGCGGAGGCATCGCAATTCCGCCGGATTGGTGGGGCACGGAGAATGTATGCAGTTTGAAGGCACAGAAGCCTATGTGGCCGACAAGGATCTCACGGTTGCGGTCAATGCAGCGATCCGGCTGGAACGGCCGCTTCTGGTCAAGGGCGAACCGGGCACCGGCAAGACCGAGCTGGCCCGCCAGATCGCTCAGAGTCTCGGCCTTGATCTGATCGAATGGTCGGTCAAGTCAACGACCAAGGCGCAACAGGGGCTTTACGAATATGACGCGGTCAGCCGGTTGCGCGACAGCCAGCTCGGAGATGACCGGGTCAATGATGTGGCCAATTACATCCGCCGCGGTAAGCTTTGGGAAGCCTTTGCGGCTGACAAGAAAACGGTTTTGCTGATCGATGAGATCGACAAGGCGGATATCGAGTTTCCCAATGACCTTCTGCAGGAACTCGACCGGATGGAGTTCTTTGTCTATGAGACCGGCGAGACCATTCAGGCCAGACAGCGGCCGATCGTGATCATTACCTCGAACAACGAGAAGGAACTGCCGGACGCGTTTTTGCGGCGCTGCTTCTTCCATTACATCCGGTTTCCGGAAATGGCGACCTTGCAGCGCATTGTCGATGTGCATTACCCGGGCATCAAGCAATCGCTGGTACGCGAGGCGCTGACCCAGTTCTACGCCATCCGCGAGACCGCGGGGCTGAAGAAAAAGCCATCGACCTCAGAGGCGCTGGATTGGATCCGGCTTCTGGTGTCCGATGATGTAGAGCCGGAGACGTTGCGCGGTGACGCAAAGAATGCGTTGCCCAAGCTGCATGGCGCGCTGCTCAAGAACGAGCAGGATGTGCATCTCTTCGAGCGGCTAGCCTTCTTGGCGCGGCAGCGCGGGGGATGATCGGCCTTGAAAATGCCGGATCTGGCTTGCGCAGGCAGTATCACTTCCGGCCCAGTCCGAACGGGTTTTACGCCTGGGATGTCAGCCGGCTGATCCGGCTTTCCAAAGGGTCTCCCGTTGTGGAGGTTCCGCTGAGCGAAATTGCCGAGCTTGATGAATTGTGGTGGTTTCAAACTGCTGATGACCGGCCGACGCCACGGTCCCTGGCACAGCATTTCGATCTGACCGAAAATGCTGATCCGAGCTTTCCGATCATACTCTGTCCGCATGGGCGTGTGATGGATGGCATGCACCGCATTGTCAAAGCACTGGTGTCCGGTGCGGATACAATTGACGCAGTTCGTCTGCGGGAGATGCCGCCGCCTGATTACACCGATGTTCAGCCGGCTGACCTTTCCTATTGATGTAAACAGCGTTGACCTGAATAAAGGTGGGGCCTATTCTGATCTTGTGGTGATTTGGCCGGCCGGCTTGCAGCCACGTTAAACAACTCGCTAAAGGGCCGAGGGGGATTCCCCAACGGACCGGCAGCGTGTATTCGCGGGCCGGTTTTTTGTTGTTGGAGGTCCGTGCGTCATGCCGATCCGTATTCCTGATGGTCTTCCCGCCCGTGATGTGCTGGTCAAGGAAGGCGTGCAGATCATGGATGAATCCATTGCTGTGCGGCAGGATATCCGTCCCCTGCATATCGGCTTGTTGAACCTTATGCCCAACAAGATCGCCACCGAGACGCAGATCGCCCGGCTGGTCGGTGCGTCGCCGCTGCAGGTGGAGCTGACGCTGGTGCGCATCGGCTCGCATGCGGCCAAGAATACGTCTGAAGAGCATCTGATCAATTTCTACCACACCTGGGACGAGGTGAAGGACCGGAAGTTCGATGGTTTCATCATCACCGGCGCGCCGATCGAGACGCTGCCTTTCGAGGATGTGACCTACTGGGATGAGCTCGAGCAGATCCTCGACTGGACCACGACCCATGTGCATTCGAGCTTCTTTGTATGTTGGGGTGCGATGGCAGCGGCGTGGCATTTTCACCGCGTGCCCAAGCGGCAACTCGACGAAAAGGCGTTTGGTGTCTACCGACACCGCAATCTCAACCCGGCCTCCCCCTATCTGATGGGGTTTTCGGATGATTTTCAGGTCTCTGTGTCGCGCTGGACCGAGGTGCGCCGCGAGGATCTGACACCGGATTTCGACGTGCTGATGGAAAGCAGCCAAACCGGGTTGTGCCTGCTGCACGAAGCGTTTGGCAACCGGCTCTATATCTTCAATCACATCGAGTATGATTCTGGCACGCTGGCCGAGGAATACTTCCGTGACGTCCAGGCCGGAAAGCCGATCGCGCCGCCGAAGAACTATTTTCCGGACGACGATCCGGAGCGGGCGCCGCTCAACCGCTGGCGCAGCCATGCATTTCTCTTGTTCGGCAACTGGATCAATCAGGTCTACCAGACGACGCCGTTCAACATGGCAGATATCGGTCACGACCGAGCGATGGCCGAGGCTGGAGAGTAGGATGGGCGGGTCAAAAGTGGAGATCCGGCCGATTGCCGCGTCTGACAGGGATCATTGGCGCAAGCTTTGGACCGGCTATCTTGAGTTCTACGAATCGAGCGTTCCCGAAGAGGTGTATGAGACCACATTCGGGCGCATTCTCGGGGAGCATGTTGAGGGTGAGAACTCGTTTTATGAGCCACGCGGGCTGCTGGCGCTTGTGGATGGCGAACCGGTGGGGCTGGTGCATTACTTCTACCACCGCCATTGCTGGAGGCTGGAACATGTCTGCTATCTGCAGGATCTCTACGCCGCGCCTGAGGCGCGTGGAACAGGTGTTGGCCGGGCGTTGATCGAGGCTGTTTATGCCGCCGCGGACAGGGATGGCTGCCCGAACGTCTACTGGATGACGCAGGAATTCAATACAACCGCGCGCAAGCTCTATGACCGGATCGCGACATTGACGCCGTTTGTCAAATACAGCCGGTAAGCCCGCCTGGAGGACCTGACACGCGCAGTGCGGCATTGGCTTTGCTGTCAGCCGCCCCGGCGATCGGGGGCAATCGAAACAGCGATTTGAAATCATGATCGCTATGGAAAGCAGGCCGCGTTGCCGTTAAGATCGCATCCATGTTCCTGCCATTCTTTCTAGAGCTCAAAGCTGCCAAAGTGCCGGTCTCGCTGCGCGAGTACCTGACCTTGATGGAGGGGTTGGATGCGGGGCTGGCCCTCTATGATGTGGAGGGATTCTACTATCTTGCCCGTGCTGCGCTGGTGAAGGATGAACGCCATATCGATCGCTTCGACCGTGTGTTCTCGCATTACTTCCGCGGCGTTGAGGCTGTTGGAGGTGCCGTGGCCACCAATGTTCGCAATCTTCCGGAGGAATGGTTGCGGCGCATGGCGGAGAAACACCTCAACGAGGATGAGAAAAAGCTGATCGAGAGCCTGGGCGGTTTTGACAAGCTGATGGAGACGCTCAAGCAACGGCTTGAGGAGCAGCAAAAGCGGCATCAGGGCGGATCGAAATGGGTCGGCACGGCAGGCACCTCCCCCTTTGGCGCCCACGGTTACAATCCCGAGGGCGTTCGCATCGGACAGGAAGAGAGCCGTCACCGCCGTGCGGTCAAGGTCTGGGACAAGCGCGAGTTCAAGAACCTTGATGATACGGTGGAGCTTGGCACCCGCAACATCAAGGTGGCGCTGAGAAGGTTGAGGCGCTGGGTCCGAGAGGGCGCCGCCGAGGAGTTCGATCTGCATGGCACAATCCAGGCGACAGCCGAACACGGCTGGCTGGACGTCAAGACCCGGCCGGAACGGCGCAATGCCGTCAAGCTGTTGATGTTCTTTGATATCGGCGGGTCAATGGATGATCACATCCGGGTTGTCGAGGAGCTGTTCTCCGCGGCGCGCGCCGAGTTTCGTCACATGGAGTATTTCTACTTCCACAATTGCCTCTATGAGGGAGTCTGGCGCGATAATCAGCGGCGCCGGCAGGATGTGATGCCGACCGAAGAGCTGCTGCGAACCTACGGGTCTGACTATCGGGTGATTTTTGTCGGTGATGCTGCGATGAGCCCCTATGAAATCATTGCGCCGGGCGGATCTGTGGAACACTGGAATGAGGAGCCTGGCCAGGTTTGGCTCACGCGGATGCTCAACCATTTCCACAAGGTCGCCTGGCTCAACCCGGCGCCGGAAGCGCATTGGCCCTACACCCATTCGACGGAGCTGATCCGGCAATTGTTTGCGGACCGGATGTTTCCGATGACGCTGTCCGGTCTGGAAGCGGCGACGCGGCAGTTGACGCGGTAGACAAGCCGACAGGAACCCGCCGGATGGCGAGCTCCTGCCGCGGATCCGTTTTTCACTTCGGTTTGCCTGCACTACAGACCATATGGTGCTTTATTCGGTCAGCAAGCTCTCAGAGACGGTCGCTACTGATTGCATGAAGTCGTCTTGGCCCTGCTGGATTGCGGGAGTGCTGCCGCTGTAAAAGGCCAGGTTCCAATCGGTTTTCAGCACGGCTTGGGATCCTGAAAAGTCGAAATAACCAGTCCACCCGGTTGCCGACTGGCAGTTTGCTGATGCGTTTGACCAGACCACCGAGAACGAGATTATCTGGTTGCCCGAGTAGTAGGCTCCCGACAGGGGGTAGGGTGTGCCCTTGCAGCCTGTCCCCTGGGCGTTGTTGATGTAGTTTCCGGAAACCTCGTAGGTTTGAGGTTGTGTGGGCGAGGGCGTGAACACAAACTGAGCAACAGAGCCGGACTGGTTGACCCAGTTGGATGCTCCGGCGAGGAGCTTCATATCCGGAGACATCGCGTGATCGTCAGCGAATGCCGTTTGGGCGAAGCCCGCGACAGTAATTGTGAGAACAATGGCGAGAACTTTATTCATGTCAACTCTCCCTTTGATTGCATTATGGAGTGTATTTGCAATCAAGAGGGGTTTGCAATCAAAAAGTGTTTTCTCCGCGTCCGGTGCTTTAAGCTGTTTTGATCCATAGCGGCGTTGGGCGTGCTCTTGCCCGTATCTCGCTTCAGGCCTTGCGCCTGGAGAAAAATCAGGCCATCCCAATGCCTGGAACGGATCAAACAAGACTTGGAAATGCCGGTATGATCGAGATTTTCGGACACACTGCAAACGGAGAGGCGGTCCGCCGCATCACACTTCAGGGTGGTGGGCTGACGGCGAAAGTCATGACCTGGGGTGCGGCGCTGCAGGATCTGAGGCTTGAAAACCATTTGCCGCCTCTGACGCTGGGATTTCCTGATTTTGAGAGCTATCCGGCGCATTCGCCCTATTTCGGGCAGACCCCCGGCCGCCACGCCAACCGGATCGCCAAAGGGCGTTTTTCTCTCGATGGCATCGATTACCAGCTTGAATTGAACGAACGTGGGGTGACGCATCTGCATGGCGGCAGTGCGGGCACGGGCAAGCGGGTATGGACGATTGATCAGCACGGAGAAAATTTTGCCGTCTTCTCGATCGTCGATCCAGATGGCCAGTCCGGCTATCCCGGAACCATGAAGATCGAGGCCCGCTACGAACTGAGGCCCGGTGGTTGCCTGGCGATTACCTACACAAGCGTCACCGACCGCCCGACGCTCGCCAATATTGCGCATCACAGCTATTTCAATCTTGATGGCAGCGACGATATTCTTGATCACGAGTTGATGATGGCAGCCTACCATTACCTGCCGGTTGACGAAGACCAGATCCCGACCGGCGAGATCGCCACCGTCGCGGGAACGGACTTTGATTTCCGGGAGATGCGGCCTGTGAGGCGTGTGGATGCTGAAGGGCAACAGGTTGCCTATGACCACAATTTTTGCTTGTCGCGCGAGCGAGGTCCGGTGCGAACCGTGGCGCTGGCGCGGTCATTGCGCTCCGGTGTGGCGATGGAGCTGCGGACTGGTGAGGCGGGCGTGCAGTTTTACACAGGTTTCAAGATTTCGCCTTCAGTTCCAGGTCTTTCCGGCAAGACCTATGGCGCGCATGCCGGCTTTTGCCTTGAGACCCAAAGCTGGCCCGACAGTCCCAACCATGAAGGCTTTGCCGGTGCGGTCCTGCGGCCCGGCGAGAAACTGGTGCAACATACCGAGCATGTCTTTATCCGCGATTGAGCCTGCCAGGTGTGAAGCTGGGGCTCTTGACAGACGTTACGAAATAGAAGCCCATAGGCAGGTCTTATATAAGACTCTTGAATGCACTGTGGTTGCCGGCTCGGGGAGGACCTAAACCATGGCAGTGATTTTGGGGATATTGGGGCCGCTTGTGCGGCTCAATACTATGCTCTTGCGGATTGGCCGGACCATTGCCTGGGTTGCGATGGCGCTGATGGTGCTGATCATCATGCTGCAGGTGTTTTTCCGTTACGTTCTGGGCAGCGCACTGGCATGGCCTGATGAGGGGGCGCGGTTCCTGATGCTGTGGATGGTGGCGGTGATCGCGCCGACCGCCTATCGCTGGGGCGGATTCGTGTCCATCGACATGGTGAAGGATCTGCTGCCATTGCGGCTGGGAGCGATTCTTGGCCTGTTGCTGCTGCTGGTGTCTCTCGTTGTGCTGGTCTTCGGCTTCCGGCTTGGCCTCAACCATGTCAATTCCGGCTGGCTGTTCAATTCCAGCTCGCTCAAGCTGCCGCTGGAGTTCCTGGGCCTTGGGTTGGTGCGGATAAAGCTTGCCTGGATGTACATGTCATTGCCGCTTGGATTGTTTCTGATGATCCTGGTCAACCTCGAACTGTGTTTTAAGTCGATTGCGCATCTGATCGATCCCAAGGCGGACCTGCCCGAGGATCATGATCGTGTGATTGTGGCGGTGGAGTAGGTCATGCTGTTTTTCTTCCTTCCGCTGTTCCTGGTTTTCCTGATGATCGGCCTGCCGGTGTTCTTCGGCATGTTGGCAGCCCCAGGGTTTCTGCTCTGGCTCAATGGTCAGGAGCGCGATATCGCGCTGCTCTACCGCAACGTCTATACGGGCATGGATTCCTTTCCGCTGATGGCGATCCCGTTTTTCATGCTGGCTGGCGAGTTGATGAACCGCGGTGGCATCACCATGCGGATCGTGGAATTCAGCCAGGCGATGATCGGCCACCTCAAGGGCGGGCTTGCGCATGTGAACATTCTTTCTTCGATGCTGTTTGCCGGGCTTTCGGGATCGGCGGTGGCGGATGTGTCGGCGCTTGGGTCGATGCTGATCCCGGCCATGGAAAAGAACGGTTACACGCGGAAATTCGCGGCTGCGGTAACAGCGGCTTCATCGGTGATCGGACCGATCATTCCGCCTTCGGGGATCATGATCATCTATGCCTATGTCATGGGTGAATCGGTCGCGGCACTGTTTTTAGCCGGTATCGTGCCTGGAGTGATGATCGGGCTTTCGCTGATGATGGTGGTGGGCTTCCTGGCCAAGCGCAATGATTTTCCCGCAGCCTCGCGGCGCGCCACCTGGCCGGAAAAGGGGCAGGCGAGCCTGAAGGCGTTCTTCCCGCTGCTGACTCCCGTGATCATTCTGGGCGGAATCCTCGGCGGAATCTTCACCCCGACCGAGGCCTCTGCCGTGGCTGCAGTGTATGCCTTTATCGTGGCGCTGTTCATCCTCAAGACCATGGGCTGGTCGGATCTGCCGAAGGTGCTGACCAAGGCTGCAATGACCACATCGGTGGTGTTGCTGTTGGTGGGGGCCGCGATGGCCTTCAAGACGGTTGTCAGCCTGTCGCATACGCCTGAGATCCTGGCCAATTTCATTCTGGGCCTTTCGGACAATCCCTACATCCTGCTCTTCCTGATCAATGTGCTTTTGTTCATTGTGGGCATGTTTCTCGATGCGGGACCGGCGATCATTATTCTTGGGCCGATCCTGGGGCCGATCTTTACCGATCTTGGCGTTCATCCGGTGCATTTCGCAATCATCATGAGCGTCAATCTGACCGTGGGGCTGGCGACGCCGCCGATGGGACTGGTGCTGTTTGTCACCTCGAGTGTCTCGGGGGAACGGGTGGAAACCATCGCCAAGGCGATTCTGCCGTTTCTGGCGGTGCAGGTGGTGGCGATTTTCCTGATCACCTTCGTGCCGCAAATTTCATTGTTCATGCCGCAGTTGTTTGGCTTTGCAAAGTGAGGACAGTTTGCATCCTGTCATGGGATGGACATGAAACCACTGCAGCTTGGGCTCATGCTTGACAAGCAAACGAGGCTCGTCAATCTTATGTCTTATATAAGACTTGAGGGAAACAAGGACTAATGGGAGGAACATTTATGATCTTGAAGAACACACTCAAAACACTGAGCGCGGCGGCACTCGGCCTGTCGGTGCTGGCCGGTGGCATGATCACTGCTGCGCAGGCCGCGGACATCACGCTGCGCGCCACCGCCAACTCCAATGAAAACGACGAGGACTATGACGGCCTTGTGGTCTTCAAGGACTATGTCGAGAAGGCCTCGAACGGCGCGATTGCGGTCGAATTGTTCATCGGTACCCAGCTTTGCTCGAATGGCGCGGAATGCCTCCAAGGCATCGCCGATGGTTCGATCGACATCTACATTTCGACCTCGGGCGGCGCATCGGGGATTTTCCCCTACGTGCAGGTGCTCGATCTTCCCTATCTTCTGCGGGATGACCGGATCGCTGAAGCCGTGCTGACCGAAGGCACGTTCACCCGCGCGCTGCGTGAGCAGATGCTGGCTGACTCGGGCGGCATGATTCGCCTGATGACCATCGGCAACACCGGTGGTTGGCGCAACTTCGCCAACACCGAGCGGGAAATCCGTTCGCCGGCCGATATGGACGGGCTGAAGATCCGCACCGTGGTTGCCGATCTGCCGCAGGAGCTGGTGCGTTCGATGGGAGCTTCGCCGACCCCGATTCCGTGGCCTGAATTGTTCACCTCGTTCCAGACCGGCGTGGTCGAAGGCACCCAAAACGGCATCACGGACATCATGGGGATGAAGTTCCCGGATGCAGGCCTGAAATATCTCACGCTGGACGGCCATTCCTACATGGGTGCGCTCTGGTACATGAACAATGATCGCTTCATGGGGCTGGATGAAAACCTGCGCCGCGTTGTGGTTGATGGCTTCGCCGCCTTGCAGCAGGCCACGTTCGCCTCTCCAAAGCGCAAGTCGATCGCTGCCTACAGCGAGTTCGCGGAGATCGGCGGGACCGTCTATGTGCCGACGATGGAAGAGAAGGCGCAGTTCAAGGAAGCCGCAACACCGGTGTTTGAATGGTTCAAGACCAATGTTCAGGGCGGTGCAACCTTCTATGACCTGCTGGTCGCGGAAGCCGCGAAGGCGTCGGAAACCATCGATGGTGGCGCCATGATGGACATCAAGTAAGCGTCCATTGATGAGCGCCGGAACCACAGACCGCCTGGAGCAATCCGGGCGGTTTTTTGTTGATGAGCAATCAGCGGAACGGATACATCCAGGGCCGGTAGTCGTTGATCAGGACCTGGGCGCGACGGATCTGGTCCGGCGTCATTTTCTTCGCCACTTCCTCGATGGAAATCGCCGCATCCGGATCGCCTCCGATGGTCGAAAGTCCATACCAAAGGTAGGCGCGGACAAGATCGACGGCAGTGCCGCGCCCCACTTCGAAATACCATCCGATGCCTGATTGCGCACCTGGATGGCCTTTCATCGAGGCGCGCAGATACCACTCAAAGGCCCGCTCATCGTCACGTTCGACGCCGAGGCCCATGGCATACATCACACCGATCAGCTCTTCAGCATCGGCATTGCCCGATCGCGCCGCAGGAAGGAACTCGGCCATTGCCTCTTCGAAGCGGCTCTCTTCCATCAGGATGCGGCCCCTCTCGATTTCCGCGCGGGCCGGAAGTGCCGTCGTCATCACCAGGCTCAAGGTGATCAGGCCCAAGGCGCGGAGGCCCATTTTCGTGTTTGCAAGCGCTGAAGTCATTTGCCATTCTTTCTCGCGAGGTGGAGCGGAGCGACAATAATGGCTCGCCGGGGACGGTGGCAAGGAGGAGGCTGACGGGTGTCTTTGAGGCATCGCGTTTGCGCAGGTTGAGGAGGTGGAATGAACAGCTGGTCACGACGGTTCGGCCAAGGGGCTCTGGCCATTTGCGGCGTTGTGTTGTTGGCAATCACAGCCGTGCCGACAGCCCTTGCCGATATGGATGGTCGCGCGCTGCCGCCACCGCTCACCAATGCCGATTTTCATGATTTCGATCCCGCACTGGCGGAGATCGGGCGCCTTCTGTTTTACGATCCGATCCTGTCGGGCAACCGCAACATTTCGTGCGGAACCTGCCATCACCATGATCTCGCCACCGGCGACGGGTTGGCCTTGGGCGTGGGTGAAGGCGGTGAAGGGCTGGGCATCAAGCGCACCACAGGCCGCGGCGATGCCCGGATCGAGAAGCGGGTGCCGCGCAACGCGTCGCCGATGTTCAATCTTGGTCTGCGCGAAATCCGGGTGCTGTTTCATGACGGGCGTCTGAGCGTTGATGATATCTTCGGCAACGGGTTCAACTCGCCTGCGGAGGAGTATCTGCCCTCCGGCCTCAAGGGCATCCTCGCGGCGCAGGCTCTGTTTCCGTTGACATCGGAAACCGAGATGGCCGGGAACCCCGAGGAAAACAAGGTGGCCGGTGCCGCCTATGACCGGATCGACCATGTTTGGCCGCTGCTGATGGAGCGGGTGTGGGCGATCCCGGCCTATGTCGACCTTTTTCGACAGGCTGATCCATCGATTGAACGTGCGGGTGATCTGACCATTGCTCATGTCGCCAATGCGCTGGGGGATTTCATCAACAGCGAATGGCGGGTGACGGACAGCGCGTTTGACCGTTATCTGGCTGGTGATCCCACGGCACTTCCTCCCCAGGCGATGTCGGGAATGGAGCTGTTTTATGGCAAGGCAGGGTGCAGCAGTTGTCACGCGGGCCAGATGATGTCGGATCAGGGTTTTCATGCGCTGGCTTTGCCGCATTTCGGCCCGGGCCGCACCAGGGTCTTCGACCCCTATGTGCGTGACGTTGGGCGAATGGCTGAATCCAACCGGCTGGAAGACGCCTACCGGTTTCGCACGCCGATGCTGCGCAATGTGGCGCTGACCGGGCCCTGGGGACACAATGGCGCCTATGCCACGCTTGAGGGCATTGTCCGGCATCATCTTGATCCTGTTGCCGGGTTCGAGAACTGGCAGCCGGACATGGTGCAATTGCCAGCGGATGAGCGCCTGGGTCCGGTGGATTTCATCGCGTTCGAGGATTCCCGCGAGCGGGCGCGGCTCAAGACCAGGATTGATATTGTGCCAGTCGCTCTTGATGATTCGGAGGTGGCTGAGCTGATTGCCTTTCTGCATGCGCTGAGCGGTAACGCCAAAGGGCGGCTTGGCCGGCCCGAAACTGTGCCCAGCGGCTTGCCGGTCGATTGATGGCCCGGAAAGCGTTTGGCCGTTGCCGGATTCGAACTCTGCCGGAAAATTGAGTCTTGTGTCTTATATAAGACTTGATATTCTCACCTTGAACGGCGGGTTCCGCCAGACTGAAACACACTCTCCATCCAGGCTTGGGACTGATGCTGCATGACCAGGATCGTAACTGCCGGCCTCGCTGTGGTTGATTTCGTCTTCTATGTCGACGAGATGCCGCGCCGGGCAGAGAAATACCGGGCGCGTGAGGCCCAAATCACCGGCGGTGGCTGCGCGGCGAATGCCGCTGCGGCGGTTTCCCGGCTTGGCGGCGAAGCGCTCCTGGCCACCCGGCTCGGAGACGACCAGGTGGGCGACATGATCGTGGCCGGGCTTGACGCCGATGGTGTGGATTGTGCGCTGGCGTACCGGTTCGAGGGGTGCCGCTCCTCCTTTTCCTCGGTGCTTGTTGACCAGGGCGGAGAGCGTCAGATTGTCAATTTTCGCGACCATACCCTGCCGATGGATGCGGACTGGCTGATCGCAGCTCTTCCAAATCATTTCGATGCGGCATTGGCTGATACGCGCTGGCCCGAAGGTGCGGCGGCGCTGATGCGCACAGCACGGGAGCGCGGGGTGCCGGGTGTGCTTGACGCAGAAGCGCCGGTCATGGACGCGGAAGAAGCACTGAGGCTGGCGAGCCATCTGGCGTTTTCCGCGCAAGGGCTTCGAGACTGGGCCGGGCATGGCGATCTCGACGCTGCGCTGGACGCGGTGGCGTGTGAGACTCGCGCCTTTGTCTGTGTGACCGACGGTGCAAGGGGCGTGTTCTGGATCCATGGACAAGCATCGGGTTTCGAGCCTGCCTATCAGATAGAGGCCGTGGATACGCTTGGCGCTGGCGATGTCTGGCACGGCGCCTTTGCGCTTGCACTGGGCGAGAAGATGCAGCCGGCTCCGGCGATCCGTTTTGCCAATTCGGCGGCGGCCCTCAAATGCACCAGATCCAATGGCCGTGCCGGATATCCGCGGCGAAGCGAAGCCGAAAATTTCATGAAAGAGGCGATGACATGCAGCTAAGTGCTGGCAAATTGTGGGGCATGCGGCGGATGGCCGATGCGGGTGGCTTGTTCAAGATGACGGCTGTTGACCAACGGCCGCCGATCAAGGGGCCGATCGCCAAGCATCATGGGACTGCCGAGGCACCCTGGGAAGATGTGGCCGGGTTCAAGGCCTTGCTGGTCGAGACTTTGCAGGACCAGTCTTCGGCAATGCTGCTCGATCCGCATTTTGCAATCCCGAAGGGCATTGGCAAGCTGTCACCGACCAAAGGCCTGATCGTCACGCTCGAGGATTCGATCTTTGAGGAAACGGAAGATGGCCGGCTGTCGAGCGAGATCGACGACTGGTCTGTGGCCAAGATCAAGCGGATGGGCGGTGATGCGGTCAAGGTTCTGACCTGGTACCGGCCTGATGCGCCGAAACACATCAATGACAAGCAGAAGGACTTCACCAAGCGCATCGGCGAAGCCTGTGCGCGTTACGACATTCCGTTCCTGTTCGAGTTGCTGGTCTATCCGCTCAAGGATGATGCGCATCAGACCACAGACTATGTCGAGATGACCGGCAAGCGCACAGACCACGTGCTGCAATCGGTGGCGGATTTTGCCCATCCGGATTTCGGCATTGATGTGTTCAAGCTCGAAAGCCCGGTTGCCGCCAAAGACGTTCCCGAGGGTGGGGATGCCAAGGTTCAGGCGGCCTTTGACGAGATGGGCCGGCTGGCAGGGCGGCCCTGGGTGATGTTGTCGGCGGGTGCCGGCAAGGCTGATTTCCGCAACATTCTCGCCCATGCCTACCGTGCCGGGGCCTCGGGCTATCTTGCGGGCCGTGCGATCTGGCTCGAAGCGTTCGGGCACTATCCGGATTGGGACGCCATGCGCAGCGGACTCGAAACCGGGTCCGTTGACTATATGCGTGATCTCAATGCGCTCACGGACCAGGCGGCCACGCGCTGGGACAAGCACCCGGTGTTCGGTCCTGAAGGCGCGCTTTTCGCGCCCGCGGATCAGAGTTTCCGCCACAGCTACAGCGATTTTGGCTGATGCAACGGCGTGCGCTAATCGAGAAGCAGACGGTTGATGACGCGCGGCTTGTCGCCGGGGTTTTCGCCCGGCGCGATGATGATGGCCTCACCTTCACGCGGGGTGGTGCCGGAAATGGCCTTGATGAGCACCGGATGGGTGACCATCAACAGGTTGCCGGCACCGTTGAACTCTTCAACCGCTGTGATCAGCTCAGCCGGGATAAGGCCGGGATCCGCGCCGCCGACAATCGAGTTGAGGTAGGGCTTGGTCTCGACATCCCGGCGTCCGAAAGCGAGTTCGGCGGTTTGCAATGCGCGGCAGAACTCTCCGGCATAGACCGAGTTGATCGAAACAGCGCGCGCGGCAAAGCGCATGCCTATGCGGCGGGATTCCTGAATGCCCCGGTCGCTCAGGCTGTTGCGGTTTTCGCAATCGCCAAGATCCGGCCTCAGCGGTTCGCCACCACCAGGGGTGCGCGAAAATCCAAGCAGGATGGTGTAGCCGCCCTGCGCCAGGCGGGCCCAGGCGGCCTCGGTGGCAGAGCTTTGCGCGGACGGGACAATGACCATAACGGCCACTGCAAGAACAAGGGCCAAGGCCCTGCGTTTGAAGATTGCTGTCATGACCGCAATCTAGTGTTTTTAGCCGGTGATGTAAGGGGGCAGGCCGATGTCATCTGAAACTCTGACAATTGGCGTGCTGCCGCTTGGGCGGCCGACCTTCGATGTCCCCTTTGCCGAAGAGATGCTGTCGGGGATGTGGCGTGACCTCGAGGCCTCTGGCCACACCCTTGTTGGGGCGCCAACTCTTCTGATGGACGCGGCAGCCGCGGAAGCGGCAATGGCCGACATCAAGGTTCAAATGCCTGATCGAATCCTGATTTTGCAGGTCACTTTCACCGACGCGGTGATGACTTGCAGGATTGCGGATAGCTTCGAACAGCCACTGGCGATCTGGGCGGTTCCCGAGCCTCGGCTTGGCGGG
This sequence comes from Hoeflea phototrophica DFL-43, assembly GCF_000154705.2. Taxonomy (NCBI): domain Bacteria; kingdom Pseudomonadati; phylum Pseudomonadota; class Alphaproteobacteria; order Hyphomicrobiales; family Rhizobiaceae; genus Parahoeflea; species Parahoeflea phototrophica. The sequence goes on along the minus strand of NZ_CM002917.1, from coordinate 4,161,433 downwards.
CGTCTCCGGCTCAATGCCTTTTGCGGCCTCAATCTTGCCTCGCATGCATTGTCTCTGCGCGGGCGGCTGTTTTCGTGGCGTTATGCCGCACCGGGCGAGGGCCCTCTGGACACGCTGTTCGGCGCAACGCCGATGGTCCATCCAATGCAACCCGCGGAGTCGGATGCTGATCCCGCAGCCGGTACGGCGCTGCTTGACCAACTGAAAAGCAAAAGCATTGCCCGGATTGGCGAGCATCCAGACGGGTTTGACACCTGCGCCTATAAGCCGGACCGGCTTCAGGCATTGACTGGTCTCACTGTGAGGGGGTTCGATCTTTCCGATCTGTTCGACCGGGCCCATGCTGCCCCTTCCAAGGCGGCGGATGAGCTGCGCCAGGCTGCAGATCAAATGGTTTCGGGCCTCGACCAGGTCGATCAGCCGGAACTTGATCGTTCGCTTCGCCTGAAGCTGGCGCTTGACGGCATCAAGGCCGAGGGCGGGTTTGATGCCTTTGCAATCCGTTGCTGGCCCGAAACTTTCACCGAATATGGCGGCGCGGTTTGCGGGCCGGTTGCGATGATGGGCGAGGCGCGCACGCCCTGTGCCTGCGAGGCGGACGTCTATGGTGCTGCGACGCAGTTGCTGCTGCAGGCTGCGAGCGGCGCGCCGGTGTTTCTGGCCGATCTGGTCGATATCGACGTGAGTGACAATTCCGCCGTGGTCTGGCATTGCGGCCAGGCACCCTTGTCCATGGCTGATCCGGATGCTGTCAAAGAGGCGACCATTCACACCAATCGCAAGATGCCGCTGTTGTTTGAGTTTCCCCTGAAGCCCGGCCCGGTGACCTTTGTGCGATTGAGCCAGGCGCAGGGCGTGCAGAGCCTGATCCTGGCGCGGGGCGAGATGCTCAAGCGCGACAAGGCATTCACCGGCACATCAGGCGTTGTACGGTTCGAGCGCCCGGCGCACGAGGTTCTGGCCGGGGTCATCAACAGCGGGCTCGAGCATCACATGGCGCTCGCCTATGGCGATCATGTCGCAGCGCTAGAAAGCTTCGCCGTGGCCGCCGGTCTTCCGGTCATTCATCTATGATCACAGCGTTGAAACTGCGGGCCACCCCATGACAGAGATCAGATACGCCATCATCGGCTCAGGCATGATGGGGCAGGAACATATTCGCAATATCGGACTGATCAACGGTGCGCGGGTGACCGCAGTTTGCGATCCGGATGATGGAATGCGCAATCAGGCGGCGGTACTCGCGGGTCATGGTTGCAAGGCATTCACGACCTATGGGGAGTTGATGGCTGCGGGGCTGTGTGACGCTCTGGTGATCGCAGCTCCCAATCATCTGCATCACCAGGTGCTCCTTGATGTTCTGCCGGCCGATCTTCCGATCCTGGTGGAAAAGCCGTTGTGCACCACGCTGCCTGATTGCGAGGAGATCCTGGCAATGGCGGCGCAGCGGGCAGCGCCGGTCTGGGTGGCGATGGAATATCGCTACATGCCGCCGGTGGAGCGGCTGCTGCAAGCCACGAGTTTGGGCGAGACCGGTCCTGTGCGGATGATTTCTATCCGCGAGCACCGGTTTCCGTTCCTTAAAAAGGTTGGTGACTGGAACCGGTTCAACGAGAAGACCGGAGGGACAATGGTGGAGAAATGCTGCCATTTCTTCGATCTGATGCGGTTGATTGCAAAGGCAGAACCGATCCGGGTCTATGCCTCGGGTGCTGCTGACGTCAATTTTCGCGACGAGCATCATGACGGTCGCACACCCGATATTCTCGACAATGGGTTTGTTATCGTCGACTTCGACAATGGAGTGCGCGGCATGCTCGAATTGTGCATGTTTGCGGAAGGCTCGCAGTGGCAGGAGGCGATTTCGGTGATCGGTGACAGTGCCAAGGCCGAGGCGCTGGTGCCGGGGCCTGCACGGTTTTCGCCCGATGGCGCCGAACGGGCGTCCGAGTTTGTGCTTTCGCCCCGGACCAGCAAAGTCGAACAGCGGGAGACCATCGAGGTCGATCATACAATTCTGGCGGCTGGCGATCATCACGGTTCGACCTTCTTCCAGCACCAGAAGTTCTTTGCCATGGTCCGCGATGGCGGAGTGCCTGAGGTTACACTGGAAGACGGTTTGAAGTCCGTCCGGATCGGCCTTGCTGCCGAGCACTCAGCCAGGACCGGTGAGGTCGTGGTTTTGTAGGGGTATCAGCGCAGATTGACTGCGTAATGGATGTCACGGGAAATGCAGCGTGACCAGCGCAATTCAACCGGCCGCTCCTCGAGATCCTTGGCCACGCGGCTGATCAGAAGCAGAGCTTCGCCTTCGTTGCAGCCAAGCCTCTTGGCATCGCGGGAGCTGGCGGCGATGGCCTTGAGTCGCTCCTCGGCACTGCCGATGGTGATGCCCCAGCGCTCGGAATAGAGCCGGTAGAGATTGTTTGGAATGATGGTCAGATGATCGAAATCGGGAAAGCGGCTCGCGGGCAACGTGATGGTCTCGATCAGGATCGGCTGATCGGAAAGCATGCGAATGCGCTCGATCCGGAACACCTGCTCGCCCTCTGCAAGCCGGAGATTTTCGATTTCCGTGTGTGTTGGCTTGGCGTGTCCTGTGCTTACAACCCGGGAATCTGGAAAACTTGCTGCACCATTGTCCGGCGTCAGGCGGAAGAACTGGAACAGAATCCGGCTCTCTTCCGGTTCTGCGACATAGGTGCCGCGGCCCTGGCGGCGGATAACCAGATTGTCCGCGGTCATGGAATCGAGCGCTTTGCGCACCGTGCCCTGGCTGACACTGAGCTGACGAGCCAGTTCGATCTCGCTCGGGAGCAGCATTCCCGGCATCCATTCGCCACTGACAAGGCGGCGCATCAGCCGTTCGCGAACCTGTGCATAGAGCGGCTTGAAGCCAATCTCTTCGTTCACTTCCGTATCGGCCGGATCAGCCATCTTGGTCCCTTTTTCCATACCCGGTGCCGGTTGACTTTTCCGGATCCCCGTATCTTATATCTTATATAAGACCTGTCCATCGGGCAGAGTGAATTTGCCATTTTTCCACATTGGAGGACCGCTGTGACCACCCCCCATTTATTGGTACATGAAGACAAGGACAATGTCGGCGTTGTTGTCGTTGAGGGTCTGACGGCCGGGACGAAGATGCTTTGCGTTGTCACGCACGACAATTCGAGCTTCGAGCTTGTCTCGAAGGCTGATGTTCCGATCGGCCACAAGATCGCGCTGTCTGACATCAAGTCGGGCGACACGGCGATCAAATATGGCGAGGACATCGGCAAGTTTGTCGCCGACGTCGAGAAGGGCGGTCACGTCCACACCCACAATCTCAAGACCAAGCGCTGGTAGGAGCTCTCATCATGGCATCGAAATATTCCAACATGACATTCATGGGCTACCGGCGCGAGAACGGGCGTGTGGGCGTGCGCAACCACGTGATCATCCTGCCGGTCGACGACATCTCGAATGCGGCCTGCGAGGCGGTTGCCAACAACGTCAAGGGCACGATGGCGATCCCGCACGCCTATGGGCGGCTGCAGTTCGGCGAGGATCTCGAGGTTCACTTCCGCACCATCATCGGCACGGGTGCCAACCCCAATGTTGCGGCCGTGGTGGTGATCGGCATCGAGCCGGGCTGGACCAAGCGGATCGCCGACGGCATTCGTGCGACGGGCAAGCCGGTCGCCGAATTCTCGATCGAGCAGAAGGGCGATTTCGAGACCATCCGCGCGGCGGGCTGGAAGGCCAAGGAATTCGTGCACCATGCCACCGAGATGCAGCGCGAGGAATGCTCGATCTCGGAGCTATGGGTCTCGACCAAGTGCGGCGAGAGCGACACGACGACGGGTCTGAGCTCCTGCCCGACGGTGGGCAACATGTATGACAAGCTGTTGCCCGAGGGCATCACCGGGTTCTTCGGCGAGACTTCGGAGATCACCGGCGCCGAGCACATCTGCCAGAAGCGGGCGATCAACGAGGAGGTCGGCGCGCGCTGGTACAAGATGTGGAAGGCCTATCAGGACGACGTCATCTTCGCGCATCAGACCGATGATTTGTCCGACAGCCAGCCGACCAAGGGCAATATCGAGGGCGGCCTGACGACGATCGAGGAGAAGGCGCTGGGCAATCTCGAGAAGATCGGCCGGACGTCGCAATTCATCGATATCCTCGATCCGGCCGAAGAGCCCAAATCGGGCAACGGGCTCTACTTCATGGATTCGTCCTCGGCGGCTGCCGAGTGCGTGACGCTGATGGCGGCGGGCGGTGCGGTGATCCACACGTTCCCGACCGGTCAGGGCAACGTGGTGGGCAATCCGATCGTGCCGGTGGTCAAGATCTCGGGCAACCCGCGCACGCTCAGGACCATGAGCGAGCATATCGATGTTGACGTGACTGGCGTGCTGACCCGCGAAATGACCATCGACGAGGCCGGCGACGCCCTCATCGAGATGATCGTGCGCACCTCCAACGGCCGCGCAACCGCAGCCGAAGCACTCGGTCACAGAGAGTTCTCAATGACAAAGCTCTATCGCTCGGCGTAAGCACGAGCCGGGAGAAGAGAGAACCAAGTCATGGCAGATATCGTCATCACCGAATTCATGGACGAGGCGGCAGTGAGCCGCCTCTCTCAATCCTATGACACGCTTTATGATTCAAAGCTGGTGGATGATCCGGCTGCCCTGCATGGCCACCTGGCTTCGGCGAAGGCCCTGATCGTCCGCAACCGCACCCAGGTGCGTGAGGCGCTGATCGGCATGGGCCCCAAGCTCAAGGTGGTTGGCCGGCTTGGTGTCGGGCTCGACAATATCGACGTGGAGGCCTGCCGGACGCGCTCGATCCGGGTCATTCCTGCCACCGGTGCCAATGATCTGTCGGTAGCGGAGTATGTTATCACGGCCGCGTTGATGCTGTTTCGCGGCGCCTGGCTACGTTCCTCCGAGGTTGCCGGCGGGGCCTGGCCACGCCAATCAATGATGGGGCGGGAGCTTGCCGGCAAGACCATCGGACTTGTCGGCTACGGGTCAATCGCCCGGGAAGTGGCATGGCGTGCGCACATGATGGGCATGACCATCGTTGCCTATGATCCCTATCTCGCGGCCGACCATCCAGGCTGGCAGATCACGCGCAATGTGTCGCTCGATGCGGTGCTCGAGCTTGGAGATGTGATCTCCTTGCACACGCCGCTGACCGAAGCCACGCGCAACATGGTCAATGCGGATGCGCTCGGCAAAATGAAACCGGATGCGGTCCTGGTCAATGCGGCGCGCGGTGGCATCGTAGACGAGGCGGCTCTGGCGGAAGCCCTGACGGACGGACGGATTGGCGGCGCGGCGCTTGATGTGTTCGAAAGCGAACCGCTGAGTGCTGATCAGGGTGCGAAATTTGTCGGGTTGTCCAATCTGATCCTGACCCCGCATATTGCGGGTGTGACTGAAGAATCCAATGAGCGTGTCAGCCATCTGATTGCTGACAAGGTGCTCGAAGTGCTTGGAGCACCTGTATGAGCGAAGCCAGAACGATGTCGCCGGGTGCGCTCACGGACCTGATCCGTGGTGCCCTGATGCGCAGCCGTACATCGGAAATCAATGCCGCTTCGGTGGCCGGAGCATTGCTGGCGGCGGAACTTGCCGGGCAGAACGGACACGGGCTGCGCCGGGTCGAGGCCTATTCGGCGCAGGCACGGGCCGGCAAGGTGGATGGTTTTGCAACGCCGGCATCGCAGGTTCTGCGCCCCGGTGCGATGGCGATCGATGCTGCCAACGGGTTTGCCTATCCGGCGATGGATCTGGCGCTTGACTGGCTGCCCGGTGCGGCCAAGTCGCAGGGCATCGCGATTGCCGGTATTCGCCGGTCGCACCATTGCGGCGTTGCAGGTGTGATTGTCGAGGCGTTGGCCGAGCGGGGCGTCGCAGCGCTGATGGTGGCCAATGCGCCGGCGGCGATGGCGCCGTGGGGCGGCCGGCAGCCGTTGTTCGGCACCGACCCGATCGCCTTTGCTGCTCCTCTTGGCGCCGAGGATCCGGTGGTGGTCGATATCTCGCTGTCGAAAGTGGCGCGCGGCAAGATCATGGCCGCGGCACAGAAGGGCGATCCGATTCCCGAAGGCTGGGCGCTTGATCCCGACGGGCAGCCGACCACCGATGCCAAGGCGGCGATGGCGGGGACCATGATTCCGCTTGGCGACGCTAAGGGCACGGCGCTGGCGCTGATGGTGGAGCTTCTTTGTGCCGGCCTAACCGGCGCGAACTACGCCTGGCAGGCGACGTCGTTCTTTGACGACAAGGGCGATCCGCCCGGGACAGGTCAGGCGATCATCGCAATCGATCCGGATGCCTTTGGTCCCGGTGGGGCCGATCGGATGGCGCTGATGGCGCAAATGGTTACGGCCACGGAAGGTGCGCGGTTGCCCGGCCGCAGGCGGCAACAGATCCGGGCGGATTATCTCGCCAACGGTGTTCCGGTGGATGCCGGCCTGGTCCAGGCTATCGAGGCCATTGGGGCCTGATCTGCCTGCTCCCGCTCTCTTGTTCTGCCCTGTCCGGCCCTCGGCTCAATAGAGCAGTCGGACAGCCACCAGCGTGATTGCGGGGAACATGGTCAGGATCGCAACGCGGACGATGTCGGTCAGGACGAAGGGCAGCACACCGCGATAGGTCGCCGCCAATGGCGTGTCCTTGGCCATCGAGTTGATGACAAACAGGTTCATCCCCACCGGTGGTGTGATCAACCCCACCTCGACGACGATCAGCACGATGATGCCAAACCAGAGCGCGAATTCTTCCGGTGACAGGCCAAAATCAAGCGCCGACATGATCGGGAAGAAAATCGGTACGGTGAGCAGAACCATCGACAGGGAATCCATCACGCAGCCGAATACCAGATAGAGAATCAGCACGGCGATCATCACGAGCCAGGGATTGAAATCCTGGCTTCCGACAAAGGCTGCGGCTGTTTGCGGCAACTGGCTCAAGGCGAGAAAGGAGTTGTATACCCCGGCTCCGAAAACGATGAGAAAGATCATGCCGGTGGCGCTGGCGGTGGTTAGAATCGAGGAGATCAGGGTCGACCGGTTGAGACCGCCGTTGAACAGCGCAATAACCCCGGTCCCGAAAGCTCCAATGGCGGCTGCTTCGGTGGGGGTGAAGATTCCGCCATAGATCCCGCCGACCACGGTGATGAAGACGATAAGCACCGGCCAGACAGCGAGCAGGCTTCGGAACCGCTCGGAGTAGGGAGCGCGTTCGCGGCTGCCTGCCGATCCGGGTTTGAGCCGGACATAGATGGCGATCGCCATCATGTAGCCAAGGGCCGCAAGAATGCCGGGAATGAAGGCCGCGACGAACAGCTTTGCGATGTTCTGTTCTGTGAGGATGGCGTAGATCACCAGGATCACGGAAGGCGGAATGAGGATCCCGAGCGTGCCGCCGGCTGCCAATGCCCCGGTCGAGAGTTCGCCGGAATAGCCGTAGCGCTTGAGCTCGGGCAGGGCCACCTGGCCCATCGTGGCAGCGGTTGCGAGCGAGGAGCCGCAGATCGCGCCAAAGCCGGCGCAGGCTCCGACGGCGGCCATTGCGACGCCGCCCTTCTTGTGGCCGATCCATGTCTCTGCCGCCCTGAACAAGGCCTGGGACATTCCGCCAAGAGTGGCAAACTGCCCCATCAGCAGAAACAGCGGTATGATCGAGAGCGAATAGCTCGAAAATGTGCCCCAAGTCAGGTTCTTGAGCTGCGCGAAAATCATCAGGAACGAGCCATTGATGAAATAGCTGCCGCCGATGCCGGTGATCAGCATGGCGAGCCCGATGGGAATGCGAAGGAAGATCAGCGCTAGCAGGACCGGAAAAGACAGCAGCGCAATGTCAATGTTGCTCAATGCATGACCCCCTCGTGGGCCTGATCCTGTCCATTTGAAAGTGCCCGCAAACTCAGGAACACGCACCAGATGCTGATCAGCACGAAGCCGGAGGCACCAACCAGGCCCGAAGCATAAGCCCACCAAACCGGATACTGAATGATAAAGGTGGTCTCGCCATAGGCGAGTTTGTCGAGTGTGCCCTGCCAGTGTTTCCAGGCGAGCAGAATTGCGACCATTGCCATCAGACCGTCCGCCACAAGATCAATGATCCGATTGGCGCGGGGTCCAAGATGCATCGTCAGGATTTCAACGGAAGCATGCTGGCGGTTGATCTGGACCCAGGGCAGAAAGGCGAACACGGCAAATCCGATTCCCAGTTCCACCAGTTCGAAATCACCGCGAATCGGACCCAGCCCGATTGGAATGAGCGCGCGCCCCGATACTGACGCCACGGTGGTCAGCATCACGGCAATCAGCGCCAGCCCTCCAAGAATGGCAAGCAGGGCTGCCAAGCGCCGCATGAAGATATTGATGGATTCAAACACTGTACACGGTCCGGATGGTTACAAAATCAAACATGTTCTGCCCTCTCTGCCTCATCTTGTGAAGGCGCACCGCTACCGGACGGGCCTGGCCGTTCCCGATCGCATCTTTGGGGCATGACAATGCCAGTTGATTGGTCTCTTGGTGCCAATCCCAAAAGAGTACCGGCGGAAGCTGCCTTATTGGACATGTCCCGCCGGGATTTTTCAAGCCGCCAGATTACTTGGTGTAATTGTCGATCAGCTCTTTTGCCTTTGCATGCAGCGCCTTGCCGTCAATGCCCTTGGCTTCCATTTCACCGTACCAATTGTCGACCACCTTCTGCGAAGCATCCTTCCAGCGCTGCAATTCCTCGCCTTCGATCTGGACGATCTCGTTGTCGGTGGCTTCGGCAATCTTGCGGCTGGGTGCGTCAAATGCTTCCATTGTCTTGCCAGCATATGCGGAGAACTCCGCGCCGGTTGCCTCGTCGAGGATCCCCTTGAGATCGTCAGGCATGCTGTCATATTTTGCCTTGTTCATGGCCAGGACAAAGGCGGCAGTGTAAAGCGCCGTATCGCCGCCGAACTCGGTGTGGGTGTCGACCAGTTCAGCGATTTTCAATGCCGGGGTCACTTCCCAGGGAATGACGGTTCCGTCGATGACTCCCTTGGAGAGCGCCTCTGGAATGGCAGGCACCGGCATGCCGACGGGCTCGGCTCCGAGTTCTGCGAGCATGCCGTTGATCACGCGGGTCGGGCCCCGCAGCTTCTTGCCCTGCATGTCTTCCAGTTTGCGGATGCCTTCACCCTTTGCGTGGATAACACCGGGGCCATGAACCCAGGCAGCAAGGATTTTCAGACCCTGGAACTGGCTTTCCTCCATGTCCGACTTGAACAGGTCCCAGTAGGCCCGGGATGTTGCTTCGGCATTGGTCATGGTGAAGGGCAGTTCGAAGACTTCGACACTTGGGAACCGGCCGGGAGTGTATCCAGGCAAAGTCCAGACAATGTCAACGACGCCGTCTCGCGCCTGATCAATCAGCTGCGGTGGTGTCCCGCCGAGCGACATCGCCGAGAAAACCTCTACCTTTATCCGACCGCCCGATGCTTCTCCAACCTGCTCGGCCCAAGGGATCAGGATTTCGGCAGGAACATTGGCCTGCGGTGGCAGGAACTGGTGCATGCGCAGGGTGACTTCCTGTGCGATTGCGCCAGCGGATGACAAGCCGAGCGCGGAAACAGCAATTGCTGCTGCTGCTGCTGATTTCAGGAAATTGCGTTTTTTCATTCTATCCTCCCGGAAAATTGATACGGCTTTGATGCCGCAGTTCCCAGTCCCGAAACTAGGGCCAAATTATGTAACTGCCTAGACAGCATTAACGAAGCTGTCTCGCAAGTGGCCGGAAGCGTCCCTAAAGCAGACATCTGATGAGATACAGACAGCACACAAAGACCTCCTCGTCCCTGAACTCCGCTATCGTTATGGTCCCCCAACATCGCGTGTTGGCGATTGTTCTGCTCTGCTGGGAGTCATTCTTTATTAACCGACCGTACGGTCGAAAATTAACGATAAAACAGTTTGCCGGCAAGAATTTTCTTCTTTGTCGCTGAGGGCAGCTTCCAGGTCGTGAGTCGGTGCCAGCGGGGTGTTGCTTTTGTGTGAAGACTGTCGACGATTTCGGGCGATACTTATGATCCGGCAGAAAGCGCTTTTGGAAATATCCAAGTTTGATGGTTGATCCTTTTAGAAAAAAGGAAAATGATGCGGTCAGGGTGAGTGAGGATCCTGCACCCCAGGGAGGAATTTAATGGCCAATGTATCGATGACCGTAAACGGACGATCCGTTTCGGGCCAATGCGAGGACCGGATGCTTCTGGTCCAGTTCATCCGCGAAAATCTCGGACTGACCGGAACCCATGTCGGATGTGACACATCCCAATGCGGTGCCTGTGTGGTTCATGTTGACGGCAAGGCTGTCAAATCCTGCACCATGCTGGCCGCACAGGCAGACGGGTCGGATGTGACGACAATCGAGGGGCTTGCCTCGGGCGGCGAGTTGCACCCCGTTCAGGCGGCGTTTCGTGAGCATCATGGCCTGCAATGCGGTTTCTGCACGCCGGGCATGATCATGTCCGCTGTTGACATGATCAGCCGCCATGGCGGCCAGCTTGATGAGAAAACAGTGCGCGCCGAGCTTGAAGGCAACATTTGCCGCTGCACTGGCTATCACAACATCGTCAAGGCGGTTCTCGACGCCGCGTCCAAGATGGGCGACGGCGCAAAGGTGGCCGCCGAATAGTATTGCCGAAACCGGCGATGTTTTGAGGTGGTGCATTTTCAAACGGAGAGAATTTCGGGCAGCGACAGTGGTGAAGTGTCTTTAATGCGAAAGCCTCGCATCCATGGACACACAAGGCCGCGGAACCCCGGACTCTCATCCGAATATGATGCATCGTCTCGTTCGCCAGCACTCAACCGGAGGAGTTTGAGAGATGGGAATGGAAGGCATTGGCGCCCGCGTGGCGCGCAAGGAAGACAAGCGCTTTATCACCGGCAAGGGCCGGTACACTGATGACATGGTGGTGCCTGGCATGAAGCACGCGCATTTTGTGCGCTCGCCGCATGCTCATGCCAAAATCAAGAGCATCGATACATCGGCTGCTGAGAAAATGCCCGGCGTGATCAGCATTCTCAACGGTGCGCAGCTCACCGAGGACGGCATCGGCAACATCATTTGCGGTTGGATGATCCATTCCAAGGATGGCTCGCCGATGAATATGGGCGCCTGGCGTCCGCTGGCCCAGGACACGGTTCGCTATGTTGGTGACGCTGTCGCCATCGTGGTGGCTGACAGCAAGGCGCAGGCCCGCGATGCCGCCGAGGCAGTTGTCGTGGATTATGAAACCCTGCCGGTTGTCACAAGCGCCGTTGATGCGCTCAAGGACGGCGCACCGCAGCTTCATCCCGAAGCCAAGAACAACCAGATCTTCGATTGGGAAATCGGTGATGCTGCCGCCACCGATGCAGCCATTGCCTCGGCCGCGCATGTGACCGAGATGAAGATCGTCAACAACCGACTGGTGCCCAACCCGATGGAGCCGCGCGCGGCGCTCGGCGTTTATGACGATTCCGACGAACACTACACGCTGTGGACCACGTCGCAGAACCCACATGTGGCACGGCTGGTGCTCAGCGCATTCTACAATGTGGCGCCTGAAAACAAGCTTCGGGTGATCGCACCGGATGTGGGCGGCGGTTTCGGCTCCAAAATCTACATCTACCCCGAGGAAATAGTCTGTCTGTGGGCTTCCAAGCGCACCGGTGTTCCGGTGAAATGGAATTGTGACCGGACCGAGGCCTTCCTGACCGATGCCCATGGCCGCGACCATGAATCAACCATCAAGATGGCGTTTGATGCAGACAACAACATCACCGGCTTCAAAGTCGACACCATTGCCAATCTCGGCGCCTACATGTCGCTGTTTTCGAGCTCGGTGCCGACCTATCTCTACGCCACCCTGTTGTCGGGCCAGTACGCGATCCCGGCGATCCACGCCAATGTGCGCACGGTATACACCAACACGGTTCCGGTGGACGCCTATCGCGGCGCCGGGCGGCCGGAAGCCTGCTATCTGCTCGAGCGTGTGCTTGAGACGGCGGCGCGTGAACTTGGCGTCACTCCCGCTGCTCTGAGACGGCAGAACTTCATCCGTGAATTCCCGTACCAGACCCCGGTGATCATGTGCTACGATGCCGGCGATTTCGATGCCTCGCTGGATGCGGCGATGACGGCGATCGATTATGACGGCTTCCCGGCACGCCGGGCAGAAGCCGAGTCCCGCGGCAAGAAACGCGGCATCGGCATCAGCTGCTACATCGAGGCATGCGGCATTGCGCCGTCGGCAGCGGTCGGATCTCTTGGTGCCGGTGTGGGGCTTTGGGAATCGGCTGAGGTGCGGGTGAACGCGGTCGGCACCATCGAAGTCCTGACCGGTTCGCACAGCCATGGCCAGGGCCATGAAACCACGTTCTCGCAGCTTGTTGCAGAGCGGTTTGGCGTAGGTATGGACAGTGTCTCGATCGTTCATGGCGACACAGACAAGGTGCAGATGGGCATGGGCACCTATGGCTCGCGCTCCGGTGCGGTTGGCATGTCGGCAATCGTCAAGGCGCTCGACAAGGTCGAGACCAAGGCCAAGAAGATTGCCGCGCATCTGATGGAAGCCGATGAAAGCGACATCGTCATCGAGAATGGCGAACTCAAGGTCGCAGGCACCGACAAGAGCGTGCCGTGGTTCCAGATGGCGCTCGCCGCCTACACCGCGCACAATCTGCCCGAGGGCATGGAACCGGGTCTGAAGGAAGGCGCATTTTATGATCCGTCCAACTTCACCTTCCCGGCAGGCACCTATATCTGCGAGGTGGAGGTCGATCCCGACACCGGCAAGACCACCGTCGTTGACTTCGTCGCAGCGGATGATTTCGGCAAGATCATCAATCCGATGATCGTTGAAGGCCAGGTGCATGGCGGTGTGGCGCAGGGCATCGGCCAGGCGTTGCTGGAAGGCACGCACTACGATGCCGAGACCGGGCAGCTGCTGACGGCGAGCTACATGGATTACACCATGCCGCGTGCTGACGACTTGCCTTCGTTCAAGGTGTCGACAACGGAAACGGTGTGCCCATCAAACCCGCTGGGCATCAAGGGCTGTGGCGAGGCTGGTGCCATTGGTTCGCCACCGGCACTGATCAACGCCATCACCGACGCCATCGGCAACAACGACCTGACGATGCCTGCGACCCCTGAAAGGGTCTGGGCGGCACTCCGGTCGGCACAGTAAGAAAGGGAGGCAGACATCATGTATGCAACCAATTATCATCGCGCCTCCTCTGTGGAGGACGCTGTCAAGCTGGCCTCAGCGAATGACGAAGCCAAATATCTCTCGGGTGGACAGACGCTGCTTCCGACCATGAAGCAGCGGCTAGCAGCTCCTTCGGATCTGGTGGATCTGAGGCACATCGCCGAGTTGAAGGGCATTTCGGTGAGTGGCGGCTCGATCCGAATCGGAGCCGCAACCACCCATGCCGAAGTTGCAAGCTCGTCAGAGCTTGCAGCGGCTTGCCCGGGGCTGGCGCATCTGGCTGCCCATATCGGCGATCCTCACGTGCGGCACATGGGCACGATCGGCGGCTCGATTTCCAACAACGACCCGGCGGCGGACTATCCCGCCGGGTTGATGGCGCTGAATGCCACCATCGTCACCAACACGCGCTCGATCAGCGCCGACGAGTTCTTCACCGGTATGTTCGAGACCGCGCTTGAGGATGGCGAACTGGTGGTGGCGGTGGAAATCACGGCGCCGTCGAAATGCGCCTATTCCAAGTTCCCCAACCCGGCCTCGCGCTACGCCATGACCGGCGTCTTCGTGGCCAAGCATGGCGACGGGGCCGTGCGGGTGGCAGTGACCGGCGCTGGATCTGATGGCGTGTTCCGCCACGAGGGTATGGAGCAAGCCCTTGCATCGGAATTCTCCGCAGGCGTGCTTGATGGCGTCACGGTCGATGATTCCGATCTGATGTCGGATATCCATGCCTCTTCGGCCTACCGCGCCAACCTGATCAGGGTGATGGCCAAGCGGGCAGTCGCTGCGGCGGGGTGATCAGACATCATACTGCAAATTCTGCCGGCGCGGGTTTTCGAACTCGCCCCGGCAGAATTTCCAGCCGGTTTTATCTCCGGATTGAACTGCGCAGTCAGGCTGGCTGGCGCATCAGGGAGGCAGCAATGTCACGCGCCTCGCGATCGGCGGCATAGACATCCTCGATGCTGTTTGGCTGGCGGCCGTCATCCATTTTGTCCATGGTTTGAGCAACGACGTCGGCCATGTCCAGAAATCCGATCTGGCCAGCGATAAAGGCTTCGAGAGCTGCTTCCTTGGCTCCGTTGAGGATGGCGCCCTGCAGGCCGCCGCGTTGCATGGCGGTGCGGGCAAGCGCCAGGGCCGGGAAGCGTGTCTCATCGGGGGCGTGGAAATCAAGCCGCGACAGCTTGGCAAAATCAAGCCGTTCGACCGGAAGACTGGCCCGGCGGGGATGGGAAATTGCGTAGCCGATGGCGTGGCGCATGTCAGGTGTGCCGAGCTGGGCGAGGACAGAGCCATCGGTGTATCCAACCATCGAATGGATGATGGATTGGGGATGGACGATGACCTCGATCTGCTCCGGTCGCATACCGAACAGATGGCGCGCCTCGATCATCTCCAGCGCCTTGTTGAACATCGATGCACTGTCGATCGAGATCTTGAGGCCCATGGACCAGTTGGGATGCGCCGCCGCGACATCGGCTGTCATCACCGACATCTGTTCGCGTGTATGTTCGCGGAATGGCCCGCCGGAGGCGGTCAGGATGATGCGTTCGACAGCGTGGCGCTGGTGTTCCTCCAGAACCTGAAAGATCGCGTTATGCTCGCTGTCGACGGGTAGCAGCTTGCCGCCGCCCTTGGCCATGGCAGCGGCAAAAAGCTCGCCCGCCGATACAAGGCATTCCTTGTTGGCCAGCGCGATATCGGCGCCCCTGGAAACCGCTGCTAGCGTTGGCGCCAGTCCAGCGATTCCGACAATACCGGCCATAAGAAGATCGGTGTCGCGTTCGCCGGCCTCGATCAGCCCCGCTGGGCCTGCGCCAGCCTCGATGCCGGTGCCGGAGAGAGCGGCCTTGAGATCCTGATAACGCGCCGGATCAGCGGTGACGGCAAAGCCCGCGCCCGCTTGGCGGGCCTGTTTGGCGAGCAGATCAATGTTGCCCATGCCGGTGATTGCGGGGACCTCAAAGGCATCACGGCCGCCCAGATGCGTCATCACGTCCAGCGTGTTGCAGCCGATCGAGCCGGTGGCGCCGAGAATGGTAATGCGGCGCGGGGCCTGATGCTGAATTTCACTCATGACACACAATCCACAGCTTGGGTTTGCTGGTCAAGCGCATCGGATTCGGTCGGCATGGCGATTTTCCACAGGCAAAGACCAAGGATAGCTGGCGCCGGGCAAAGCAGGTCCTGCATCCATAACTATGCAGGTTCAAAAAAATGCGTTTCCCAATTGTCTCGATGGTGCTCTATCGTCGTGGAATGAAAGACACCTCCATTGTCGACAGCCGTTATTCCTGGACCCGTTTGGGGGTCACGCTCGCCATCGCGGTGGTGGGCAATGTGGGAATGTGGGCGATCATCGTGATCATGCCCGCGGTACAGCGGGAGTTCGGGATCGACCGGGCGGATGCATCGCTTCCCTACACCCTGACCATGGTCGGCTTTGCGCTTGGCAATCTGGTGATTGGCCGGGCCGTCGACCGGTTCGGGATCACGGTGGCGCTGGGCATTGCCGCAATGACGCTGGCGGCGGGTTTCGCCGGAGCCGCCGTCAGCGGCTCGATCCTGATGCTGTGCTTGATGCAGTTTGTTGTGGGCTTCGGCACGGCGGCGAGCTTTGGTCCGTTGATCGCGGATATCTCGCACTGGTTCTATCGCCGCCGCGGCATTGCTGTGGCGATCGCGGCCAGCGGCAATTACCTCTCCGGTGCGATCTGGCCGCTGGTGCTCAGCGGCATTCTCAGCGACTTCGGCTGGCGCACGGCCTATATGGTGCTGGCCGCGCTGACGATCATGCTCGTCGTTCCGCTGTCGCTTTTGCTCAGACGGAAGCTTCCCGACGAGGCGAGCGAGCATGCGCAGCGAATGTCGGCGGCGAATGCGCGGTCGGTCAGTTTCTCACCAAGATCGCTGCAATGGATGCTTGGCCTGGCCGGCATCGGCTGTTGCATTGCCATGTCGATGCCGCAGGTTCACATCGTCTCCTATTGCGTGGATTTGGGCTACGGGCCGGCAGTGGGGGCGGAAATGCTCTCGCTGATGCTGATGGGTGGCGTGGTGTCGCGCCTTCTCTCGGGTCTGCTTGCAGACAGGCTGGGCGGGGTGATCACCCTGTTGATCGGCTCAACACTGCAATGCATCGCGCTGTTCTTATATCTGCCCTTTGACGCCATGGTTCCGCTCTATGTGGTCAGCCTGATCTTCGGGCTGTCCCAGGGTGGTATTGTTCCGAGCTATGCGGTGATCGTGCGCGAGTATCTGCCACCCAAAGAGGCGGGTGCGCGGGTCGGCTTCGTGATCATGGCAACGATTGTCGGAATGGCACTGGGGGGCTGGATGTCGGGCTGGATCTATGACCTGACCGGATCCTACCAGATGGCGTTCCTCAACGGCATTGCCTGGAATTTCCTCAACATCGCGATCATTGCGTTGATTCTTTTCCGCTCACGCATGCGCCGGGGCGCAGCTGTGGCAGCATGATTGATTGCGAGATGGGTCTTGCAGCGGACCCAGTATCCGGTGGTGATCCCGGCAGGAGTCGAACCTGCGACACCAGGATTAGGAATCCTGTGCTCTATCCCCTGAGCTACGGGACCACGCGGAAATCTGCATACAGAAAGCGAGCGGCTTGTTCAACACGCCGTCGCGCGCATACAGGTTGGGATGCGACAGCGCACCGCCACATCCGCAATGTCGTCTCGCCCGGTCGATCAGGCTGCGAGCGCGCGCTCAGCCAGTTTCACCCAATAGGAGACGCCGACCGGGATCGCGTCGTCGTTGAAGTCATAGGCCGGGTGATGCAGGCTTGCCGTATCGCCATTGCCCATGAAGATGAAAGCGCCGGGCCTTGCTTCGAGCATGAAGGAGAAATCCTCTCCCCCCATGGTCGGCGGTTGATTGCGTTCGACGCCTTGCGCACCGGCCAGGCTTTCGGCCACGTCGCCAGCAAAGACTGTCTCGTCAGCGTGGTTGAAGGTGACCGGGTAGTTGCGCAGATAATTGACCTTGGCCTTAACGCCATGGGCAGCAGCAATCCCCACGGCGATCTCGTTGATCCGGGTTTCCGCCAGATCGCGCATTTCAGGCGAAAGCGTGCGCACGGTACCGGCCAGTTCCACGGTTTCCGGGATGATGTTGTAGGCCGAACCGGCAATGAATTTGGTGACCGAAACCACCACCGATTCAAGCGGATTGGCATTCCGCGACGCGATCGACTGCAGCGAGGTGACGATCTGCGAACTTGCCACAACCGGATCGATTGTCTGGTGCGGCATCGCGGCGTGACCGCCACGGCCGGTGATGGTGATGTCGAAAATGTCGGTCGCGGCCATGATCGGGCCGGGCCGGATGGCGAACTCACCAACCGGGAGGCCCGGCAGGTTGTGCATGCCGAACACTTTGGTGATGCCGAAGCGCTCCATCATGCCGTCATTGACCATTTCGCGGCCACCTCCACCGCCTTCTTCGGCGGGCTGGAAGATCACGGCAACTGAACCTGTGAAGTTACGGGTTGCGGCCAGGTGTTTGGCGGCGCCGAGAAGCATCGCGGTGTGACCATCATGTCCGCAGGCGTGCATCTTGCCGGGGGTCTTCGAGGCCCAGGGTGCGCCAGTGGCTTCCTCGATGGGCAGCGCGTCCATATCGGCGCGCAGGCCGATGGCCGGGCCGTTGCCGCCGGGCCGGCCATGGATAATGCCGACGACGCCGGTGCGTCCGATGCCGGTAACGACCTCGTCGCAGCCGAATGCTGTGAGCTTGTCTGCGACAAAGGCCGCAGTGTTGTGAACGTCGAACAACAATTCAGGATCGGCGTGAAGGCTACGGCGCCATTCCGTGATTTCATCCTTCATGGCGACAACGTCATCAACGAGTTGCATAATTTGTCCTTTATGGCGGTTGTTGGTTCGGATCCGGCAGGGGCGTGCACTTTGAGCCGAAGCTCCACATCGTCTTTTGCCTTCTGACTGCCATATAGGCTAAGTAGGAAGAGTTGACGAGGAAAAAGCTGTTGTTGTTCCACTGGCGTGATGCCTTCAGGTTGGGCAACAAAGCCAAACCCGTTCAATGTTATGGGAACAGGAAGGCTGGGATGACATTGGTTTCGCGGATGCGCCGAATTGGGTTTTGCCTGATTGCAGTCTCCTCCATGGCATCGGTGCCTGCGGCATTGGCGACGCCGAGCATCGCTGTCGATGTGGGGTCGGGGCGCGTGATTGCCCATGAAGACGCATTCCAGCGCTGGTATCCCGCTTCTTTGACCAAGATCATGACGGCCTATGTTGCATTTTCAGCGGTCAAATCCGGTCAGATGAGCATGGACACGCCGGTCACCATGTCAATCCATGCGGCCAAGGAGCCGCCGAGCAAGATGTATTTCAAGCCCGGTGAGCGCTTCCCTCTCGATTCGGCGCTCAAATATCTGATGGTGAAATCAGCCAATGACGTTGCCGTGGCGATTGCGGAAGCGGTGTCGGGCAGTGAGGAAGCATTCGTGCGTGAAATGAACGCAACGGCCAAGGCGCTCGGCATGCAGGCCACGCGCTTTGTCAATCCGAATGGGCTGCCGGGCAGCGGCCAATATACAACAGCGCGCGACATGGCTGTTCTTGCCGCTGCTGCTCGCCGCAATTTTCCGGAATACGCACAGTATTTTGGCTATGAGGGATTTTCTGTCGGCAAGCAGGTTCACACCAACTACAATTTGCTGATCGGCCGGTTTCAAGGCGCGGATGGAATGAAAACCGGATTTATCTGTGCCTCGGGCTTCAATCAGGTGTCATCGGCCACACGTAACGGCAGGACAGTGGTTAGCGTGGTTTTGGGCGCACCGTCACAGACTGCGCGTGCGGAGCGATCTGCAGCGCTGCTTCAGGCGGCACTGACCTCCTCTGGTTCCGTTTCGCCAAGCTTGGCGTCCCTTGCGCCCTACGGTGAAGGGCGTGATGCTGTTGCTGACATTTCAGCACAGATCTGTTCCTCCGAAGCCCGGGCAGCCCGCGACAAAAACCGTGATGAAAACGGAAATCTGGTTCTGAGTTCGCCGTTTCTTGTCGAGCCGGCCCGCGAACCCCGTCTTGTACAGGCTCCGGCGGCTGTGGCGCCTGTGGCGACCGAGGTGGCGTTGTCACGTATTCCGGTTCCGCAGCCTCGTCCGACAGGCGTGCTCTCCGGCAGTGCCGTGCCTGTCACGGCGTTTGCTGCTCCCGTCTCCAAAGCGGATGCAATAATGCCCTTGCGCCCCGGGATCACCATTCCGGTGCCGGTACCGCGACCCGAACTTTGAAAAGCATGAGGATCTTGTCCTGATGAGCGATTCTGCGCTTGCAAGCGGCTGGAGCGCGCCGCGCGGTGTTCCGGTCTCGATCCTGACCGGGTTTCTCGGAGCGGGGAAAACCACGCTTCTCAATCGTCTGATCGGTGACCCATGGCTCAGCGATGCGGCATTGATCATCAATGAATTCGGCGATGTCGGGATTGATCACCTGCTGGTGGAAAGCTCCGGTGACGGTGTCATCGAACTCTCTGACGGGTGCCTTTGCTGTACGGTCCGCGGCGAGCTGGTCGATACGCTTGCGGATCTGATGGACCGCATGCAAACCGGAAAAATCCGTCCGTTCTCGCGGGTGGTGATTGAGACGACAGGCCTCGCCGATCCGGTTCCGGTGATGCAATCGGTGATCGGACATCCTGCTTTGGGGCAATCCTATCGCCTTGAGGGCGTGGTTACTGTCGTCGATGCGGTCAACGGTTTGGCCACGCTTGATGCGCATGAGGAGGCGCGCCGCCAGGCGGCGGTTGCCGACACGCTGGTGATCTCGAAAACTGGGCTCGCTATGGCTGATGGCGGCATGCAGAGCCGGCTCGTATCGCTCAATCCGAATGCACGGATCATGGATGCCGAGGCTGCGGATCTGTCGGCGCAGGGTCTGTTTGACAGCGGCGCCTATGATCCGGCTGCGCACAGTATCGATGTGGGCCGCTGGCTCAGCGAGACTTCGAGCCGCGATGCGACGCATGGCCACCCCCATGATCATGGAACCGAACACGGGCACGAGCCTGGGCATCATCATGATGTGAACCGGCACGACGCACATATCCGCGCCGACACGCTGGTGAGCGCGCAGGCGATCGAGTCGCAAAACCTTGCCATGTTTCTCGATCTCCTCCGCTCAGCGCATGGCCCGAACCTGTTGCGGATGAAAGGAATAGTCCGTTTGGCCGACGATCCGTCGCGGCCATTGGTGCTGCATGCGGTGCAAAGTCTGATGTCGGAACCGGTACGGCTTCCAGCCCCGCCCGCCGGATGGGACGGCAAGACAAGACTGGTGATGATCACCAGGGATCTGCCGAAGGGCTTCATTGCTGAGCTGTTCGCCGGATTTTCGGGCGAGCCAGGTATAGGTCGGCCAGACAAAGCTGCGCTGGTCGATAATCCGCTCGCCATTCCCGGGATGCGGACCACGCGCTGAAAATCGTAGCCCTACGGATCATGTCTTTTCGACAACGGCCTTTTCGATGATGAACGCGTGGCCGCCTTCCATGGCGTCGGTTGCCACCAGTTGATGCCCATCCTCGCGGCAAAAATGTGGAATATCGATCACCGCCAGTGGATCGGTTGTTTCAATGCGAATGCGTGCGCCACCGGCCAGTCCGCGCAAATGCTTGCGTGTGCGCAGCACCGGCAAGGGGCATTTCAAACCGCGAAGGTCCAGCGTTTCCGTTTCGCTGCCGCTCAATTGCGGCTCCAGATTTTCCAGAAAGGCTTGTCCGATCCGGCATCCGCCTGCTGGTTTTCAACGACAGGGTTCGGCGTGGGAACCGGGATGCCGGCCGTTGCTTCAACTGGCGCAGATGCGGTCGCCGGCGGGCTCTGCTGCTCCACAGTTGCCTGTTGGACAGCACGGGCCGCATCACTGTCATTCGGCACGCCCTGGCCGGGTACCAGCGCCTTGAGTGGATTCGCAGCGGTAAACAGGCTCACCACCGGATTTTCCGGTGGGACACCGCCATTGGCTGCGATTTCGGCTTCGCGTGCGGCCTCGCGTTCAGCGCGCGCAGTTTCGGCCTCGGCTTTGGCCTGTGCGGCTGCGAGTCCCTTGGCTTCTTCACGATCGAACTTGGCCGCGGCCCTTGTGAAGGCTTGGTTCCAGTCCTGCTGATAGGCGTAATGGGCCGACGCGAGTGTCTGGGGAACGCTTGCGGGCGGGCAAGCCTGGGCCGCGCGGAAAGTCGCATCTTCGTCTTCAGGCACCTGGTTGAAGACATAGCTACGTTCGCATACCTCGACCTTCGGCGGCCGTTTTGTCAGTTCGAAATGGTCGTAGCCGGTCTTGAGCATCTTCCAGAATTCGAAATGTTCGCTGTCGCGGTGGCGCGCCATGTTTTCCGGTGTCATGCGAAAAGGCAGGGCCTCCACCAGGAAGTATTCCTGCCCGCCCTTGAAGGCATCGCGGGCGAAGCCGTAAATCTCAAGCACTTGTTCGTCGGTCATCGAGTAGCAGCCCGCCGAGGAGCAGGCCCCGTGAACCATCAGATTGGAACCGGTTCTGTTGTGAGAACGGTCATAGCTGTTGGGAAAACCCATGTTGAACGAGAGGTAGTAGCTCGAGTTCGGGTTCATCTGTGCTGGATAAATCCGGTAGTAGCCTTCAGGCGCCTGGCGATCGCCTTCCTTGAACTTTGGTCCCAGCACGCCTGACCATTTGCAGATCTCATAGGCCGCAATGATGTCGTAACGGCCATTGCCTTTCTGCTTCCAGACTTCAAGAACGCCTTCTTCCTTGAAGATCCGCATCATGATCGGCGAACGCGTGCTCATGTCGTTCGCTTTCATCTTGTTGACGAGCTTGGACGGGAGCGGATGTTCAACCTTGTTGGAAACGGAATCGAGTGCATCCTGGCAGCCGACCAGACCCACCACAAGCAGCAAGGGCAAAAAACGCAATGATCTCATTGGTGCCATGGGTCTCTTGAAAGTTGCGGTTGTCAGTCTGGCCGACAAGACGCATTCATCATGCTTCATGGTCGGATGTTTCAGGCACTCTTACCACCGGCAGGGTTCACGAAGGCTTAACCATGCCGAAATCCATGCTGCCGTTCAACGCTACAGCGGAGCCAATTGCCCTTGCAAATGTGGCTCGAATGCGGCGGACGTCAACCGATTTGGCGTCCGATCTTGAGAAACTTCTTGCGCCGGTTGCTCCGCAACTCATCGCCGGACTGTTCGGAGAGCTCTGACAAGGCACCGGAAATGACGTCGCTGGTGTGTGACATCACGCTGTCGGGATCACGGTGTGCCCCGCCCACGGGTTCGTCAATGATGCCGTCGATAATGCCGAATTCCTGCAGGTCCTGGGCCGTGATCTTCATCGATGTGGCGGCGTCTTTCGCACGCGTCGCGTCGCGCCAAAGAATGGAGGCGGCGCCCTCGGGCGAAATCACGGAGTAGATCGCGTGTTCGAGCATATAGACCCGGTTGCCGGTGGCGATGGCGATGGCGCCGCCTGAGCCGCCCTCACCGATGACAACCGAGATCAACGGAACCTTGATGTTGAGGCAGGTCTCGGTGGAGCGCGCAATGGCTTCGGCCTGTCCGCGTTCTTCCGCGCCGACGCCGGGATAGGCACCCGCGGTGTCTATCAATGTGACCACCGGGATCCCAAACCGGTCGGCCAATTCCATCAGACGGATCGCCTTGCGGTAGCCTTCGGGCCGGGCGGAGCCAAAATTGTGATGAATGCGGGTCTTGGTGTCGTGACCCTTTTCCTGACCAATCAGCGCCACTGGCTGCCCCTGGAACCTGGCAAAGCCAGCCTGGATGGCAGCGTCCTCGGCAAATTTCCGGTCACCGGCGAGCGGGGTGAATTCGTCGAACAGGGCCTTGGCGTAATCCTGGAAATGCGGACGGGCCGGGTGGCGCGCCACTTGTGTTTTCTGCCACGGGTTGAGGCGGGAATAAATCTCCGCCATCGCATCACGCGCCCGGGTTTCGAGCCGCGCGATCTCTTCGCCGGTGTCGACGCTCTCGTCCTCGCCTGCAAGCTTTCTCAACTCAAGAATCTTGCCTTCCAGATCGGAGATCGGTTTTTCGAAATCTAGGTAATTGTGCATTGATTGTTTCCGCGCGGACGCCCGCTTTTTGTTATGTGCCTGTATCAAAGCGCCGCTGTTTGCTGCTCTCACGCCATGATCGACCGTTGACCGGCCCCTAGCAAGCCCGCTTAATCGCGATTTTTCGGCTGCTTTGCAAGGGGGTGATGTTCGCTGACGAGTTGCTTGAGCCGTTCGTCGAGCACATGGGTGTAGATTTGGGTGGTGGAGATATCGGTATGTCCGAGCAATTTCTGGACTGCCCGCAGATCCGCCCCTCCGGCCAGAAGGTGGCTTGCGAAAGCGTGACGAAGGACATGCGGCGAGACCTTTGCCGAGGGCAAACCGGCACGCGCGGCGACGTCCTTGAGTTCGCGGGCGAAGACCTGCCGCGACAAATGGCCATCGCTGGAATTGGCCGGGAAGAGGAAGCCCGTCTCTTCCGCAACCTCGCCGATTTCAGCCATCCAGGCTTCAAGCGCAAGGCGGG
Organism: Hoeflea phototrophica DFL-43; assembly: GCF_000154705.2. NCBI lineage: Bacteria > Pseudomonadati > Pseudomonadota > Alphaproteobacteria > Hyphomicrobiales > Rhizobiaceae > Parahoeflea > Parahoeflea phototrophica. Next base: position 4,137,609 of record NZ_CM002917.1, on the reverse strand, counting down.
CCGGGCGCGACATGGGCACCATGCGTTCCTTAGCGCCCTTGCCACGAATGATGAGAAACCGCCCGTCTTCTGCGAGCACCCGGTAGGGCAGGCCCACCAGTTCGCTTACCCGCATGCCGGTTGCATAAAGCAGTTCCAGCAAGGCGCGAAAGCGGATCCGCTGTGTGGTTTCTGATTCATCGCGGGCCTTTGAGATATCGGCTTCAGCCTGGGCCAGAAGCCGGCTCACATCATCAACGCTCAGGATCTTGGGCAGGGAGCGGCGTTTGCGCGGGGATTCAACCACTCCCGTCGGATCGTCGTCGCGCAGGCCCTCGGCATGGAGAAACTTGTAGAATTGGCGCAATGCCGAAAGCCGCCGCGCCTGGGATGCCGGGGAAAAGCCCCGTGCTGCAAGATCCGAGATGACGGTGCGGATGGTGTCGGCATTGGCCCGGTCCAGGGTGGAGCCGAGCGCTTTGACAACCGATGATGCGTCATCGAGGTCGCGGCGGTAGGCCTCAAGCGTGTTCAGCGCCGCGCCGCGTTCGGCACTCATCATTTCCAGAAAGGCTTCGACATGGGCGGCGCTGAGATCGCGCATGACCGGATGCAATCCCCTAGCGATTGAGCTTGTCGGTAGGGACACGAATGGTGATATCCCGCTCCACCGGCTCGACGTAAATTATCAGCGCGAACATTGCGCCATAGGCAAGGCCGGCGATGATGGCGCACAAGGCAAGAAATCGAAACAGGCTTGGCATTGGTACTCCGGAGGTCTGATCCCGACCGAGTTATGCGGCAGCATGCGGGTTGTTTCAAGATGATACAGCAATGGCCCCAATGCTTGACGCATCGCCGCGCATGGCCAATAGAGAGCCATAAGCATGAACGGAAAGGCCGGGGACGCAACGTGGCGGGAGTGCAGGCAAGCACGCTGGAGCAGGATATCGCAGGTGCCCGCCGGGTTCTTGGCCACCGCAATCTGGTGTTTGTGGGCCTGATGGGCGCGGGCAAATCCGCCATTGGCCGGCTGGTTGCGCAGATGCTCGAGATTCCATTCGTCGATTCCGATCACGAGATCGAACGGGTTTCGCGGATGACCATTGCGGAATTGTTCGAAGCCTATGGCGAGGCAGAATTCAGGGCACTGGAGACCCGAGTGATCACGCGTCTCATGAAAACCGGGCCGCGCGTGCTGTCGACAGGCGGGGGCGTATTCATGAATGAGGCAACGCGATCAAGGGTTCTCAAGTCAGGCTTGTCTGTTTGGCTGAAAGCGGATCTTGATATTTTGTGGGCACGGGTTTCCAAGCGCGATACCAGGCCGCTTCTCAAGACTGCAAACCCGAAGCAGACTCTCTCCGATCTGCTCGATCAACGCTATCCCGTCTATGCGCTGGCCGATGTTACGGTCCAGTCCCGCGATGACGTCAAGGAAACAATCGCCGCTGAAGCCATCGCTGCAATCGCACGGCTGGCCGGCGGCCAAGACGAGATACAGATATCATGAGCGTGACGCCCCCTCACCGATCCGTGCGCGTCGATCTTGGCGACCGCAGCTATGATATCCTGATCGGACCTGGCCTGATTGCCCGCGCTGGTGCTGAAATTGCCGCGCGGCGGCCGCAGGTGAGATGCGCTGTGATTACCGACACGAATGTCGCCTCCGCCCATCTCGGTGCATTGACCGCGAGCCTCGAGAAGGCCGGTATTGACGCTGAGCCGCTGGTGCTTGAGCCGGGCGAGAAGACCAAGTGTTTCGATGAACTGATCCGTGTTTGCGACCACACTCTGGGTGCGCGGCTCGAACGCGGTGACGTTGTGCTGGCGCTTGGTGGTGGGGTGATCGGTGATCTGGCGGGGTTCGCGGCTGGGATTGTCAGGCGCGGAATGCGGTTCATCCAGGTTCCCACCAGCCTGCTTGCGCAGGTGGATTCGTCCGTGGGCGGGAAGACCGGAATCAACGTGTCGCACGGCAAGAACCTGATTGGGGTGTTTCACCAACCGGATCTGGTGCTGGCTGATACCGATGTTCTGGACAGTCTTCCGCTACGGGAGTTTCGCGCCGGCTATGCAGAAATGGCCAAGTACGGGCTGATCGACCGGCCAGACTTCTTCGCGTGGCTTGAAGCCAATTGGCGCGAGGTGTTTTCCGGTGGCGAAGCCCGCATTCACGCCATTGCCAAAAGTTGTCAGGCCAAGGCCGATGTGGTGGCCGCTGATGAGCGTGAGAGCGGGGCGCGGGCATTGCTCAATCTCGGCCACACATTCGGCCATGCGCTTGAGGCCGCCACAGGATATGATGGCAAGCGGCTGGTGCACGGCGAAGGCGTTGCGATCGGGATGGTGCTTGCGCACCAGTTTTCGGCGCGAATGAACCTTGCCAGCCCTGACGACGCGGACCGCGTGGAACGTCATCTTAAGGAGGTTGGGCTGCCAACGCGAATGTCGGATATTGAAGGCGGGCTGCCGGGTACCGATATATTGATGACGCACATTGCGCAGGACAAGAAGGTCCAGCGCGGTGCGCTGACATTCATTCTCACACATGGGGTCGGTCGATCGTTCATCGCCGATGATGTGCCGCAGGATGAAGTGTTTCGATTCCTTGAGGACAAGCGTGCATCATGATTGTTGAACAAATTGGTGAAGTCCTGGCCGAGCATTGGTTGACCATACTGGCGATTCTGGGCCTTATCGGCGTTTCGGGATTTTTCTCCGGATCGGAAACCGCCCTGACGGCTGCGTCACGGGCGCGGATGCATTCGCTTGAAACCAGCGGTGAGACCCGGGCAGGGACTGTCAGCTCCCTGATCGAACGCAAGGACCGGCTGATCGGCGCGCTGCTGATCGGCAACAACCTGGTCAACATCCTGGCTTCGGCATTGGCAACCAGTCTGCTGCTGTCGGTTTTTGGTGATTCGGGAGTGGCACTGGCGACGCTGATCATGACGTTGCTGCTGGTGGTGTTCGCGGAAGTCCTGCCCAAGAGCTGGGCGATTTCCACACCTGACCGGTTTGCAATGGTCGTCTCTCCGGTGGTCAAGGTGTTCGTTCTGGTTGTCGGCCCGCTGTCGAGTTTCATCAACTGGATCGTGCGCAAGATCATGGCGTTGTTTGGTGTCACGTTTGCGTCCGAGACCTCGATGCTGACAGCACATGAGGAAATCCGTGGCGCAGTCGATCTGCTTCACCGCGAAGGTTCGGTGGCGAAGACCGACAGGGACCGGCTGGGTGGCGTGCTCGATCTTGGAGAGCTCGAAGTGTCGGACGTCATGATCCACCGCACATCGATGCGGATGCTCAATGCCGAGGATACGTCTGAAGCCAATGTTCGCGCCGTACTCGACAGCCCGTACACGCGGATGCCGATCTGGCGTGGTTCGACGGACAACATTATCGGCATTGTTCATGCCAAGGATGTGTTGCGAGCGCTGGCCGATGCGGCGAACGAGCCGCAGCGCATTGATGTGACCAAGATTGCTCAGAAACCCTGGTTTGTGCCCGATACCACAAGTGTGCCTGATCAGCTCAACGCCTTTTTGCGGCGCAAGGCTCATATTGCCATCGTGGTGGATGAGTATGGTGAAGTGGAGGGCCTTGTGACACTTGAGGATATTCTCGAGGAGATCGTCGGTGAAATTGCCGATGAGCACGACACCGAGGTCCAAGGTGTCCGCCAGGAAGCCGACGGCTCGGTGGTGGTGGATGGCTGGGTGCCGATTCGCGACCTCAACCGGGCTCTCGATTGGTCACTGCCTGACGATGAAGCCACAACGGTGGCTGGTCTGGTGATTCACGAATCGCAGACGATTCCTGAGGAGAAGCAGGCCTTCACCTTCCATGGCAAGCGATTCATCGTGATGAAACGGGACCGCAACCGGATCACCCGGCTTCGGATCCGGCCGGCTGACAAGCTGTAGCCATTTGTCTTTGTATGCCGGCGGCAAGCACGGGGACTGCGTGGCGTCTTGGTTGCCGGCCTACCAGCGAGTGGGCTCGCCGGGGGCTGCGGCCTCGACGGCCATGGCATGGAGGCCGCTGTCGAGTTCGTTCTTGAGCAATTCGTTGACCGCATGGTGGCGATTGATCCTGGACATGCCGGCAAAGGCTTCGGCGACGATGCGGATGCGGAAATGGGTTTCTCCGGTTCCATCGAATGCGTCATGATGATCGCTGCCGGAATGATGGTGACCTGCGTGCAAATGGCTTTCGTTGATCACCACGAGGCGCTCAGGGGCGAAGCGTTCGTTAAGCGCTGTTTCAATGCGGCTTTGCCGTGACATGATGAAGCTCCTGATTGCCGATCCGGATATAATTTTCATATGCCTGCAAATGTGCGGTGGCATTCGCAGGCAAGACGGGGTACGCAGCTTGAATCATCCTTGTCAATCCTTGTTCCCTCACGTGTAGAGCACCATAATCGACGTCATGAAACTGGATTCGAAATATTTTGACCGCATCAGGGTCCGCCGCAAAGGCGAACGTGCAGCCGAACCGAGCACGCCTGAATGCCAGTGGGACGGCTGTGACAAACCGGGCGTGCACCGGGCGCCTGTGGGACGTGATGCGGAAGGGCAGTATTTTCTGTTCTGTGTCGATCACGCGCGGGAATACAACAAGGGCTACAACTATTTCTCCGGCCTCTCGGACGGTGAGATCGCGCGCTATCAGAAAGAGGCGCTGACCGGTCACCGCCCGACTTGGGGCATGGGTGTGAACCGGGCGGCGAAGAACGGTCCGACCCAGTCCAAGGCCCGCTCCGGATCTGCCAGTGCCCATGCACGGATGCGCGATCCGCACGGGTTCTTCAATGAGACCCGGCCCAACAAGCCGGTCAGGGCGCGCAAGGTCAAGTCGCTTGAGACCAAGGCCTTTGATACGCTTGGTCTCGCCGCAAATGCGACATCTGCGGAGATCAAGGCGCGCTACAAGGACCTTGTCAAAAAACACCACCCGGACGCCAATGGCGGTGATCGTGGTTCGGAGGATCGTTTCCGGGCCGTTATCCAAGCCTATCAATTGTTAAAGCAGTCTGGTTTCTGCTAAGCGAACAGTCTAAAGCAGGATCAAACCGGATGTGAGAAGATGGCCCGCAGGCGTGAACGCCAGGCCCTGGAGAGATGATGAGCAAGATCGACCTCGATATTACCAATCTGCCCGATACCACAGCGAGTGTCCGTGAGGTTTTTGGCATCGATTCAGACCTCGTTGTCCCGGCCTACAAGGAACGGGACTCCTATGTGCCGGATCTTGATCCCGATTATCTTTTTGACCGTGAAACCACGCTGGCGATCCTGGCGGGCTTTGCCCACAACCGGCGGGTGATGGTTTCGGGGTATCACGGCACCGGCAAATCGACGCATATCGAACAGGTTGCGGCCCGGCTCAACTGGCCTTGTGTGCGCGTCAATCTGGACAGCCATGTCAGCCGTATCGATCTTGTCGGCAAGGACGCGATCGTCGTGCGCGACGGGCTTCAGATCACCGAGTTCAAGGACGGCATTCTGCCATGGGCCTACCAGCACAATGTGGCGCTGGTGTTTGACGAATATGATGCCGGCCGTCCCGACGTGATGTTTGTTATTCAGCGGGTGCTGGAATCTTCGGGCCGGCTGACGCTTCTCGACCAGAGCAGGGTGATCCGGCCGCATCCGGCGTTCCGCCTGTTTGCGACGGCCAACACGGTCGGCCTCGGAGACACCACCGGGCTTTATCATGGCACCCAGCAGATCAACCAGGCCCAGATGGACCGCTGGTCGATCGTAACCACGCTGAACTACCTGCCGCATGATCAGGAGGTCGATATTGTCGCTTCCAAGGTCAAGGAATTCGCCAAGGGCGATGGCCGCGACACGATCTCGCGCATGGTGCGGGTTGCAGACATGACCCGCTCGTCCTTCATCAATGGTGACCTGTCGACAGTGATGAGCCCGCGTACGGTCATCACCTGGGCGGAGAACGCCGAGATCTTTGGTGATGTGGCGCTGTCCTTCCGGCTGACCTTCCTGAACAAGTGTGATGAGCTGGAGCGTGCTCTGGTGGCTGAACATTACCAGCGCGCCTTTGGCGTCGAGTTGAAGGAAAGCGCCGCCAACATCGTTCTCAGCGCAACCGCCTGACGGGACACGCCATGGCCGGACCCGGCGATAATTCAAAATCAAAGCCTTCGGGCGTGGTGGATGCCGAACCGTTCCGGCGGGCCCTGACCGGCTGCGTGCGTGCCATTGCCGGCGATCATGAGCTCGAAGTGGCCTTTGGAAATGACCGTCCCGGGCTTTCGGGTGAGCGCGCGCGGCTGCCCGATCTACCCAAGCGTCCAACCCGGCACGATTTTTCGGTTACCCGCGGACTTGGCGATTCGATGGCATTGCGCAAGGCGTGCCATGATGACGCGACTCACATGCGGATGGCACCTGAGGGGGCTGATGCCCGCGCGGTCTATGATGCGGTGGAGCAGGCCCGGGTCGAGGCCATCGGCGCGCGGCGGATGACTGGTGTCGGTGACAACATCACCTCGATGCTTGATGACAAATATCAGCGTGCAAATTACCAGGGCATCACCAGCCGCGAGGATGCGCCGCTTGAAGAGGCCATGGCGCTGATGGTGCGCGAGAAGCTGACCGGACGTCAGCCGCCGGAATCGGCCGGCCAGGTTGTCGATCTTTGGCGGGACTTTGTCGAGGACAAGGCTGGAGACATCCTCGGCACTCTGGAAAGATCGGTCGATGACCAGCAGACCTTTGCGAAGGTCGTGCGCGAAATGCTGTCAGCCATGGAGATGGCCGAGGATTACGGCGAGGACGACAGCGAGCAGGACGAACAGGACGAGGTGTCCGACGAGGACCAGCCGCGCAGCGAAGAGCAAAATGAGCAGTCCTCTCAGGAGGAGGCGGGTTCCGATGCCGCACCTGCGGACGAGAGCGAAACCTCTGAGGAGCAGATGGACTCTGGCGAGATGGACGGCGCCGAGGTTGGCGACGACGACACCATCGACGACAGCGACGAAGATGCCGAGACGCCGGGCGAGACACGCAAGTCCAACGAGCCGTTTGCCGATCTCAACGAGAAGATCGACTACAAGGTGTTCACCACCGAATTCGACGAGGAGATCTCCGCCGAAGAGTTGTGCGACGAAGCCGAACTCGAGCGGCTGCGGGTGTTTCTCGACAAGCAGCTTGCGCATCTGCAAGGTGTGGTCGGACGTCTTGCCAACCGCCTTCAGCGTCGCCTCATGGCGCAGCAGAACCGGGCATGGGATTTCGATCTGGAAGAGGGCTACATCGATTCCGCACGGCTTCCGCGGATGATCATTGATCCGATGCAGCCGCTGTCGTTCAAGATGGAGCGGGACACAAATTTCCGCGATACGGTGGTGACGCTGCTGATCGACAATTCCGGCTCGATGCGCGGGCGCCCGATCACGGTGGCTGCCACCTGCGCCGACATTCTGGCGCGCACGCTGGAGCGTTGCGGTGTCAAGGTCGAACTGTTGGGCTTTACTACCAAGGCCTGGAAGGGTGGTCAGGCCCGCGAGAAGTGGCTCACCGGTGGCAAGCCTCCAGCTCCTGGCCGGCTCAACGATCTGCGCCACATCGTCTACAAGTCCGCCGATGCTCCGTGGCGGCGCGCGCGCCGCAATCTCGGGCTGATGATGCGCGAAGGCCTGCTCAAGGAAAACATCGACGGCGAGGCGCTGATCTGGGCCCATTCGCGGCTGCAGCGGCGGCCTGAACAACGCAAGATTCTGATGATGATTTCGGATGGTGCGCCGGTCGATGATTCAACGCTTTCGGTCAACCCGGGGAACTACCTGGAGCGACATTTGCGTGCCGTGATCGAGGAGATCGAGACCAAGTCCTCGGTCGAGTTGCTGGCCATCGGCATCGGCCATGATGTGACCCGCTACTACCGCCGCGCGGTGACCATTGTGGACGCAGAGGAGCTGGCGGGCGCGATGACCGAGCAGCTGGCCGCACTTTTCGCCGATGAGGCTGGTGCACCGCAATCCCGGCGCGGGCGCAGACGCGCGTGAGCGCCGCTACCGGGACGCGGACGCAGACAGGCGTCACCCTCTGGCGGCTGATGGCTGCCTCCGCCCTTGCCCTCCTTGGTGCCGTGGCGGCATCACCGCTCAATGCCGATGATGGTTCGATCTCCATCAGTTCGCGGCTGATCGAGAATTTCAAGGTTGGGTCTTCACAGAAAAGGTTTGGCGATTTCGAGTTCCATGGCGGACTGGAATTGAGTTCATCTAGTTCTTTCCTCGGTGCCATGTCGGCAATCCGGCTTGCAGAGGACAGAAGCCGGTTTCTCGGCGTCATGGATACGGGTTTCTGGTATGCGGGACGGCTTGAACGCGATGCAAACGGCCGGATGTTTGGCGTTGAGGATTTCACCGTCTCGCCGATTCTCGATTCCCTGGGCAACGGGTCGGACGAAAAATGGATGTTTGATGCGGAAGGCATGGCGCTGCGCCGGGATGAGGTTCTCGTCAGCTTCGAACGCCGTCACAGGGTCGATGTCTATCCTGCAGATGGTCCCGGTGCTTCAACCCCGCTGGGATCCTTGCCGGTTCTCATTCCAACCGCTGAATTCCGGAGCAACCGGGGTCTGGAAATGATCGCCGTTGCGCCCGCAGCGTCTCAGCTGTCCGGCGCGGTGGTGGCTGTTTCCGAAAGGAGCCTCAATGAGAGCGGCGACGTCTACGCCGCCATTCTGACCGGGCCGTCCAAGGGTGTGTTTTTCGTCAAACGGGATCCGCCATTCGACATTACTGATGGTGACTTTCTGCCCAATGGTGACCTGTTGCTGCTGGAACGCCGATACTCGATCGCTCAGGGCGTTGGGATGCGTATCCGGCGCATTGACGGCAGCCGGCTGGGGCCGGGAAATCTGGTGGACGGGGAAACCATTCTTGAGGCCGACTACGGCTATCAGATCGACAATATGGAAGGTCTCGACGTGACCACAGATGAAGATGGGCAAATCTTCATCACGCTGGTTTCAGATGACAACCATTCGATCCTGCAGCGCAATCTGATCCTGGAATTCCGCTATCTTGGTGACCAGTAAAAACACCCCCGCCATTAAGGATGGTGAGGGTGTTTCAGGTTCGTGTCCGGTGAGGTCGTGCAGGCTTGCCGGCCTCAGGCTCGGGCTCGGGCGCCCAGGACCGGCATCAGAGCGCCATAGGGCACCAGCATGGCGAGCCCCACGAGCAATTTGACCATCAGGTCGCCGAGAGCCCAGGACACCCAGCGCGGCGCTTCAGTGGCAAAAAGGCCAAGCAGCGGGGCGGCTTCGGAGGCAAATGCGTCGCCGGGGCCGATGACGCCGGCCGCTTGCGAGAAGGCCAGACCGAAAAAGACAAATGTGTCGAGAACTGAGCCGATCACGGTTGAGACCAATGGTGGCAGCCACCAGACCCGGTCACGCAGCCGGTCGAAGATCGATACGTCGAGCAATTGGGCCATCAGAAAGGCGGAGCCGGACGCAATCGCGATCCGTGGCGAGGCCAGCCAGATTGACAGCGCAACGGCGATAACAAAGCCGATGAAGACGACAAGCCGGGCAGCCTTTGGGCCGAAGCGACGGTTGGCAAGATCGGTGACCAGAAACGCCACTGGATAGGTGAAGGCGCCCCATGTCAGAAGGTCGGCCAGATTGAGCGCACCGATGGTGTAATTGACCGGGAACTGCACAAGGTAGTTCGAGGCAACGACAACGGCTGCCATAACGGCCATGAATGGCAATACGGGAAAGATCATTCGCATTTTTTTATCCTGGGTTGATGCCACCAGCTGAAACAAGAAGGCGGGCTGTTCGCCCGCCACCGCGATGTTCTAGGAACAGGGCGCCTGTATCAGGCGGCTTTGTTTTCTTCGAGCTTCTTGGCGATCTGCCGCTTGAGCAGGCGCGCGCGCATCGAAAGTTCGCCATCCTTGGCCTTGGCCAGGAATGCATCGAGACCACCGCGGTGCTCGACGGTGCGAAGCGCGTTGGCCGAGATTCGCAGACGGTAGCGCTGGCCCATTGCGTCGGAAATCAGCGTCACGTTGCAAAGGTTGGGCAGGAACCGGCGACGGGTCCTGTTATTGGCGTGGCTGACGTTGTTTCCGGACTGGACAGCCTTGCCGGTCAATTCACAGCTGCGGGACATATTGCACCTATTATCTCTTCGCCAGCGGACGGGCCGAGCCACATTTCGGGCTCACCCAAGGACCGCAGGCCTTTATCGGAAAGTCGCGTGTCTATAGTCAGCCACGCAAGCCGCGTCAAGCCGGGAGAGATCACAAAGGCGCTTATAGCTGCCTGAAGATGGCTATGGGAAGCTTTATCTGGCGATCAGCATTGAAATGCCGCATTCTGAGCCATGCTCATTGCGGAGAATGGCTTTGCGGTTGGTGCAAAAATGAGCCGCTCAGGAGGTCATATGGGACGGATGGATTATGCAGGTTGTCGCTGCATGCTGGTGTCGGCTCTGGTTCTGGCTGTTCTGGTTTTCGCGAAACCACCTGTGGCGGCGGCCGAACCGGTGCAGGTTCATGCGGATTACTCGGTCTCGCTGGTGGGCTTGCCGGTCGCCTATCTCAATTTCGTAACCGAGGTCGAAGGCACCAGTTATCGTGTTTCCGGCACATTGCGCACATCCACCCTCTCGGACATCGTTTCAAAAACCCGCGGCACTGCCAGTGTTTCCGGGAAGCTGACAGCAGACCGTTTCCTGGCGTCACAATTTAGCGTCGCCTATTCGAGCGGTCGCAAGGCCCAACGCACCGACATCGAGTTCCGCGACGGCGATGTCAAATCGACAACGCATGATCCGGCGCGCAAGGCGCGTGGCTCGAACTGGGTTCCGATATCGGACAAGGATCTCAGTTCGGTGCTTGATCCGCTCTCTGGTCTGATGTTCCCGGCCGGCTCCCAGGTCTGTCCACGCAGCGTACCGATATTCGACGGTCAGTCGCGGGTGACGCTGCATCTCTCGCCCAAGGGACAACGGCCTTTTCGCGCCAAGGGTTTCGAGGGTGATGCGATTGTCTGCGGAATTCGTTTCGAACCAAAAGCCGGTTACCGCAAAAACTCCTCGTCCATTGCCTATCTGCGCAATCTGACCAGTATGGAGGTCTGGTATGCCAAGCACGAGGAGGGCGGCTTCTATGCGCCTGTCTATGCCAAGGTTCCCACGAAGGTGGGGCAGGTGATCGTTGCTGCGACACGGTTTGGCGGGTAGCGACGCAACGATTGCCATGATTGCGGCTTTCCCTGCCGCATGGATTTGAGCTAAGGGCTGCTGTTAGTTCTAAAGTGTTTCCGGGGCCATCTTGCGCAATCTCCCCACATTGATTGGTTTTTCGGCGGTTCTGATGTGGTCGGCGCTGGCTCTGTTCACTGCGGCGTCGGGGGCGGTGCCACCATTTCAGCTTTCGGCGATCTGTTTCCTGATTGCATCGCTTATCGGGCTTTCGGTGATGTTGCGGCAACCCACCCGGTTTCGGGCACTGCGGCAGCCGGTCAAGGTCTGGGCGCTCGGCCTGTTCGGGCTGTTTGGCTATCATTTCCTGTATTTTACGGCGCTGAGAAACGCCCCTGCTGTCGAGGCCGGCCTGATTGCCTATCTCTGGCCGCTGCTGATTGTGGTTGGTTCGGCCCTGCTGCCAGGTGAACGCCTGACATGGAAGCATATTGTCGGTGCGCTGATGGGGCTGGCCGGTACGGCATTGATCCTGTTGCGCGGTGCAGAGGGTGGGCTTGGCGGCGGCAGTTTCATTGGCTACGGCGCGGCGATCCTCTGTGCGCTCACCTGGTCGGGCTATTCGCTGTTGTCGCGACAGTTCGGTGAGACACCAACCGATGTGATCACTGGGTTCTGCCTGCTGACGGCGGTCTTGTCGCTGCTTTGCCATCTGGCGCTCGAAACCACAGTCTGGCCCGGAAGCGCCAATCAGTGGCTTGCGGTTCTGGGACTGGGTCTGGGGCCCGTCGGGCTGTCATTTTATGCTTGGGACTATGGCGTGAAACACGGCGATATCCAGGTTCTCGGCGTTTCGAGTTACACCGCTCCGCTGTTGTCTACGCTGATTCTCATTCTGTTCGGCTACGGCGAAGCAAGCATCGCCATAGCCGTTGCGTGTTTGCTGATTACCGGGGGTGCGCTGATTGCCGCCTATGACATGCTGCGTGGGAAGAAAAGTGTGTGAATGGTTTGATTGTTCTGCCGACTTGGAGGTGTTGATCACCCTTGGCCTTCTGGCTTGAGTGGCGCACCGTCATAGGGCGAGGGCCGCCAGTCGGGTGGCGCCATTTCGAAGCTTGAGAATTCAAAGCCTGGTGCGACGGTGCAGCCGACCAGCGTCCAGGTGCCCAGTGAAGCCGCTGTCTGCCAGCAATTCGCCGGAACAACCAGTTGCGGGCGTTCGCCTGCGGCCAGGTTCATCCCAAGTCTGTGGGACTGGGCATTGCACCCATCGTCAGACAGGGTCAGGGCCAAAGGCCCGCCTCCATACCAATGCCAGATCTCGGCGGCATCCGTGACGCGATGCCAATGCGAACAATCACCGCCTTCAAGCAGATAGTAGATCGCGGTTGAATGCCCGCGTGCGCCACCTTCGGGGTCGCGAAAAGTCTCGCAATACCAGCCACCCTCCGGGTGTGTCTGCATCTTGAGCAGGGCGATGATCTCCTGGGCGGATAGTTCATTTGTCATGGTCAGAATCGATCCTTGCGTGCGCGCAGTTCAGTGAAAACCTCGAGCTCACTGGCATTCTCCATGCCGAGTGTTCTTCGGATGGCGGGGTCGCCGGCGCGCATGAATGGATTGGTCCGCTTTTCGAACCCGATTGTGGTTGGCAGGGTCGCGAGGCCTTTTTCGACCAGACCTTCGATTTCTGCTCTCCGCTTGGCCAACTCCGAATTGTCTGGGTCGACCGTGACTGCGAAAGCCGCATTGGACCTTGTGTATTCGTGGCCGCAATAGACCCGCGTCTCGTCGGGAAGTGCGGCAAGACGGGTGAGAGAGGCAAACATGTCTCCCGGTGACCCCTCGAACAACCGACCACAGCCAAGTGCGAAAAGGGTGTCGCCTGCAAACAGCAATTGCTCGTCGGGAATGTGGAAGCAGATGTGGCCTGCGGTATGGCCCGGTGTTGAAATCACTTCCACTTTGCGGCCTGCAAACTCGAATGTATCGCCGTCACGGAGAGTGTCGGTCAGGCCCCTGATTTTCGCAGCCTCCGCGGCAGGTCCGATCACTCTTGGCGAATAGGTTTCCGAAAGCGCAGGAATTCCTTCGACGTGATCTGGATGATGATGGGTGATCAGCAGATGCGTCAGCTTCCAGGATCCGGGCCTCAAATGCGATGCGATAACGCTCCCATCCGGCGCATCAATCGTTGCCGTTTCGCCGGTGAGGGAATCGTGCAGGATGACGCCAAAATTGTCCTGCCGGCACATAAACTGTTCAATAATCAAACTTGTCACGCGTGTTCGCCTCCCGGCTGCGGAATCAATGCAAAGAGCATAACGCGGGTATCGGACGACGTCACCTTGGAGGCTGGAGATCGGTGCCTGGCTGTTTTCGCAGACGCGCTTATCGCGATCAGATGGAATTGTTTTTGCTGGCAATTTCGGCAGGATTTGGGTGTAGTGTCTTTGGCAAAATGATCTGCCCTGTTTGGAGACATGTTTCATGCATGCCGATATCGTCGATCTCAGACAATTCTATCACACACGGCTGGGCCTGCTGGCAGAACAGTCGGTTGCGATGGCGTTGTCCTCGATATGGGCAAACCTTCCCGGTGAACGCTTGATGGGGCTTGGCTATGCCGCGCCCTATCTCGACCGGTTCCGGCCTGATGCAGAACGGACATTTGCTTTCATGCCTGCAGGCCAGGGTGCGGTGAACTGGCCTGCTGGAGGCCCGTCGGCAACCGCCCTGGTTTTTGACGAGGAATTGCCGCTGGCCGATGCGTCGCTTGACCGTGTCCTTATGGTGCACTCGCTCGAGTTTGCGGAGAATCCGCGCGAGACTCTCAAGGAGCTGTGGCGGGTGCTTGCGCCGGGCGGGCGGCTGGTGATTGTTGCGCCCAACCGGCGTGGTGTCTGGGCGCGGTTCGAGCATACGCCCTTTGGTGCGGGCCGGCCCTATTCGCGCGGACAGTTGGTCCGGCTGTTGCGCGAGAGCAATTTCACGCCGGGCGCCTTTGCCGAAGCGCTGTTTTTTCCGCCGTCTCAGCGGGTGGTTGTTATGCGCCTGCGCAGCATCTTTGAACGACTGGGAAGGCGCATGTGGCCGGTGTTTTCCGGTGTGATCGTGGTTGAGGCGCAAAAACGGCTGTATCAAGGCCTGCCGGTTGCGCAGCGTGCCTCGCGCCGGGTGTTCGTTCCGGTGCTGTCGCCACAGACCTCCCGTGCCTCGCATCGAAAGACGGTTTGAGCCGACCGCAGATCTGCCAGTGAGTGCACTGCGGCACTCTCTCGACAAGACCGCCGCAAGAGGTTATCTCCGCTTCATGTCCTGACAATGGACAGTCCGCAAGCAAGGAATCGTTTCGATGAGCAGCACCGATATGCCACGTCCAAAACCCAGCGTTCTGGAGATCGCCGCCTATGTTCCGGGGCGCGAAAAAGTGGATGGCGCCGCGAAGGTCTACAAACTTTCATCCAATGAAACGCCGCTTGGACCGAGCCCCAAGGTGGCCGAAGCGATCGCCGAGAATAGCGCCGATCTGGCGATTTATCCTGATGGGTCGGCACATGTTCTGCGCGACGCGATTGCACGGGCACATGGCCTCAATTCCGGCAACATCCTGTGTGGCAATGGATCGGATGAGTTGCTCTCGCTGTTGTGCCAAACCTATCTGGGTCCGGGTGATGAGGGGGTGTTCACCGAACATGGATTCCTGGTCTACAAGATCCAGATCCTGGCCGCCGGAGCAACGCCGGTCTCGGTGCCTGACACGGACGGACTGGTCGCAGATGTGGACCAGATCCTTGCTGCCGTGACGGAAAAGACGAAGATCGTCTTCCTGGCCAATCCCAACAACCCGACCGGCACCTATATCCCGGTCAGCGAAGTCCGGCGGCTGCATGCCGGCTTGCCGTCCGATGTGGTTCTGGTGCTGGATGCGGCCTATGCGGAATATGTCCGCCGCAACGATTACGAGGCGGGTATCGAGCTGGTCTCGAGCCACCCGAATGTCGTGATGACGCGAACTTTTTCAAAGATCCACGGGCTTGCGGGCCTCAGGATCGGTTGGATGTATGCGCATGAGGCTATCATCGACGCGTGCAACCGGGTGCGCGGGCCTTTCAATGTGAATGCGCTTGCCATTATTGCAGGCGCTGCTGCGATCGGTGATCGCGCACATATCGATCGCGCTGTTGCGCACAATGATTTGTGGCTGGGGAAGGTCTGTGACGCGCTCGAAGGGCTTGGCCTTAAGGTGACCCCGTCGGTGGGCAATTTCGTTCTGGTGCATTTTCCCCAGACGCCGGGCAAGACAGCAGCGGAAGCAGACGAGTATCTGGGATCGCGCGGATTTGTTCTGCGGCGGGTCGCAGGCTACGGTCTTCCAGACGCGCTGAGAATGACGATCGGCAGCGAAGAGGCCAATCTTGGTGTTATCGACGCGCTCACGACATTTATGGCCCGGTAGCCATGACCAAGCCCATGTTTGATACCATTGCCCTGATCGGCATCGGCCTAATCGGCTCGTCCCTGGCGCGCGTCATAGCGGCCAAGGGGCTGGCCAGTCATGTCGCAATCGCAACGCGGAGTGCGGCGACGCTCGACACTGCCCGTGAGCTTGGTCTGGGAGACAGCTACCATACATCGAATGCCGAAGCGGTTCGTGATGCTGATCTGGTGATCGTGTCTGTTCCTGTTGGTGCGTCCGAGGCCGTTGCGAGGGAAATCGGCTCGCATCTCAAGCCGGGTGCGATCGTGACCGATGTTGGCTCCACCAAGGCTTCTGTGGTCAGCCAAATGGCGCCGCACATCCCGGCGCATGCGCATTTCATCGCCGGGCACCCGATTGCCGGTACCGAACAAAGCGGCCCTGAGGCCGGATTTGCCGAGCTGTTTGAGAACCGCTGGTGCATCCTGACGCCGCTGCCGGATGCGGACGTGGATGCGATCGCCCGGCTTCGCTCTTTCTGGGAAGCCTGTGGATCGACGGTTGAGGAGATGGATCCCGACCACCATGACCGGGTGCTGGCGATCGTGTCGCATTTGCCGCATATCATCGCCTACAACATTGTGGGAACGGCCGACGATCTGGAAACAGTGACCAAATCCGAAGTGATCAAGTATTCGGCTTCGGGTTTTCGCGATTTCACCCGTCTGGCGGCGTCCGATCCGGTGATGTGGCGGGATGTGTGCCTGCACAACAAGGATGCGCTTCTGGAAATGCTGGCGCGTTTCTCGGAGGATCTGTCATCGCTGCAACGGGCAATTCGCTGGGGTGATGGTGACAAGCTGTTCGAGATGTTTACCCGAACGCGTGGCATCCGGCGCTCGATTGTCGAGGCAGGTCAGGATACCGCTGCGCCCAATTTCGGCCGCAACGGACCCAAAAGCAACACGGGCGAGGCCGCCGAGTAGTCCTGTCAGGACCCTGGAGGTGGCTTTCAAGCTCAGGCGTTCCGGTTTTTTAACCCGGAAGACGGGAAACTGTGCCGCCTTGTCCGCCTTACATCGGAGGCAAACGACCGAGCGGGATGAAGCCCATCGAGACTGCACCGTTGCGGATGGTCAGCGGTACGGTGATGGCATCGTCTCCGGGCACGGTGTCGAGGGCTCCAAGCATCGGAGCGACATTGCCGATCAGATTGCCCGAGTCCGGGTCGATGCGCGCTGCAAGTTCAGCGAAACGGTGCTGGTTGCGTATCGTGAGATTGAGGTCGCCTGATATAAGGCCGTCTTCGCCAATCTGAGCGGTGCCGGCGATTTCCAGCGAGGCACCCTCTTCAAGTTCGATCATCATCCGGTGCAACTGCATCTGGTAAGCGCCCTGCGGCGCACGGAACGGCGCATCGAGCAGGGCTGCCTGATTTGGCAGGGTCGCCTCGAGGGTGAGCTTCTCCGCGCCTATCTGGCTTAGCAGGTCGCTTTGGACCTGCTCGGCATAGGTCGCTATATCGAAGTCCGGTCCATTCTTGCGCACATGTGCCGTCAACCGCTGGGCGCGCAGGCCCAGTTTGCCCGATAACTCCGCACTGTCGATGTCGATGCTGATGTTGCGGGTATCAAGGGATCCGCGGTCAAGTCCTCCCGAAGTCGCGAAGACGCTTGTCTGCAGGGTCTGCCAGTCGATACGACCATCGCCAGCGAGGCCCGAGAATACAACGGGGCCGTCAACTTCGGAGACAATGTGATTGGGACGGTAGAATTGAGCCGCTGAGCGCAGGGCTCCGCTGCCGGCACTCAGTCCGAGCTGGGAATTGCGGTAGCCTAACCCGTCACAGAACAGTCCGAAGCGGAACGGATAGCCTTTGACTTCTGCATTGGAACACTCTGCCTGGGCCTGCTGTCCTGCCATTTGCTGCAGCTGTGCAGGCAGATGCGCCTCGATCCGGCCGGCAATCAGATGCCAGCCTATGGTCCAGAAAACTCCGAAGAGAACAATTCCTGCGGCCAGCCAGACAAAGCGCCCGGCGGTGGAGCGCGAAGATGGGGCATTGGACGGCATTGCGTTCTCCCTGGTGGTCCTGCCATAAGGACAGGATCTGCCGGCATTATAAGCCGATGAATGTTCCGAGGCGGCGGCGCGCCGCGACAAGACGATTGTAATTGGCATTGCAGATGGTTTCGTATCGGAGAAACCAGCAGTGCAACATGGGCGTGGATATGGACGATTTTTGGGTGTTTGGCTACGGATCGCTGATGTGGCGGCCGGGGTTTGACCACGAGGAAACGAGGCCGGCTCGGTTGTTCGGCTATCACCGTGCGCTGTGCGTGCGTTCATTCGTTCACCGGGGCACGCCTGAGCGTCCGGGGCTGGTGCTCGGGCTTGATCGCGGAGGCTCCTGCCAGGGCGTGGCATTTCGGGTCCGGGCGGATGCGCGCGATGCGGTTGTTGATTATCTGAGGGCTCGTGAACTTGTTACCCATGTCTATCTCGAGACGACGCGCCGGGTTCGCCTTGATTCAGGCGATCATGTCGCGGCTTTGACCTATGTTGTCGATCGCGGGCATCAACAATATGCAGGAGGGCTTTCTGCCGATGACGCCCATCTGGCGGTGCGTGGCGCCCGGGGTCAGTCGGGTCCGAATGAGGATTATGTTCTCAACACCGTCGAGCACCTTAGGACACTCGGGATTCGCGACCATCATCTTGAGACCATTGTCCGCCACCTTGAAACTGATGCCGGCAATCCATTGTCATCCCGCCTTCGCGCCTGAGGGCAGGGCCCCCAGCTCCTCGAGCCTGCGGCGCGCATCCTCGCGCAGCGGCAGGTGTGGATTTGCGCCGACCGTCTCAATCAGGAGCGCATCGCTCTCTGTTTCCATGACATCGATCAGCTTTTGCATGAAGGCATCGGAATCCATTCCGGGCGGGATGGGCTTGAGCACCCGAACCTTGAAATGGCCGGGAAAGCGCAAAAATTTGCGCCGTGGCCAGAACAGGCCGGGATGCATGACAACGGGGACCACCGGGACGTCAAGATCGCGGTAGAGCCGGGCAATGCCATACTTGTAGGACGGCGGTGCTCCAGGCGGCCTGCGCGTTCCTTCGGGATAGATGATCAACTGCCGGCCACTCTGCATCGCTTGCCTGGTGCGATCGAGCACCTTGGCCATGACCTTGCCCTTTGCGCCCCGGTCCACCGGGATCATCTTCATCTTGAAAATGTACTGGCCGAAAAGCGGGATCCAGCCGAGTTCGCGTTTGAGGATGTAGACCGGATCATCGAGCCACGGCAGAAGCCCGTAGGCATCCCAGAATGACTGGTGCTTGGGCGCGAAGATGTAGCCGCCTTCGGGAATGTTCTCGAGGCCTTCGATCTCGAATGTCGTGCCGACAATGACCTTCTGCAGCCAGTGATTGGACCGCACCCAGTTCTTGGGAATGCTCCAGGCTGCCTTGCGCTCGGCCAGGAAATAATAGGGCGTGAAGATGATCATGCGCCCGATCAGATTGATGTAGAACGCAGCGTTGAACAGGATGGAGCGAAAAGCGATCATGGCGTGGCCCGGTTGGATAAGTGGCCTTGCCGCCGTTAGCGATTAACCACAAGCCTCCGGTTACACCATCACCGGCCGGTCGAAAACCGTAAAAAACGCGGGAGAATCAATTCAGCGTAGCTGCCGTGGGTTGCTTTTCGCCTGCGTCGGCGCGCAGTCCGGTCGCGGTTGTTGCTCCGCTCCAGTTGCGCAGGCGGGCGAGGGAGTATTTGGCGTATTCGGTAAACAAGGTTCGCAGCGCCACAGGATCGGTCAACCAGGCTTCGGTCTTAAGGTCTGCATGGGTCACGGGATAGGCCACAAAACTGACATCGGGGCTCGCCTGAGACAACTCCATCAGACTGCGCGGCATATGGTAATTGTTGGTGACAACGAGAACGCGCACATAGTTGTTCTGACGGATCCAGTCCGCCGTTTCATTGGCGTTTCCGATGGTGTCGAGTGCCTGGTAGCCGATGTCCACACAGCAATCGAATGTCGCCGATTGAGTTCCGGTTGCACGCCGCAGAGCCGCGCTGGAGGTGGACGGGTTGACGCCCGAGATCAGAAGCCGGTCGCCGATGCCGTCCTCGAGCAATGCCAGGGCCTGTTCGATGCGCTGATAGCCACCGGTCAGAACAACGATCGCATCGACATCGACGCTGGTGCCTGGAGCCTTGAGTTCGGCGATCTCATCGGTGAACCGGAAAAAACCGATGACGACGAAGGTCACGCCGAGGATGGCGCCAATTGTAAGAATGCGCAGAGCATGATGTCCCAGCCGCCGCAAACGGTGGAAACCACCCGTTCGTGCGGCCTGTGTTGATCCCGGATCAGACTGGGCGGAGTGTACAGTCATAAATAAGGCATACTCCCAGAATTGGGCAAGGACCAGCCAGATTTGCGGCGGTTTCCAGGCTATTCAGCCTATTTCTGCCAGAGAGGGATCTGCGCGCTGGCGATCGATCTCGCGAATCGTGCGTACCACTGTCAGCCGGGTGGTGAATGCGGTCATGCCGGCTATGAGAACCACGATCCCGATTATGCCGAAATAGCCGGCGCTGCTCAAGGCAAAGCGGCCGAACAATGCGGTGACCTGATCGTTGACAGCGGTGGCAAGGCTGTTGGATTGCCAGGCGCTGAGCAGCAGGAAAGCAAGGGTGGCCACGCCACCACCCACAGCTGCGCCCTTGAGTCCGATCATCAGGAAACGCTTCTGGAATTCGGCGGCAATAAAGCTGGTTTCGGCCCCAACGAAGTGCAACACCTCGACGATATGACGGTTGCCGGCCATGGCGCCCCTTGTGGCAAAGATCACAGTCAGCATGGTGGTGGCGAACATCAGGGCAAGTATACCAACACCGACAAACACAGTGATTCGCGCCATCGAAATCAGTCGGTCGGCCCAGGCGCGGTGGTCATCGAGGCTTGCCTGCGGGACCGATTCAGCCAGTGCCTCGCGCATGCTGGTGAAATCCGGCGGTGCGGTCTCGTCTATGGTCACGATCACCAGCCGTGGGACGGGCAACTCGTCCATGTCGAAGCCCTCGCCGAGCCAGGGTTCGAGGAGCCGGGCCGTTGAGCTGCGGTCAACGATTTGTGCTGTCAGGGTGCCCTGAAAGGACAGGGCGAGATTGCGCACTTCAACCAGCGTTGCCTCGATGTCGATGTTGCCGGTTGGCTTGATCTGGATGGTGATTTCCCGCGAGACGTCGCCCTGCCAGGCTTCGGCCTTCTCCTGCACCATGGTCACCGCGCCAAGGGTGATGGCGCAGAGGAACGACATGATCGCGATTACCACCATCAGCGCGCGACCGGACACGTTGAGTGGCGGCACGATCGGGGTCATCGGGCGGAGCATGTTGGCTCGGGCCCTGGTTTTCTGTGCGGTGTTGCTGGGAGATGACTCAGTCATAGATATCCAGATGCCCCTCGGAAAGGATCATCCGGCGCGCGTCGACCCGGTCCATCAGGCTGAGGTCATGGGTGGCAATTACCACTGCCGTACCAAGCCGGTTCAGCTCGATGAAAAGGTTGAGCAGGCGCTGCGCCATCGGTGGATCGACATTGCCGGTTGGTTCGTCCGCCAGGAGAACCTCAGGCTGGTCGATCAGCGCGCGGGCGATGGCGACACGCTGCTTCTCGCCACCAGAGAGCACCGGCGGCAGCACATTTATGCGCTCGCCGAGGCCGACCCATTTGAGCAGTTCAACGACATCGGAGCGGTAACTTGCCTCTTCCTTGCCGCGCACACGCAGGGGCAGGGCGACATTCTCATAGGTGGTCATGTGATCAAGCAGCCGGAAATCCTGAAACACGATCCCGATCCGGCGCCGCAACAGCGGCAACTCGTCGCCCGGGATAACGGAGATATCCCGGTCGAACATGCGAATCAGCCCGCGTGTGGGTTTGAGTGACATGAACAAAAGGCGCATCAAGGTGGTCTTGCCCGCACCTGACGGCCCGGTCAGGAACTGAAACGACTTCTTCGGGATGTCAAAGCTGAGATCGCGCAGGACCTCGGGTCCCATGCCATAGCGCAACCCGACATTTTCGAAATGGATCAAAGGTTGTTCCCTGTCTTTCAGGCCAATCCGCAAACTCACCCGTCATCGTTAATGCCGGGTTAAATCAGTCGTGAAAACCGCATTTGGAAACGGTCCGTTCGCGAAGCGTTAACCATTTCGGTTTACGCATCGGTAACACATGTTTCAATGCCCTCTGCATGGCAGGGGTGTTAAAAAGGGGCGCAAATGAGCGTTTCAGGCCGCGCAACACACGCGATTGATCCCAAAGGCTCAGATCTTCTGATGCCGGAGCGGCGGTTGCGCCCGCGCAAGCCACGAGCGCGCGACATCGAAGACGCGAGCTTCGAAACAGTTGCTGGCGGACGGAAACCGCATTCAGGCAGCCGAATGGGATCCAAGCCGCGTCCGGTTTTCAAATCCCGGCTGAAGGAGTTTCCCGATGCCGACACATTTGCCGGTCCGTTTCCCCGCGATTTTGCGACGTCCGGGTCTGCGCGTGCTCCGCGGGCGGAGCCTGGTGAACGGCTTGGCGTGTTTGCCGGTGGCAGTCCTGGGGTGTCTGCGGGCCAGCCATCCGCAAGAACGGCTTTTGCCATGATGGTTGGGGCCGTTGCTCTGGCCGTTTTCTGGATGGCCGGTGGTCATGCGCTTGTGTTGGCCCCATCGAAGGATCTGCAAGCATCCAACGTGACGCCACCACCTGCATCCTTTGCGGTTTCCGAGCCAGTTGATTCCATTGTGCCTGACCCGGTGGTGACCTCGTCGGTTCCGGGTGAAGCCGGTGAATCCGATTCGGGTTCGATCATTCATGCAAAACCACGCCCTGCGCGGATCGAACGGGCAGGCTCGATCCTCATGATTCGGCCTGAAGGCGGCTAAGCCGGAGGAATCGGGCCGAAATCAGTTTGCACAGCTAGCCTGATCGGCTAGGAGTGGGCGGCATTTCTGACCGAACCACCAGGAGATCCGGATGCCGGTTGTGCGCGGAAAAATCATTGAGCCCTTGTTCTCTCCGGAGGAGATCGCAGAGCGCAACCAGACCATGGCGGCTCAAATTGCTGCGAGCCCCAAGAAGGACCTTCTGGTGATATCGATCCTGAAGGGGTCGTTCATCTTTGCGGCTGATCTCATTCGTGCGCTCCATGCTGCAGGGCTTGAGCCGGAGGTCGAGTTCATAACGCTTTCGAGCTATGGCAAAGGGACCACGAGCCAGGGCGTCAAGATCATCAAGGATATCGACAGCGATGTGCGCGGCCGTGATGTGCTGCTGATTGATGATATTCTCGAATCAGGCCGTACCCTGCGATTTGCCCGGGATCTGATGTATGAGCGCGGGGCAAGTCATGTCGACATCGCGGTGCTGCTGGACAAGCGCTCCCGCCGTGAAGGCAGCCTTGATGCGGAATATGTCGGTTTCGAATGTCCGGATTACTTCGTGGTTGGCTACGGCATGGATGTGGCTTACGCATTTCGCGAATTGCCATTTGTCGGTGTGGTCAAGGGCGACGCTTGATCCAAGGCGTGCAAATTGTCACCAGGCGATCCCCGAGATGCCGGGGTGAAATGTTCATGTTGCAGCAATCTTTGGGACATAGTTTTCCGTCAAGAGAGAAGGGAAGCTCACAATGGCGAAAATCCTGATTGCGGAAGATGAAGACAGCTTGAGGCGGTTTGTCGCCAGGGCACTCGAGATGGACGGGCATGAAATTGCGCATGCCGGCGACGGTGCCGACGCTCTGGAGCAGCTTCAGTCAAACAGATACGACCTGCTGCTTTCCGATATCAGGATGCCGGTGATGGACGGGATCGAGCTCGCAACGCAATCTGCGAAGCTGGCGCCAGATATGCCGATCCTGCTGATGACGGGTTACGCAGAACAGCGCGAACGGGCGGAGCCGCTGATGCGTATTGTTATCGACGTGGTGGCAAAGCCCTTTTCTCTGCCGCAGATCCGCCAAGCGGTTGCTGAAGCTCTCACGGCTCAAGCGGCCTGACAGTTCCTCACTGCAGATCCAGCAAGCGCTCCAGATAGCGTTTTTCGACTTCAGGTGACAGCTGGTCACCAAGCCGCTTGCGGATGGCGTCGAGGATTTCGCGGGCGCGCTGGATGTCGATTTCATCAGGAACCTGCACCCGGCTGCCAAAATCAGGTCCCGTGGTGGCGCGTGGGCGCCCCAGGGGATCGCGATCATCGGCCGAGCGATTGCCGTTCTGGTCCGGGCCTTCGCCCTCCGCATCGCCCTGTTGATTGCCCATGGCCTGCATCATCTGATTCATCATGTCCTCGGCGCCCTGCCGCAGGGCCTGGAGGGCACGGCCCTGATCACCAAGCGCCTGGCCGGTCTGTCCCTGCTGCAGGTTTCCGGCGGCATCTCCCATCGCTTCACCGGCTTCGCCAAAACCTTCCGACGGATTGATACCCATACCTTCCAGATCACGCTGCAATTGCCCCAATGCGTCCTGGAGCTCCTGCTGACTGCGGCCGAGTGCACCAAGCATTTCCTCAAGTGACTGGCTGCCCTGACCCTGCTGGCCCTGATCCTGTCCCTGGCCGGGCTGATTCTGACCCTGCTCCTGGCGATCACGCCCCTCTCCGGACTGGCTTTGCCGGTCACGATCGGCGCGCATGGTTTCATCCATTAGCTGTTGCTGCTGGCGCATCAACTCACCAAGCTTGTCCATCTGCTGGCGCATCGGACCACCCTGTTGCTGCTGCCGTTGCTGCCGGCCGGCCTGGAGATTGTTCATCATGCGCTGCAATTCCTGCAGCATTTGCTGAGCCTGATCGCGCGCGCCGGAACGTGCCAGATTCTCGATCTGGTCGAGCATGTTGTCGAGGTCGCGCTGGCGCAGCATGTTCTCGGGCATCGCCTGCTGCATCTCACTGGCAGGATTGTTCTGATTCTGCCGTGCCAGTTCCTGGAGGAACTCCTGCATGGCTTCGCGCAACTCATCCATCAACTGGGCGATTTCCTCATCGGTTGCGCCATTCTCCAGCGCTTCGGCAAGCGCATTCTGGGCATCCCGCAGACGCCGTTCGGCAAGTGACAGGTTGCCGTCTTCGAGTTGCAGCGCAACGCCCCACATGTAGTCGATCGCCGCATGCAGATCCTCGTCGGACCGGGCGTTTTCAAGCCGGCCGCGAACCGACTGAAGGAGCAGATAGTGAGACAGGTCGGGGATCGTTTCTTCCGGCGCAATTGTGAGTGCGTCGTGGAGATCGAAGACCCGCGGCAGGTTTTGCGCATCGAGTGCAAGCACACCGCGCTGCTCGACCACTGCCGCAGCCAGCGGATTTGAGAAGCGACGGCCCGGCAAAATGGTCTCAAGGGTTTCGCTGCGGCCTTCCTGCCCAGAGCCATCTGTCGCAATCAGGGTGATCAGCACCTTCTGGCCGGCGAGCGGGTGCTCAGTCAGATCGTGGCTTGATACGGCGCGATTGTCCTCAGCGGACCGGCGCGGCAGGGAAAGCCTGTATTTAGGCGGCTCAAACAGTGGGCGTGCATTTTCCAGTGGTGGTTCGGCAGGAATGATCTCGGCTTGCGCACTGGCGAGCCCGTGATCATCAGACAGTGTGTAGTCGAGTTCAAGCGCACCATTGGCGGCACGACGTGGTGTCTCGACAAAGGCTGCAACCGGGGGCGCGTCGGGAATAATCTGAAGGGCAAAGGCGAGGTCCGAGCGTCCGGCCTGAACGCTCAGCACGCCATCGGTTGCCGGCTTGAAGGTCCACACAGCCGCACCGGTGGGGGTTGCAGGGCCAGCAGTCGGTTCGGAAGGCGTCAGTGGCTCAGGTTCGCCGCCACTTGGGATCCATGACACTGCAGCGCTTTCATCGGCGCCGCCGAGGCGAACAGTCACTTCGCTGCCGATGATGGCTGACACTGCCTCGCCCTCCGCACGGTCGACACCGGTGAGGAAAACGGGTGCCTGGCTGACATAGGCGGGTGGTGTCACCCAGGCATCAATACGGACATCGGGAAGTTCGGTGCGGACATGGCTGACGAAGGCGTCGCCGGGGCGTCCCGCCTGTCCTGAATAGGAGTAGAAGAACGCGACAAAAAGCATCAGGCCGACGGCGACCCGAAGTCCCCACGGGTCTCGTTGCGGCAGGCTTGAGCGGGGGATGCCGGTTTCGAGGGCGCCGATTTTTGCCGCCATGCGGCGGCGGTGTTCGAGCCACAATGCGCGGGCGACAGGGTCCGCGTCCTCGATCTTGTCGTCCTGGCTCGAAATCGCCTGATTGGAAATCCGGTTTTCGGCTTCAAGCCGCGCATCGATTTCTCTGCGGGAGGGTGTACGGAACCGGGCGAGCGGCCAGAGGGAAATCACAAAGCCGACCGCAAACAGCACCAGCAGAGCAAGCCGTGCCCAGTCGGGGACCATGCGAAAAACGCCAAACCAGGACAGGCTCAGAAACAGGGCTGCAACGCCAAGGGCCGGCGCGGCCAGCGTGATGGCGCGTCCGAGGGCGATGTTGAACCGCATGCGCATGCGGCCGAAAGCGACTGATCGCCGGGTTGCGTCACTGGCGGGTTCGTCGCCCCTATGCCTGCTGTCGGGATCGCCTGCCATGGTCACCTTTCCTCAGCTGTCGCAAGAAAGATAACAGTCTTTGCGGCCAAGGCGAGGCCTTTAACAAAAAAGTGAAAGGGGATTGCCGCTCTGAGGGCAACAATCAACAGGATGTCGCCACCTTGCTCAGTCGAGCCAGGCCGGAATGTCGTCCAGAGCGATAAGCTCCTCATAGCTGGGTCGCTTGCGAACCACGTGGAACGCATCGTCCTTGACCAGGACTTCAGGGATCAGCGGACGGGTGTTGTAGGTGCCGGCCTGGACGGCGCCATAAGCACCTGCAGAGCCAACGGCCAGCAGATCGCCGGCCTTGACCGCAGCCATTTCGCGGTCCTTGGCGAGATAATCACCGCTTTCACAGACCGGGCCGACGATATCAGCGCGGATTCTGGGAGCGCTGGCAGCTGACAATCGCACCGCGCGAACCTCATGCCAGGCATCATAAAGTGTGGGCCGAATCAGATCGTTCATCGCTGCATCAACAATGACGAAGGTTTTGTCTCCACCGTCCTTGACGTAAACCACCTCGGTGACCAGCACGCCTGCATTGGCAACAATCAGCCGGCCGGGCTCAAGGATCACCTTGCAACCCAAGTCGCCCAACCGGGCCTTGACCATCTTGCCATACGCATCGGGATCGGGCGGCGGGGTGTTGTCATCGCGGTAAGGCACGCCAAGCCCGCCGCCGATGTCGAAATGATCAATTATGTGACCATCGCTGCGTAGCACGCCAATGAGCTCGATCATCAGCTTGAGCGCGTCATCGAAGGGCTGGAGTTCGGTGATCTGGCTGCCGATATGCATATCGATGCCGGTGACCTTGACGCCTGGCAGGGTTGCCGCATGACGGTAAACGTCGCGGGCACGCTGCCAGGATATGCCGAACTTGTCTTCCTTCTTGCCGGTCGAAATCTTGGCGTGGGTCTTTGCATCGACATCGGGATTGATGCGAAAGGAGATCGGCGCGACCTTGCCGATTGCCAGCGCCCGTGCGTTGAGCACCTCGAGTTCCGGTTCGGATTCGATGTTGAAGCAGTAGATATCGGCGGCCAGTGCTGCGTCCATTTCACGGATGGTCTTGCCGACACCCGAAAACATGATCCTCGACGCAGGGATACCTGCCGCCAGTGCGCGGCGCAGTTCACCCTCGGAAACCACATCGACGCCTGACCCCAATTTGGCGAGCGTCTTGAGCACCGCCTGATTGGAGTTCGCCTTCATGGCATAGCAGACCATCGAATCAATGTCGGAAAATGCCCCGGCGAAGACCTGGTAGTGACGGGTCAGAGTTGCCGTCGAATAGCAGTAAAATGGGGTGCCGACCTCAGCCGCGATATCGGGCACGCTGACGCCTTCGGCGTAAAGAACGCCTTCACGGTACTCAAAATGGTTCACGGCAGGGGATCCTAATCCAGTAGTCCGTCGAGGATGAAGCTGCGCTCCTTGGCCGGAGTAGCCTGGGTCTTGGCGGGATCGGTTACGGGACTGCTTGACACGCCCGGACGCTCAAGATCGCCCTTGCGGCCGCAGCCTGAAAGACCCACGACCAGCGCCGCCGCCACGCAAAATGATTTTATCAGAGCACCGCTCGTCATTGTGTGTTCCTTGCCAGATCCTTGCGGGTGTTCCGCGCGATGGTTTTCTTACCTGTTTTCGGCGGGATATGCACCCCTGCAGTTACCGTGTGGTCAAAGCTTCTGCCGCCAATATGCGATCTGGGTGCGTACACCATCTGGTGCGGTGCCGCCAAAGCTCTTGCGGCTTCGCACCGATGCATCGACGGTCAGCACCGAAAACACCGCGTCTGTGATCGCCGGGTTGATCGCCTGAAGATCCGCAAGTGAAAGGTCCCCCAAGTCGGCGCTGCGGCTTTCGGCCAGCGCCACCGCGCGCCCTGTCACATGGTGGGCTTCGCGGAATGGCAGGCCCACCTCGCGCACCAGCCAATCGGCAAGGTCGGTGGCCGTGGAGTAACCGGCTCCGGCAGCCTTGCGCATGTTGTCTTCGCGGATTTCCATGTCGCGCACCATGCCGGTCATGGCTGCGATCGACAGCTCGAGGCTGGATGCCGCGTCGAAGACTTGCTCCTTGTCTTCCTGCATGTCCTTGGAATAGGCCAGCGGCAGGCCCTTCATGACAGTGAGAAGGCCGATAAGCGAGCCGTTGATGCGGCCCGTCTTGGCGCGCACCAGTTCGGCGGCATCGGGATTCTTCTTCTGCGGCATGATCGATGAGCCGGTGGAAAAGGCGTCGGAAAGCCGCACGAAACCGAATTGCGGTGTCGACCAGATGACGATCTCCTCGGCCAGCCGCGACATGTGGGTGGCGCAGATGGAGGCGAGTGAGAGAAACTCGAGAGCAAAATCGCGGTCCGACACGGTGTCGATGGAATTGCGCGTGGGTTCGCGAAACCCGAGCGCCTTGGCGGTCTGGTCGCGATCGATGGCGTAACCGGTGCCGGCAAGTGCTGCGGCGCCAAGAGGACACTCGTTGAGCCGTTCAATGCAATCGCGAACCCGCGAGCGGTCACGGCCGAACATCTCGACATAGGCCATGCAGTGATGGCCAAAGGTCACCGGCTGAGCGGTCTGCAAATGGGTGAAACCCGGCATTACTGTTTCCGCGTGGATTTCGGCCTTGTCGAGGAATGCGGCAATCAATGCGGTCAGGGCTGCGTCGGTCCGGATGAGCTCCTGCTTGACCCAAAGGCGGAAGTCGAGCGCCACCTGATCGTTGCGCGAGCGGGCGGTGTGCAGCCGGCCTGCCGTTGGGCCGATCAGTTCGGCCAGACGCGATTCGATGTTCATGTGGATGTCTTCAAGCTGACGCGAGAAGGTGAAGCGGCCCTCTTCGATCTCTGACAGGATTGTGTTCAGACCGTGAGTAATCTTGTCGCAATCGTCACTGGAAATTATGCCAGTCTTGGCAAGCATTGCCGCATGTGCCAGAGATCCGGCAATGTCCTGGGCGTAGAGCTTGCGGTCGAAATCGATGCTGGCGTTGATTTCTTCCATGATGGCGTCCGGTCCGGAGGCAAAACGTCCACCCCACATCTGGTTTGACGCCTGTTTGTCCTTATCTGTCGACATGAGAACCTGTCCTGGAGTTTGTCATGAGCCAATCGCGAAACCGTCTGTCCACCGGCACCCTGGTCGCAATCGCCATTGTGATGGGGGCCGCGGTCGGGGCTGTGGGCATATACGGGAAATCATCCTCCTCTGGCAATGCGCCCGCGCGTGAAAGTGTGGCGGCGCTGTCTTCACAGGGGTGTCAGGCCGATGAGGCGGCACTTGCCGCTCTCAAGCCTCTGGCACGGGGTGAGGTTGCAGCCATGGCGGTTCGGCAAACGCCCGCACAGTTGCCGGTGCTTTCGTTCACGGATGCTGGTGGTGCTGAAATCGGATTGAAGGATTTTGACGGCCAGGCGCTGCTGATCAATCTCTGGGCCACCTGGTGTGCGCCCTGCCGTGAGGAGATGCCTGCACTGGCAGAATTGCAAAACGAACTCGGAGATGACGGCTTCAAGGTGCTGGCCATCAACATCGACGCCGGAGATGACACCAAGCCCAAGGCGTTTCT
This sequence comes from Hoeflea phototrophica DFL-43, assembly GCF_000154705.2. Classification (NCBI taxonomy): domain Bacteria; kingdom Pseudomonadati; phylum Pseudomonadota; class Alphaproteobacteria; order Hyphomicrobiales; family Rhizobiaceae; genus Parahoeflea; species Parahoeflea phototrophica. Next base: position 4,107,777 of record NZ_CM002917.1, on the reverse strand, counting down.
TGACGAGATCGGCGTGTCCAATCTCGGGCTCTACCGGGACGCCACAATTGGTGTTTTCAATACGCTGAAGAAGGAAGGCCTTGCCTTCGGTCTGCCCGTGACGCTGATGGTGGGTCGCGATGGCTGCCTGCTGGGTGCCATGAACGGCCCGGCGGAATGGGCCAGCGATGATGCCAAGGCGCTTGTGAGCGGATTGAAAGCGATCTGAAAGCAGCAAAAAGCGACGCCGCATGTGCTACGGCGCCGCTGTCGTGATGCTGACAGGGTATTGGCGGTCAGTTGAAGGCGTTGCCAGGCTTCACGCCAATTTTCTTGAAGATGATGGCTGCCGGACAAAAGCCGGTGAACGCCGACTGGATCAGGTTCAGGCCGACGAAAACGGTCAGCAAATGCCAGTAAGGCGAAACATAGACACCCAGTGCCACAGAGAGCAGCACCATAAAGCCTGCAAAGGCAAGGATTACACGATCAAGCGCCATTTCGAATTCCTTTTCCGGTTCGACCCCTGATGTTGGGCGTCAGCCTAAGAGGTCACATAGGAACAATATAGGACATCGATATTAAATATTCAATATGTTTTATATAAATGAAGTTTGGCGATTTATGTCAGAGGCGAAACTCCCAGGGAATGTTGTTTCCTGGAGCGCCTCGTCAGCCACCGATCCGGCTTCGGGTGTCTGGTTTGCGGCGAATATGCAGCGTTTTGAACACCCGTGCCACCGTCTGATCCTCAGCATCGGTGATGTCGACATGGTAGCGCGGCAGGTATTTTGATCCATCGGCTGTGGTGTTGGAGCGGATCTCATCGAGCATTTCCCCGGTAAGGCGAAAATGGGCGGACACGGTGCTGCGGCCTGGCTTGAGGAACTCGACTTCGGCTGATTTGTCCCAGACCGTGTAGCTCCGGTCGCGATTACGCATCACCATCATCATCCAGAACGGGCGGTCATGGCAAAGAGCGAACCGCCGAAATGGCAACCGACATAATTTCTGTTGTAAAATCGTTCGCGCAACTCGACATCGATCGCGCGGAAATCATCGCTGATGTGGCCGATCTCGATGCCACTAAACAGGAATGGCGGCCAAAGGTTCATCCCCGGCGTAGTGTCTTGGCCTTCATGCCGCGTCAGCGGGTCGGGACAGGGGTATCGCCGCGATAGTCATAAAAGCCGCGGCCGGACTTGCGTCCAAGCCAACCGGCCTCGACATATTTGACCAGCAGCGGGCAGGGCCGGTACTTCGAATCCGACAGGCCATCATGCAGCACCTGCATGATCGAAAGGCAGGTGTCGAGGCCGATGAAATCGGCCAGTTGCAGCGGCCCCATGGGGTGGTTGGCGCCAAGTTTCATCGCAGTGTCGATTGCCTCGACCGAGCCAACGCCCTCGTAAAGCGTGTAGATTGCCTCGTTGATCATCGGCAACAGGATCCGGTTGACGATGAAGGCGGGAAAATCTTCGGCCACGGTGATGGTCTTGTCGAGCGTCTCGATGAAACTGCGGGCGCTCTGAAAGGTCTGGTCCTCGGTGGCGATTCCGCGCACCAGTTCGACCAGTTTCATAACCGGGACGGGGTTCATGAAATGGATGCCAATGAAACGCTCGGGCCGATCTGTCGTCGAGGCAAGCCGGGTGATCGACAGCGAAGAGGTGTTGGTGGCGAGTATCGCTTCCGGGTTCAGGATCGGGCAGATCTGCTGATAGATCTTGCGCTTGACGGTTTCGTCCTCTGTTGCGGCCTCGATGACCAGATCCATGGCAGCCAGGCCCTCGATCTGGGGTGCGAGCGCTATGCGAGCAAGTGCGGCTTCCCGGTCGGATTCCGTGGTTTTCCCAGAGGCGACCTGACGCGCAAGGTTTCCGCTGATGGTGGCGAGCATGGATTGCAGGCCGTCGGCGGAGACGTCGTGAATGTGAACATCATAGCCCGCCATCGCGCAGACATGCGCGATACCCCCGCCCATCTGGCCCGCGCCAACAATGCCGACACTTTTGATCTGGTTGCCCATGGATTCCGCCTGACTGATTTTCGAGCTGTTAACCGGCGCCTTATGGTTCAAGAACACCCGGTGAGCGGACACTAAATGGCCGGGATGGAGACGTCCAGCCCGGCCATTGATCTCAGCAAAGCATTTTGCCTTGTCACAGCGCCTTTTCAAGCTCGGGGAGAGCTTCGAAAAGGTCGGCAACAAGACCATAGTCGGCGACCTGGAAGATCGGAGCTTCCTCATCCTTGTTGATCGCGACGATGACCTTCGAATCCTTCATACCGGCAAGATGCTGGATCGCACCTGAAATGCCGCAGGCGATGTAGAGATCGGGGGCCACGACCTTGCCGGTCTGTCCGACCTGCCAGTCATTGGGAGCGTAACCCGCATCCACCGCCGCACGGGAAGCGCCAACGGCGGCGCCGAGCTTGTCGGCGACCGGCAGGATGACTTCCTGGAACTTTTCTGACGAACCGAGCGCACGGCCACCTGAAATGATGACCTTTGCCGATGTCAGTTCCGGGCGGTCGCTCTCGGCAATCGCATCCTTGACGAATGATGACAGACCCTTGTCGCCGGCGGAGGCAATCGTTTCGACGCTCGCCGATCCACCTTCGCCAGCGGCGGAGAAGGAAGCTGTGCGCACTGTGATGACGCGCTTGGCGTCGGTCGAGCGCACGGTCTGCAAGGCGTTGCCGGCATAGATCGGCCGCTTGAACGTGTCGGCTGAAATCACCTCGATGATGTCGGAGATCTGCATTACATCAAGCAGCGCAGCGACGCGCGGCATGACGTTCTTGCCTGATGTTGTTGCTGGCGCCATCAGGGTGTCGTAATCGCCGGCAATGGATACGATGAGGTCGGCCAGCGGCTCGGCAAGCCGGTTGGCATATTCGCCGCCTTCGGCATGAAGCACCTTGGCAACACCGTCGAGCTTGGCTGCCGAATCGGCGGCAGCCTTGGCATCCTTGCCGGCAACGAGAATGTGAATGTCGCCGCCGATTTCCTTGGCTGCACTGAGCGCCTTGGCTGTCTGGTCGGACAGCGAAGCGTGGTCGTGTTCTGCTACAATGAGAATGGCCATTCTAAGTTTTCCTTTCCCGCGCTTACAGCACGCCTGCTTCGTTCTTGAGCTTGTCGACGAGTTCACTCACCGAGCCGACCTTGACGCCAGCCTTGCGGCCGCCGGGTTCTTCGGTCTTGATGACTTCGAGGCGGGGTGCGACATCGACGCCGTAATCGCCCGGAGTTTTCTTGTCGAGCGGCTTCTTCTTGGCCTTCATGATGTTGGGCAATGAAGCGTAGCGTGGCTCGTTGAGGCGCAGGTCGGTGGTGACAATTGCCGGCAGCTTCACCGAAATCGTCTGCAGGCCGCCATCGACCTCACGGGTGACGTCAGCCGACCCATCACCGATTTCAACCTTGGAGGCGAAGGTCGCCTGGCTCCAGCCGAGAAGCGCGGAGAGCATCTGGCCGGTCTGGTTGGCATCGTCATCGATCGCCTGCTTGCCAAGGATCATGAGATCAGGATTTTCCTCGCTGGCGATGCCCTTGAGGATCTTGGCCACGGACAGCGGCTCAACAATGCCTTCGACCTCGACCAGGATCGCGCGGTCGGCTCCCATGGCCAGTGCCGTGCGCAGGGTTTCCTCGGATTTGGCAGCGCCGATCGACACCGCCACCACTTCGGTTGCCTTGCCGGCTTCCTTGAGGCGCAGAGCTTCCTCGATCGCGATCTCATCGAACGGGTTCATCGACATCTTAACATTGGCGAGATCGACGCCGCTGCCATCGGGCTTCACGCGGATCTTGACGTTGTAGTCAACAACCCGTTTGACCGGCACGAGAATTTTCATCGGTTTGCCTTCCTCACGTTGTTAGGTCCGCTATCCCGGAACCTTTTTTGTCCGACCTGCCCGGAGCGACCCGGAGGTCTACTGCAAGCCATGGAAACGGATTTTGCCTTTCCATGTGCTGCCCGGTTGGCTGATTGGCGACATGGATACGCGTTTTTTCTCCAATTTCAATTGTCGAAACTGATTGAAATTTCACTTTTCGAAATAACTGACGTTTACGTACGCGTCAATTCATCTACGAGGTTTAGCGGCCCCACTTTTTTGGCGCCGGTGTTGCGACCGGTTTCGGGCGTGATCCGGTGTCGTCCTTGTGGATCACCGCGCGGGGGCTCTCCAGTCTCTTGTCGAACAATGGAACGCCGGAGCGGCGAAACACCAGGACCAGAACCGCACCTGCGACAATGCCACCAACATGGGCGGCCCAGGACACCTCGCCGCCGACATCGGTTACGACCATGAAGAACTGGAACAGCACCCAGAACAGCAGCGGGATGAACGCCGGCAAAGGCAGTGGAATCCGGCCGAGCACCAAAACCCAGACCCGGACCTTGGGATGCAGCATAAGATAGGCGGCCACAACGCCTGCCACGGCACCCGAGGCGCCGATCAGCGGACTCTCAGAGGCGGGCAGCAACAGGGCATGGGCGAAGGCGCCGGCGGCAGCACAGGCAAAATAGAAGACCAGGAAACGTATGTGGCCCATCGCGTCTTCGACATTGTCTCCAAACACCCAGAGGAAAAGCATGTTTGAGCCCAGATGCAGCAGGCCCCCATGCAGGAAACTGTAGGTGATGTAAGTGGCGTTCTCCGGTACCAACACGAGTGAGGGCGGCAGTTCCGCGATATCATTGACAACCGACGGGATGAAACCCAGTCCGAGCACCGCGGCGGTGACGAATTCACTTTGAAGGCCGGCCATTTCGGTGATCAACCAGATCAGCACGTTGAGACCGATCAGTGTGAGCGTGACCCATTGCAGACGGATGTGTTTGAGATTGTTGGTGTCATGAAGTGGTATAAACATCGCCGGGTTCCCGTGTGGCGGTGGTGACCATCAGGCCTTTTGCGCAGAGCTTAGCGGTTTTTGCCGGGAACCCAAAGCACATCCGCATGCCCCTTGTCATTGACCCAGCGGGCCGCGACAAACAGGAAATCAGACAGGCGGTTGACGAAGCGGATCGCTGCTGAATTGACGGTCTCGTTCTCCTGATCCGCCAGTTCCACAATCAATCGTTCAGCGCGCCGCGCCACGGTGCGGGCCAGATGCAGATAAGCGGCAGCCTCGCTGCCGCCGGGCAGAATAAACGAGCGCAGCGGCTCGAGATCTGCATTGAGCTTGTCGATGTCGGCCTCGATTCGGTCTACCTGCGCATCGACGATGCGCAACGGTTCGTATTCGAGCTTCTCGCCGGTGTCCGGGGTGGCTAGGTCAGCGCCGAGGTCGAAACAATCATTCTGAATGCGCATCAGCATGGCATCGAGATCTTTCACGGAGCCCGTGTGCAGCCTCGCCATACCGATAACAGCGTTGGTTTCGTCGATGGTGCCATAGGCTTCGATGCGAAGATCATATTTTGGTCTGCGCTCTCCGGCGACGAGCCCGGTGGTGCCGTCATCTCCGGTTCGGGTGTAGATCTTGTTGAGTTTGACCATCAGAAAAGCCTTGCAGGAAAAGAGAAATGGTTTGGTATCAGCGTCCGCCGCCGGTGAGCCACAGGGTGGCGACGATCAGCACCACCGCGACGAATTGCAGCAGTACACGCGCCTGCATGAGCTTGTTGGAAAGATTGCCGGAACCTCCGCGGGCCATATTGACCAGACCACGAACCAGAACGGCTGCGACGGCCAGCATCGCGATAATGGAAAGTACGTAAGTGACGGACGACATCAGGCAGGGTCCTCGAAACGGAGCATGGGTTCGAACTTAGGGTGGTTTGGCTGCAAGTCCATTGATTGGCGTGATGCGATGATTCTAATCCTGTTTTGCGAGAAAAGGATAGAACCAGCGCGTTGGCAGCAATCTTCGTGCAATGGCTCCGAGCTTTGCTTCGGTTGTGACCAGGTAATGGTAGCGCGGGCGCCTGGCCGTCAAGGCATGGCGCAGCACCTTGTGCACGGCCTCCGGTCCCATCCGGCGCTTTCCCGAGGCGAGAGACTGGTCGAGACGGCGCAATTGCGCTTTGTAATCGTCGCGATGAACCGAGTTTTCGATATCGATGGTCCGGTGAAATTGCGCCAGGGCGTTTGCCCTGAATTGCGTGTCGATCGCGCCGGGCTCGATCAGGCTGACATGGATATCTGAGCCTTCGAGTTCCAGCGCGAGGGTGACCGAGAAGCCCTCAAGTGCGTGTTTGGAGGCATTGTAGGCGCCGCGAAAGCGCATCGGGACAAGACCCAGAATGGAGGAGCATTGCACGATGCGACCGTGACCCTGAGCGCGCATGACGGGAAGGACAAATTGTGTGAGCTGGTGCCAGCCGAAAAAATTGGCTTCGAACTGCGCGCGCAAGGCCTCCACCGGCAGGTCCTCGACTGCGCCGACCTGGCCATAACCGCCATTGTTGAACAATGCGTCGCAGCGCCCGCCGCTGGCGGCCATTGCTTCGTCAAAGAACGTCTTGATGCTGTCATCGTTCGAATAGTCAAGATAGAAAGCTTCAAGCCCGTCGGCGTGCAGTGCTGCGAGATCTTCCTTTTTGCGGGCAGCCGCGATGACTTGCCAGCCTTCGGCATGAAGCGCACGAGCGCAATAGGCACCAATTCCAGTTGAGCAGCCGGTTACGATAATTGTCTTTTTCTTGGGTTGATCTGCCATTGTATGGCTTGCCTCTGTTCCAGCGGCGTTTCAATTCCCACAAACAACACTACCTGACAATGGTGAAGAGGCACGAATATGAGCGAAGCGGGGAGCAGAGAGTGAAGGGCACAAGGTCTGTGATCTGGGATGCGGTGACCCATTTCAACGATGATGATGGCTGGGCCATGGCCAGCCATGTCGCGCTGTCCATCCTGATGGCGCTGTTTCCGTTCATGATCTTCGGCACTGCGCTTGCGAGTTTCCTGGGTGCCAACGCCTATGCCGAAACGGCTTCGCATCTGATTTTCGACACCTGGCCCGAATCAATCGCGGCTCCGATTTCCAATGAGGTCGTGAAAGTGCTGACCGTCGAACGCGGCGGTTTGCTGACGCTCTCCGTGTTGGCTGCGGCCTTCTTCTCGGCCAATGGAGTGGAAGCCCTCCGGGTGTCACTCAACCGTGCTTACCGGGTGACGGAAACGCGGGCCTGGTACGTCACCCGAATCCAGAGCCTGCTTTTCGTAGTTGTTGCGGTGCTGGTGATCATGGCCATCAGTTTTCTGCTGGTTCTGGCCCCGCTGGCTCTCAAGCTCGCTCGCCAGTTCGTTCCCTGGATGGAAACGCTGATCTCCGCGGTGGACAACTGGCGTATCCTGATTGCGGCCGCTGTGCTCGTGATCGGGCTTATTGTGTCGCATCTCTGGTTGCCCGACGGCCGGCGCAAGCTGTTCGACGTCCTTCCAGGAATTGGCGTCACCCTTGTGGCCTGGATGGCCGGTGCCTTGATGTTTGCGAGCTATCTCAAGGAATTTGCGACCTATGTCTCAACCTATGCCGGGCTTGCCTCGATCATGATCGCGCTGGTGTTTCTCTACATCGTCGCTGCCATCTTCATTTTGGGGGCGGAGATCAATGCGGCGCTTCTCAAGGCGGCTGAGCGTGCCAAAACGGATCAGATGCCCGGGAAATGATGGTTAATCCTTAGCCTCGTTCCCAGGCTTTGCGCACGCCGGGAATTTACCATGATATATATTCGTCAGCGCTGAAGTTCGGCATGATGTCGGACAAAGCGCGACCGAACCAGTCTTGATTGCCGATGGGCGTCTCGAACGCGCAGCCGTAAACCGGCCGCTGCGCTGAGTGCCGTGTGTGACCAAAACAAAAGGAGCCTGGCCATGTTTGCCGGTCTTGCCTCTGATGAAATCTGGATCTTCTTTGCGCTGTCGTCCGCGGCCGCATTTTTTGTTGGCAACGCCATGAACACGCTGCTTGGGGAACAGGGCTTCGGTGTCCTGGGCAACATGCTTGTGCTGCTGGCTGGATTTGCCGTCGGGTTGCAGGTGGTTGATTATCTGCCGATCGGGCGGATTCCACAGATTATGGTGATTCCTGCTGCCGCTGCGGGTGCCTTTGCTTTGCTGTTCTGCCTGGCTGTGATCAAGCGTCTGACACGACCGACGTGAGCGGGGTTACTCCAACGCGTCAAGGCCCGCCATGGCGCTCACATCTGCCGGACTCAGGCCTTTTGCCCTGAGTTCCGCCAGGGCAATGTCGCCATGGCTCTTCGACAGCTTGCGTCCGGAGCCGTCACGCACCAGGGAATGATGACGGTAGATGGGCGCAGGCAGGCCCAGCAGGGACTGAAGCAGCCGGTGCACAGATGTCGAGGCAAACAGATCCTGACCGCGGATGACGGTTGTGATTGCCTGCAGCGCATCGTCGACCGTAACAGCCAGATGGTAGCTCGCCGGCACATCGCGTCGGGCCAACACCACATCGCCCCATACGCCCGGATCGGCGACGACTTTTCCGGTCTCGCCATCCGGTCCCTGCCCATCTTCCTGCCAGGTTAAACTCACGGTCTCGCCTTCTTGCGAGGTAAGGCCGTCCAGCGCTGCCTGCATGTCGAGCCGCCAGCTATGCGGGTCTCCGGCGTCAATGCGCCGGTTGCGTTCAGCTTCGGCCAAGCCCTGATCGACAGCGGGGTAGTGCGGTGCGCCATCGGGGTCGCGCGGCCAGACCCGGCCGTTTTGCTCATACACGCGAACATGGCTCGTCACCTCGGCGCGGCTCATGAAGGCAGGGTAGAGGAGGCCAAGCTTGCGCAGTTCCACAAGCGCTGCGCGGTAATCGTCGAAATGATCTGACTGACGCCGTACCGGTTCCGGCCAATCGAGCCCGAGCCAGGAAAGGTCTTCAAAGATTGCCTGCTCGAATTCAGGGCGTGCCCGGGTCGTGTCGATATCTTCTATGCGTAAGAGAAACCGGGCTCCGGACCGCTTGGCGAAGCGCCAGTTCAACAGTGCAGATCTGGCATGGCCAAGATGAAGCAGGCCGTTCGGGCTCGGTGCGAAGCGAACGATGGTGATGTCTGGGTTGGGTTTTGCTGTGGTGTCGGCGACTTGCATGGTGTTTCATGTCATTTTTCGTGTGCCGCGTCACCGCTGGGAAGGACACAGAATGCGCCGGATCGACAGCGCTCTTGATGTTGAGGCAGGTCTTGCGGCGCTGGCTAAAGCTGATTCGCGGCTTGCCAAAGCCATTGACGTTGCCGGTCCGGTGCCGTTGCGGCGAAAACCTCCTGGTTATGCTGCCCTGGCGGAAATCATAATGTCGCAGATGGTCTCCAAGGCAAGCGCCAATGCATTGTGGACGAAGCTCGAAGCCGCAGCAGGGGATATCAATCCTGAAGCCATTTTAAGGCTCAGTCCCGAAGCGCACCGTGCCGCAGGCTTGTCAAAGGCCAAGGCAGAAACGTTGTGCCGTGTCAGCGAGGCGGTCCTCGCCGGGGATCTGGACCTTGAGGAACTCTGTGCGGTTGACGGAGATCAGGCAATTGCAGTGATGACCGCAATCAAGGGGGTCGGACCGTGGACAGCGGAAGTCTATCTGCTGTTTTGCGCTGGCCATCCCGATGTTTTTCCCGCTGGGGACGTAGCGCTGCAAAATGCCGCAGCCGAGATACTGGGTCTTGATGCGCGGCCACAGCCCAAAGCGCTCTACCGCCTGACGGAACAATGGAGCCCCTGGCGGGGCGTGGCGGCGCGGCTTTTATGGGCCTATTACGCATCGGTGATGCGTCGGGACGCAACTCCGCTTGGTGCATAGGGCGCGATGTTGTGCAACCGCTGCACGGGCCGCTTCACAATGCTGTCATGTCCAGCCTAATATAAACCCCGAAGATGCCGAATCGCTCTGGAGAGGCCTTTGACGATTTTTGTATCCCCTCAGTCCTTGCCGGCGCTGGTCCTCAACGCCGACTACCGTCCGTTAAGCTATTACCCGCTGTCGCTTTGGTCATGGCAGGATGCCGTGAAGGCTGTCTTCCTCGACCGGGTTCAGATCGTCGCGGAGTATGATCAGGCCGTTTCATCGCCGAGTTTCTCCATGCGGCTGCCCAGTGTTGTCTGCCTCAAGACCTACATCAAGCCGTCGCGATTTCCCGCATTCACCCGCTTCAACGTGTTCCTGCGCGACCGGTTCGAATGCCAGTATTGCGGTTCGCCAAACGAACTGACGTTTGATCATGTGATCCCGCGTCGTTGTGGAGGCCAAACCACTTGGGAAAACGTTGTTGCGGCCTGCTCGCCCTGCAATCTTAAAAAGGGTGGGGTGATGCCGAAGGAAGCGGGCATGATTCCGCAGCAAAAACCCTACAGGCCGAGTGTGCAGGATCTGCACAACAATGGCCGAATGTTCCCGCCCAACTTCCTGCATGAAAGCTGGATGGATTATCTCTATTGGGATGTTGAGCTGCAGCCCTGAGCTTGCGGGCCTTGCAGCTGGCGATTCAGTTCTTGACCGCTGCGCCACGCAGAGCAATAGCGGCAAGTGCCACGCTGGCGATGACGTTCCATCCGGCAAAGGAAAGACCCAGCACCCGCAAGGCGGCGGCATCGCAGGACGGGGGCTTCTTGCTGCTCAGATCACCGAGAAGAGATCCCGCGTCAGTGGTCACCGCATCGGCGGAGGTGGCACAGCTTGCGGGTCCTTCCCACCAGTGCCATTCGACACCGGAATGATAGATTCCGAGCACCATGCCGTAGAGCATCAGTGCTCCACCAATGGCCAACAGACCACGCACCAGCCAGGCTGGGCCTCCTGCTATCGAGAGAATCGCTGCCACCAGCATCAGTGGGGCTCCAACGTAGTAGGGAATGCGCTGGGTCAGGCAAAGGGCGCATGGAATGTAGCCGCCGATGTGTTCGAAGCCGAGCGCTGAGCCGACAACAAATGCCATGGCGCCAGCCAGGAGGAACGCAGTAAGGGTGCGCTCTTTGCGGGCATTGGCGGTCAGCATGGGCAGGCTCCGGAATGTTTCATGGCTGGTCTGATTTCCGCTTCAATGGTGTCGAAAACATGATGATCTGGCGGATGCGCCAGTTTTGGCTTTTGCGGGGTCAGGCAGCGGCACCCCGATTGAGCACAAGATTGACGAGGAAATAGACCAAGGCCGGCCCGCCGACCACCAGAATGGCGACCCAGATCAATCCGGCCAGAACGCCGAGAACAACAAACAGGGCATCGCGTTCGATCAACCCGACGGCTGCCAGCGCAACGCCGATGCCGGGCACTGTGTTGGTCAGCGGCAAAGGCACCAGGATCGACAGGCAGGGCACAACAAGCAGCGCACCGATGATGCGTGTGGCACGGTCGCCGGTGAGGCTCGCAAACCGCGGATGCGCCAGTTTTTCCAGCCATCCCCCGTAACGTTTGGCGCGGTTGACCACATCGAGCAGGCCCGCGACCGGAAGCTGCCGCTTGCGGATTGTCTCGGGCAGCCAGGGCGCCCGGCGTCCGCTTGCCATCTGAACCGCAAGCACCACCATGGGAAGCGCGACCAGTTGTGGCAGAAGGTAGACGAAGGGCAGACAGCAGGGCAGCGCAAGAACCAGCAGCAAAAGACCAAAAGCACGTTCTTCCATCAGGTCCGACAGAGCGCCAAGGGTGATGGTGGCTTTGCCGCCAGGCTCGGAAGGTTTGAGATGAGGCGTCAGAATGGCTTCGATCTTGGCGAGCGCGCCGCGCGGTGCCTGCGTTGCTTGATGTACGCTCATTGATGGAAAGGTTCCCTGATTTGCCTGCGAATCCCAAACTGGTTCTTAGCAGAGCGAACCGGTGCGATCCATCGCGATAAAGCGCTGCGGTTAACCGGTCGCCAGATTCTGGAAAATCGCACGGCATGGCGCTTTTGCATCCATCAAGTGGGCTTGACCCGCAGGCCGGTGCAGAATATTGGACGGACAGAGTGAAAGCCCCTTTGGCGGAATTGGTAGACGCGCCGCACTCAAAATGCGGTTCCGAAAGGAGTTCCGGTTCGAGTCCGGAAGGGGGCACCATCACCTCTCTGAATGCCCTGCAACGCAAGGGTTTCTGGGTGTCGGGTGTGTACTAGATCGCTGGTCTGTGTACTAGATTGCGTACCCATATTGCAGCGGCCACGGTATAGGATTGACCGTATCCGGCCACCCCGGCGGGGGAACTCAGCTCAAGAATACGTATATGATTGGGCTTTCACGCGCCTCGCAAAAAATGTCGCGGGTTGCTTTTGGCTACCGGCTTTGAGTGTTGAAATTTCAGAATGCTCGCTTAAAGTTCATCCGGGACCGCGCAAAGGGGCAGAGATGAAACACTTCAGTTCAAGTCGGCTAAAGCTTCCATATCACCAGATGCTGGCGCTAAGGGGTCAAGGAAAATTGGAACTTGCGGTGAGCCGTAGCGCGGCGAGCCAAGTCACATTGAACGGTGTTGTTCCAAACAAGAGCGTCTCTGCGGCGTTCCACTTCTACACTATCCTTGGCTATCTCCTGTTGGCGGTCGGGCTGTATTTCGCATTCACCAGGGCTTGGTGGTGGGGGCCGCTCGGTTTCTTTGTGGCGCTCATAGTCTGGCAAGCGAACCGCAAGGGCACCTCAGAGAGCGTCTTGGACACAGCGATAGAAGACGAGGCTTTTTACGACCGACTACGGGACGCCGGGGCCTTGATGTATCAGGTCGATGACGACACAGCGATTTTGCTGGAAACGGCATACGGTATTGAAGGTCATTGATCTCCGATATCGGAGCCTCTCTGGTCGTCGCTGTTTTTTTGTCTTCGGAAGTGTGCTTGATGGGGTGTCTCCCCGGTCCCTCGGGGGTAACCAAAAGGAGACGATACGCATGACCAGCAAGCTGACATTCATCGCCGAGTACCTTGCACCCGATGGGCAACAGGTGTCCCTCCGGGTTCTCCGGGCGTCTGACCACTGGGAAGCCTGTGAGGCCGCTTGGCGGTATATCCCACGCAAGGCCGAGGACTTCCAGATAACTGAGGTGCAATGGTCGCCTTGCCAATGATGGAATGCCCAGGGGTTTTGTTCTGTTTTGGCCCCGTGCTAGGCGGAACGGCGTAAGGCCTCTCAGTGGCCTTCTGTGGCTGTTTTGTTTGGAGCCCATACAGTAACATGCCTCGCGCGGTGGCGGGGCGCTGCCTGTCTGGCGCTGATCTGCAAAAAATGAGGTGAAGGAGGAATAGGGACGTATCCACCGTCCTTGCGGATCGCCGGGAGAACATCGCGTGTCACCCAGTCTTGGAAGGCCTTGGCCTCGGGTTTGTCGGATCGCATGATCAGCTTATAGAGGCCGCTCTCGGAGACCGTGGCGTTCGGCTTCCCACCCTTCGTACTCAGCTGAGCGTTCCCAACCTCATTCTGATTGAGGTTGCGCATGTGTCGGGTTGCTCCTCCATATGTCGTGAGGCCGAGCGCCCGACATACATCAGCCGCCACGAACCACGGGTTACCATCGAGTGTCACCACGCGGATGGCGGTGAAGGTGAGAGGGCAGTGCAAGGCCATTGCACCACCCACACCACCCCATTTCATGTTTCCGTCGATGCGAATTATCGCCGGTGAGCCGTTGGCCGGGGTTATCCCCTCACCGGGGTTTCTGCCCTAGTATTCGGGTGCGACGGAACCAGCAAGCCAAGTCCCGCCAAGGCAAGGCAGCGGCACCCTGTAGGACACCGATGGCCGCAATGATGAATGGGCCGGGATCAATCGACATGAGCAGCCCCCGTCATTGTGTTTCCGTCAACGCGATTTATGGCCGTTCGGCGTTCGCTGGTACGGTTACCGGTCGGGAGTGAAGATCGGCTGTTATTCGCCTCTACGGGGCCGGAGTAGGGGGCGATGCTTGACCCAGTGAGGAGGCCGGGTGTCGCTCTCTACGCAATCGAGGCTGGCCCAGACGCTCAGGGCGCGGTCCCGCTTGAAGACGGGAATATGGCCTTCACGGTCCAGTGCTTTGCGGATGACGTGAACCTTGTCAGCGGGATCTAGACCGCTTTCGATCAACTTGCGGCACAGGGCAGGGATTGCGCTTTTCGTGGACGGACGGTTCTTGCGGCCACTCTGGTCAACCTCAAGGCCTGACTGGAGGTGGCGAGCGGTATAGGAGCCGATCAGTTCGACGGTGTGTGTGGTGGTCGTGGTTTGTGGATTGATCATGCAGGGTACCTTTCCTGTGATCGGTGTCGGGTATGCAGCGCCGGAAGCGCGAGGCTTCGGCGTTGGGTAGTGGTGGTGGTATGTGGAAGCGCGGAATGCGCGGGGGGGGGGCCCTCGGGTAAACCGGGAGACACGCGATGCAGCCGACCGGGACGGGGAGGAGAACGCCGGGATACCCTCGGGATAACCTGCGGTGTTCCCCTAGGGATAACTACTACATGTACATCTTATAGAAGACACTCAAGGGAAGACCTGAGATAACTAGGGTGTAACTGAGAGTTATCTCTCCTGTATGAGTACGGTTTAACCCATGGGATAACTCTGGGGTTAACACTGGATGGGTGTCTTCGCCCCTGTATGGGTCCTTTTTACGGGTCTGGGGCTTGGTCGCTCCAATGCCAAGCCTTCTCAAGGGCGGCTCGCTTCGTCCGGAGTGATGAACCGCGTCCGTAGTTGGCGGCGCTGGACTGGTCTGAGTGGCCCATGATTTCCCGGGCGAGGCTCTCCGGGCAATCAGTATCCCGGAGGAGGTCCTTCATACGGTGGCGGAGGCTGTAGACCACCTTAAGTTCGTCGGTCACCACCTTGCGTAGGCGCTTCATAAGCGTCTGTGAGCAGGTGTCGTTACCACGCTCGCGGACGTACTGCGGGAACAGGGGGGCGGCGGGTTCGCCGTTGGCCTTGGCGAGCAGCTTTTTCAGAAGAGCGTCCGGTATAGGTATCTCCCGTCTGCTATGGCTGGTCTTGAGGTCTCGACCAGCGTGAGGCCGTATTAGGATGGTCTTGAAACTAGCGTCTACGTCCATGCCCCGTAGGCCTACGACCTCGCCGATCCGCGCCCCGGTGTCCCTGAGGGCTTCCCAGATCAGCCCTAGGTCATCATCGGTTTCCATGATCGGAGCGAGCTTCTGCATGTCGGCGTCATCAAACGGAAGGCGGCTTTCGCGTGTGTGCTTCCCGCCCTCGATGTCAAGTTGAGCGAAGGGATTTCGGCAATTCAGGTCGTTCTCCAAGATGGCGCGGGTGACTGCTGCATTGATGTCGTTCATGTAGCGCCTTGCGGTGGCGGCGCTGGTCTCGTCTGTCAGGCTCTCCGCGACGCGCCGCGCATCATTGCGCCTCAGGTTGCCTAGGGGTCGCCTGTAGACTGCATCCTTACCAAGATACCGAGCAAGCCGTTCCTTGTGCCGTTCGATGCGGCGTTCAATCCCGGCGTCACTGATTGGGCGTCCGGTCTGCTTGTGCTTGCAGTAGGCGTCCAGCGCACCGGCCAGCGTGACCGTAAGGACCCCCTTTGCGGCATTCCGTATAAAGTCGTCCGGTATCTCAGGGTCTCGCTCCATTTCCTCAAGGGCCACGTCAAGGGCATACAGAAGGTCATTGGGCTGATCCGGGTCTACACCCTCCTGCGTGAGGGCAGCCACGGCCTGAAGGTCAAGGCTGTACTCCCGGAGCTTTGACAGCACCTTGGTCTCAATGTTCGATCCTCGGCGCGGCTTCTGAGCGAAAAGCTTCTCCACACTGGCATGTAATTGGGCGTGACGCCTGAGGGCCGCGCCGTAATCCTTGCCAAGGCTTTCCTTGATCTCGCGTTTCCCGATGGTTTTCCTCAGGGTATCCGGAACCCGTCTACGGTACTGGAAAACTCCAGTCTTTGACATGCTTGTGTGGGCTGGCAGGTTCTTGGGTTTGGGTGTCGGTTTGGGCATCGAACTGGTCCGGTGTGTACTGAGTTATGTACCACATATGCCAAAGACGGTAGGGAAAGCAAGGCTTTTCAAGGGCTAAAGGGAAATATATGGTTCCGGAAGGGGGCACCATCGCTCGGTTGTTCTGAGCAAATGGCCAAGCTCTCGCAGAGCATAGAGTTTCCCCCACGTTGCGACGTTTTCAAAGTGCGTGCCGATCCACCAGTTTTCGTGTGGGCCCCGCGTCATGGAGCGGCCTCAGTCCTCTTCAATCCGGTGGCTTCGCCTGATATCACTTTCCACCCCGCGACTCACCGTTACAGCTGCTGTTCTGAAGACGTTTGCGGGTTGATTTGAGGACGACCGCCGATGTTTTTGCCTGATGGACAGAATTTTGATGATATCGCGTCGAATTTTGCGTGGGATGTTCCTGAGTTTTTTAACATGGGTTTTGCCGTGGCAGATGCCTGGGCGGCGCGGGAGCCGGAACGGATCTGTCTCGAGCATTTCAATCCCGATGGCCCGCCAGCCCGGCTGAGCTATGGTGAGCTGACGCGACGGTCAAATGCCTTTGCAAACGCGTTAAGGTCACTCGGGGTAGGTCGTGGCGACCGAGTGGCGCTGATGCTGCCGCAGGGGTTCCACACGGCCATCGCGCATGTTGCCATCTACAAGCTGGGCGCCATTGCCGTGCCGCTTGCGTTGTTGTTCGGGATCGAGGCCATTGAGCACCGGCTGTCCGCATCGGGTGCGACGGTGCTGGTTACCACTGGCAATGGTTTTGACAAGGTGTCGTCGATAAGGGAACGCCTGAATTCTCTTGAGACCGTCATTGTTGCGGGTCCCCCGATGGCCGGCGCTGAAGCCTTTGAACAGCTTGAGGCGGCACATCCGGACGCTTTGGAAACCGAGAAGACCTGCGCGGATGATCCTGCATTGATGATCTTCACGTCGGGCACAACAGGTGCACCCAAAGGTGCGTTGCATGGCCACCGGGTGTTGATCGGGCATATCCCCGGGGTGCAGATTCATCATGAGTTCATGCCGCAACCGGGGGACAAATTGTGGACGCCGGCTGACTGGGCCTGGGCTGGTGGCCTGCTGAATGTGTTGCTGCCGGGTCTTTTGCTCGGTGTTCCCGTGGTCTCTTCGCCAGCACAGAAATTCGATCCGGAACTCGCTTACCGGACAATGGCTGAGATGAAAGTCCGCAACGCCTTCATTCCGCCAACGGCGCTGAGGATCATGCGCACGGTGTCTGATCCGCTGGCGCGCCACAAGCTCGATCTGCGGAGCGTCGGATCGGGCGGCGAGGCCCTGGGGCGTGAGACCTATGAATGGGCGCAAAGGGTGCTGGGGCTGACGATCAATGAATTCTATGGCCAGACCGAATGCAATTTGGTTCTGGCCTCCATTGCGAAGCTGGGGGTGAGCCGTGGCGGTGCGATCGGCAAACCGGTTCCCGGTCATGAGGTTGCTGTCATCGATGACGAGGGCGCGGTGGTGGCGAATGGCGTTTCCGGCCAGATCGCAATAAAGCGCCCGGATCCAGTGATGTTTCTGGGCTACTGGGGGAACGAGGAAGCGACTGCTGCAAAGTTTGTTGGTGACTGGATGCTGACCGGTGATCAGGGCGTTTGCGATGAGGATGGCTACTTCTCGTTCTTCGGTCGCGACGATGATGTGATCACGTCTTCGGGATACCGCATCGGCCCCGGCGAAATCGAGAATTGCCTGACCGGGCATCCATCGGTCGCGCTCGCTGCGGCGGTGGGCAAACCGGACCCTGTTCGCACCGAAATCGTCAAGGCCTATATTGTGGCGATCCCGGGCACCGAGATTAACGACGGGTTGTCGGTTTCAATCCGCGACTGGGTGAAGACCAGGCTGTCGGCGCATGAGTATCCGCGCGAGATCGAATTTGTTGATGAACTCCCGCTGACCACTACCGGCAAGGTGGTGCGGCGATTGCTGAGAGACAAGGCAGTCGAAGAAGCGCGGCTCAAAGCCGCTGATACCACCCAGTAATCAGAGATCAGCGCTTTGCCATGCCGCGGATTTTTTCGCGCAGGAGCCGGGCGACGTTGCGGGTGTTGCGATAGATATGAAGCTGGGTCGCGACCTGGCGGACATCGCGGTCATTGTTGGGATGCAGGCCGATGACCATTGTTCCCATTGACACGCGCTCGCTCCAGAAACGGCTCATGATGGCATGATCGGGCACAGCGCAGGAATCTGTGCGGCGGATGTTGAGATCATCGAGATGCCATTCCGTCAGCCGGTCGACAAGCAGCTTGCCGGGTGAATAACGTGCCCATTTTTCATCATAAGCGGTCTTCCAGGTCCACGCTTCACCGGAGGATACGAACACGATCATTGAGGCGATTGCCTCGCCATCAAGCGCAAGGGTGTGAATGCGCACGCTGTCGGTTTCAGCCAGGCCGTTGATGGCTTCACGGGCGAAGGCTGCACGATAGCGGTCGGCAACCATCGCGCTCCTGCGCCGGCCCTTCCAGCCAGAATCCTCAAGTGTGAGAAACTCCTCAAGATGATGGCGGATCTCGTCGGGCTGGCGGGCGACGGTGTAGGTCAGTTCGCCATGCTCTGACAAACGCCGCCATTGCCGGCGCATCTCATGACGATGATGACGCGATAGGGACTTGGCCAGATAGGCATCGCCATCCAGATCGCTTTCAAGAAAGGGCCGTTCCAGACGATCGGTTTCGGTCACGGCAAGGTTGCGCCCGACTGCAACAGCGCGGAGCAATCTTGCGACAGGTCCGTCCAGCTGAAGGTCTGGGAGAACCAGAACGCCCGGGAGACCCGCTTCCGGCTTGCTCAAAGCCTCGAGCATGTTGTCGAGCGTTTCGGCGGCTTCCTCTCGGTCGAGCAGCGGTGTGCCGAGCGGCCCAAAGGGGTTTGACCAGCAGCGGATGATCGACGCGCCGACAGAGAAGCCGGGTTTTTCAATCGAAAACGGCAACAAAAGCCGCATGCGGGAGCGGGTTTCGTCCTCGTCGCGCATGACCATGAGGCGAATGATCCGGTCCTCAAGCCGTGGCATGGCAGGAGCCAGAAAACGGCCGGAGAAGAAGACGTTGGGCTCAAGCGCTCGGTTGGTCAGGAAGTCGAGCTCTTCCTGGAGTTCGTATCCGGCGCGCGCGTGATAGATCGCCAGGTGACGGCCGGGACGGCCAACCGCGATTTCGGTGTCTGGCGTTGGGCGCGCTGATTCCACGTCCGCAAATTCACCGATCAGCGTGTTTGCCTGGCTTGCGACGTCGTCCTGTGTGATCGGGCTGGAGGCCATGGTTCAACGTGCCCCGTGTGTGTTTGACGCGTCCGATCGCCCGACGCCTGCCGCGATGAACATGGCAATTCCAAGTTTGCGGCGAATGATCACATGAAGCAGGATAGCCTCGATAGCCATGGCTCCAGCGGTGGCGGTCGCCGCCCCGAGCAACCCCCAGGCCGGGATCAGCATGATGTTGAGGCCGAGGTTTGCGGCCAGTGCGAGACCGTAGATGGCGGCGCAGATTTTCTGCTCGCCGGCCATTGTCAGCAACACCTCGCCCGGTCCGACCATGGCCTTGGCGATGATGCCGCAAAACAGGACGACCATGATCATATGGCCGTCGATAAAGCTTGGGCCGAACAGGGAGAGAAGGAAAGGGCCTGCTGCGATCACCAGGCCGCCGACGACCAAGGAAGGCCAAAAGGTCCACTGGATTGTTTGTCGGGCGAAATCCGCAAGCGCGGCTGTGTCGCCGCTCGAAACCAGACCCGAGAATCGTTGTGCTGCGGCTGCCTTGACCGCGAAATAGACAAAATGGACAAGCGCCATGGTCTTGGCGGCTGCGAAATAGACAGCGACCTTTTCGGGTGGCAGGTAAAGGCCGACGATGATCACGTCGGCATTGGTGAGCATGAAGTAAAAGCCCTCGATCAGGAAGATCGGGAAAGCCACAAGCAGCCATGTGCGGAAGCGGATTTCGAGCCTTTGAGCCGGGAACCGGTGGCGAAGCTTTCTGGTGATGACAAGGAACTGGGTCAGGGTTGCGGTATAGGCCGCCACAAGTGTTGCCAGGATCGCGGTGTTGGCATCAGCAACCCAGCCCAGACCAACAGATAACACCATGAAACCGAGGATGAGCAATGGCCGGGCAATGTAGGTTGGGCTGAGCGCGTGCACCGGCCACCCGTTGGCCCGTGCGGTGCCGTCGAGAACGTCACCAAGCGCGATCATGGGCAAGGCGAACGCAGCGACGAAAAGCGGCTGTACATAGTGCTCTTCGATGCGGTCTCCGAGCAGGTGAATGGTTGCGATACCCGTGACCGCAATCAGCGTCGCCGAGATCATTGCAAAGATCCGCGCGGTTGTGGCGAGACCCAGAATGGCTTCCTCGGAACCCTCTGTACGGTACTGTGGCAGAAACCGAATGACCGCAGTGTGAAAGCCAAGGCATGAGAGATTGCCGAGAATCACGGCGATGACCCAGACAAAAACAAATATGCCGTACTCGTAGTCTCCCATCATTCGCGCAAGAATTATCTGCGAAATGAAGGCGATTGCTGCACTCACAATGCGGATCGCAAAGGCGATCATTGCCATGCGCTGGGCCTGGCTGGTCTCATCGGTGGCTGTGAGGATATTGGAGAAACGCTCGAACACCGGCGTCAGCCGTGCAGCCATGCGCGGCGACAAAAATTTGCCAGCGGTGTCGATCAACGTCGAGTTCACGTTTCAAATCCGTTGTTTCGGCAGCAACTTGGCATGACGACGTTAAGAAACGGTTTGAGACAAGGTGGGCAAAGGCCTCTTGGATGATGTTTGGCTTTGCTTCTTGGTACGCTTTTGGTCGAGGTTCGTGCCTGATCATGCCCGGACGAGTTCACATGGGTCAAAATGGAGCGATTTAGACGGAAGCTTGATCGAAAAAAGGGGTCGAAAGACGACCCCTTGTAAGATGTTGCAGGATTGGCGCTCTAGACGCTTCCTGGCGCGGTGAGAACCGTGCTCAAAACGCGCCGTGACAGTGTTTGAACTTCTTGCCTGAACCGCAAGGGCAAGGTTCATTGCGGCCAACCTTTCCCCAGGTGTCAGGATCCTCGGGATTTCGCGCTTCTGGCGCAACAATTCCGGTGGTCTCCTGCTCTGTTGCGGTTTCGAACTCATCTCTGCCGGTATCCGGATCGATGTGGTGACCTTCCATGCCCTCCGGCAAGGTTGGTTCCGGCGCCGCGGCTGCTTCACGCACAATCTCGACGCGCATCAATTGCGCCATCACTGCCTGGCGGAGATTGGCGAGCAATGCCTGGAACAGTTCGAATGCCTCGGACTTGTACTCCTGCAGTGGATCACGCTGTGCGTAGCCCCGGAAACCAACGACGGAACGCAGGTGATCAAGGTTGACCAGATGCTCGCGCCAGAGATGGTCAAGTGTCTGAAGGACAACGGATTTTTCAACATAGGTCATGACTTCCGGACCGAAACGCTCGGCGCGCTCGGCGGCAAGCTTCTCGACGGCTTCTGTGATCCGTGCCCGGATGTCGTCTTCGGCGATGCCCTCTTCCGCAGCCCATTCCTCGATCGGGAGGCTCAGATTGAGGTAGGCCTCGACGCCTTTCTTGAGCTCTGTCACATTCCACTGTTCGGCATAGGCCTTTTCCGGGATGTGCAGATTGACAAGATTGTCGATCACTTCCTGACGCATATCGGCGATGGTTTCGGAAATCGATTCCGCATCCATGAGCTCCTTGCGCTGCTCGAAGACGACCTTGCGCTGGTCGTTCATGACATCATCGAACTTGAGCAGGTTCTTGCGGATGTCGAAGTTCCGCGCCTCAACCTTTTTCTGGGCCCGTTCGAGCGCCTTGTTGATCCACGGGTGAACGATGGCCTCGCCTTCCTTGAGGCCAAGGGACTTGAGCATCCCGTCCATGCGATCCGAACCGAAGATGCGCATCAGATCGTCTTGCAGCGAGAGAAAGAACTTGGACCGCCCCGGATCGCCCTGACGTCCGGATCGACCACGCAGCTGGTTGTCGATGCGGCGGCTCTCGTGGCGTTCGGTGGCAAGAACATAAAGCCCGCCGGCTGCCAGTGCTTCGTCCTTGAGCGCCTGGATCTGAGCCCTGATTTCGGCTTCCTTCGCGTCGCGCTCGGGCCCTTCCGGCATATCGCCGAGTTCCTGGGCGACGCGCATGTCGGCATTGCCGCCGAGCTGGATATCGGTACCACGGCCTGCCATGTTGGTGGCGATTGTGATCGCTCCGGGCACGCCCGCCTGCGAGACGATATAGGCTTCCTGCTCATGATAGCGCGCGTTCAGAACGTTGAAATCAGTAAGCCCTTGCTTACGTAACATGTCTGCGAGAAGTTCGGATTTCTCGATCGAGGTGGTGCCGACCAGCACTGGCTGCTTGCGGGCCCGTGCCTCCTTGATGTCGACGCTGATCGCCTCGTATTTCTCCTCGACGGTGCGGTAGACCTCGTCATCCTCATCGATACGCGCGATGGGGACATTGGTGGGAACTTCAGCGACATCAAGGCCGTAGATATTGCCGAATTCTTCGGCTTCGGTTGCGGCAGTGCCGGTCATGCCGGCAAGCTTCGAATACATCCGGAAGTAATTCTGGAACGTGATCGAGGCCAGAGTCTGGTTCTCGGGCTGGATGCGCACGCCTTCCTTGGCTTCCAACGCCTGGTGCTGGCCTTCCGAGAAGCGGCGTCCCGGCATCATGCGACCGGTAAACTCATCGATAATGACGATCTCGTCATTGCGGACAATGTAATCCTTGTCCTTGGTGAAGAGGCGATGCGCCTTGAGTGCGTTGTTGATGTGGTGGACCACTGCGACATTTTCGACGTCGTAAAGCGATTCGCCCTTGAGCATGTCCGCTTCGGCGAGCATGGCTTCAAGCTTCTCGGTGCCGACTTCGGTAAAGGTTGCCGAACGCTGCTTCTCGTCGATCTCGTAATCGTCGGGCTCAAGCTTCTGAATCAGCGTGTCAATGCTGTTGTAAAGATCCGAGCGGTCATCAAGCGGGCCGGAAATGATGAGCGGCGTGCGTGCCTCATCCACCAGGATCGAATCGACTTCGTCGACGATGGCGTAATTGTGCCCACGCTGAACCATCTGGGCGCGATCATACTTCATGTTGTCGCGCAAATAATCGAAGCCGAGCTCGTTGTTGGTGGCGTAGGTGATGTCGCAGGCATAGGCCTCGCGCCGCTCATCGTCATTCATCCCATGTGTGATGATGCCGGTTGTCATTCCAAGGAAGCCATAGATCTGGCTCATCCATTCCGCATCGCGCCGGGCCAGGTAATCGTTGACGGTGACCACATGCACGCCATCGCCGGACAGGGCATTGAGGTAGACCGGCAGCGTGGCAACCAGCGTCTTGCCTTCGCCGGTCTTCATTTCGGCAATTGAATTTTCGTTCAGGATCATTCCGCCGATCAGCTGAACGTCGAATGGTCTGAGGCCGATGGCACGCTTGGCGGCTTCGCGCACAGTTGCGAAAGCGGGAACCAGGAGATCTTCAAGCTTCGTTCCATTGGCGATCTGCTCTCTGAACTGGACAGTCCGCGCCGCGACCTCGGCATCGCTCAAGGCGCCAAGTTCCGCTTCAAGAGCATTGATGGCCGCAACTTTCGGATTGTAGGCCCGTATTCTCCGGTCGTTGGAGGAGCCGAACAGTTTTCGAGCGATAGCGCCGATCTTGACCATTTCTATGGTCCTTTCTTCTGACTGCACTGGCGGCAGGGCGGGCAACCGGCGCTGGCGTGCTGCCGGTGGAACAGTTGGAAAACGCCGCCTGAACGGGCTTCACCAGGTGAAAGCCGTCTGGACGGACAGATGGCTGACAGATAAGAGGGGGGTTGAACGATGTCAACGGCGGCCAGGAGCCGTCTTAAGGTGGCCAATATTGCCCCGCATGGGGGCAACCACTCACAGAAAGCTTCCCTAAGAAAGGTAACTTCATGCGCCTATCGCAGCTTGCAGCCACACTCCTTTTCACAAGCATCGCCTTCCTGCCGGCTAAGGGCTTCGCGCAAGAGGCAGATGATCCTGTTGTCGCAATGGTTGGTGGCGTTGAAATCCGCACCTCGGAGCTTCAGATGGCTGAAGCCGATCTTGATCCGCAGTTCGAAAGGCTTCCGGCCGAGCAGCGCCGTGTGGCCGCGTTGGCGGCTGTGATCGATATCAAGGCACTGGCGCGAAAGGCTGAAGCCGAGGAGCTGGACCAGACCGAAGAGTTCAAGCGGCTGATGGCATTCCAGCGTGATCGCGCTCTGCACAATGTGTTGTTCAGGTCGGGAGTCGTTGAGTCCATCTCGGATGCCGATGTGAAGGCACGCTACGATCAGGAAGTTGCGGCCACGCAGGCAGAAGAGGAAATCAGTGCCCGCCATATCCTCGTTGAGACGGAAGATGAAGCCAAAGCGCTGATCACCGAGCTTGATGCCGGCAAGGATTTCGCCGAGCTGGCTAAGGAAAAGTCGACCGGTCCGAGCGCGGGCAATGGTGGGGATCTTGGCTATTTCACCAAGGGCCGCATGGTTCCAGAGTTCGAGGCCGCGGCTTTCGCGCTTGAGAAAGGTCAGTATGGCAAGGAGCCGGTCAAGACACAGTTCGGCTGGCATGTGATCAAGGTCGAGGATCGCCGGGACGCAGCGCCCCCGCCATTCGAACAGGTCGCAGACCAGATTCGTCAGGTTCTCCTTCGTGAGCGCTATGGCGAGCTCATTCGCGAGGCCCGCGACAACGTCGATATCGAGGTCCTTGATGAGGGTCTGAAGACCGCATACGAGGCAATCAGCGCGCAGCAGTAAACGCCGGCACGCAATGGAACCGTTCTGTTCATTCTAAGGATCCACCGATGTCTGGCGATATCTCTCCACTTGCGCCAAAACGCTATCCCGAGCTTCCGGCGATTGACGGCGTGCGCATCGAAACTGCTGCGGCCGGGATCAAGTACAAGGGCCGCACGGACCTGATGCTGATGGTTTTTGATCAACCGGCTGCGGTGGCTGGAGTGTTTACGACGTCCAAATGCCCTTCTGCGCCGGTGGATTTCTGCCGGGGCAATCTCGGTGGTGGACGTGCCAGGGCGCTGGTGGTCAATTCGGGTAATGCCAATGCATTTACCGGTCAGAAGGGCCGGGTGGCCACGACCATGACCGCGGAGGCTGCGGCAAAGGCGGTCGGGTGCACCGAAGCCGAGGTGTTCCTTGCTTCAACGGGGGTGATCGGCGAACCGCTTGACGCGACCAAGTTTGCAGGGGTTCTGGACGGGATGGCTCAATCGGCGAGCGGCGCTCGCTGGCTGGATGCAGCTCGCGCCATCATGACCACGGACACCTATCCAAAGGTCGCTACACGCACTGCCAAGATCGATGGCGTAACGGTTACGCTCAACGGTATTGCCAAAGGTGCAGGTATGATCGCGCCGGATATGGCGACAATGCTCTCATTTATCGTCACGGATGCTGATATTGAGCCCGAGGCACTGCAGACGATGCTTGGCCATTATGTCGGTTCAACTTTCAATGCAGTGACAGTGGACAGCGATACATCGACCTCAGATACCTTGCTGGTGTTTGCCACAGGGGCGGCTTCCGGCTCGGGTGCGGGACGAATTGCGGGTGCGGATGATCCGCGGGCCGAAGGTTTTGCGAAGGCACTGTCGGATATGATGGAGGACCTGGCGGTCCAGATTGTGCGGGACGGTGAAGGTGCGCGCAAGCAGGTCGAAATCATCGTCGAGAGTGCCGTGTCGGATGGTTCCGCGGGCCGAATTGCTCGCTCTATTGCCAACTCGCCGCTGGTCAAGACCGCGATTGCAGGTGAAGATGCGAATTGGGGCCGGGTTGTGATGGCCGTCGGCAAGGCGGGAGAGCCCGCGGATCGTGACCGGCTTGCAATCTGGTTTGGCGATGTGCGGGTTGCTGTGGATGGCGAACGGGATCCTGGTTACAGTGAGGCTTCGGCTTCTGAGGTCATGAAGCGCGATGAGATCCTGATCCGGGTGGAGCTGGGTATTGGATCTGGTTCGGCACGGGTTTTTACCTGCGATCTGACCAAAGCCTATGTCGAGATCAATGGTGATTACCGGAGCTGACGGCAGCACGGACACCTTTTAGGCGGAGCATGAAGTGCCCAATCTTGCGATTGTCAGACGGCTTGAAGCTGTTGGTTTCCGGGCGTGGCCGGCGGCCTCGATCCAGTATGATGGCAGCTGGCAGCTGAGGCTTACGGCGGGGCATCCGTCCAAGAGGCTGAATTCGGTCAATCCGCTGGACCCTTCAGACCATGGCGATATCGAAGCCCGTGTCGAGCGGGCTGCAAGACGGTTTGATGCCTATGACCGGCCATTGGTGTTTCGCCAGTCACCCTTGGCGCCAGCGCCACTGGAATCCTATCTCGATGCACATGGCTGGCACAGGTTTGATGAAACGATCGTGATGATCGGGATCATTGATCAACTGGATATAGATGGCGGTATGGATCATCTGCCAGTGCGCGATATCGGCCGCTATGTTGATGCATCGATCACGGTTCATGGCCGCGATCAGTCGCTTAAGGCTGGATTGACTGAGGTTTTGAGTTCGATACGTCCGCCAAATGGGCTGTTCGTCATCGAGGACGAGGCCAACGGGCCGCTTGCAACGGCGCTGTGTGTCCATGACAACGACCTGGCGGGTTTGTTTGAGCTCGCTACCCGGATGGATTCACGCCGCAGCGGCCATGGCAATGAAGTCGTGCGGGCGGCCTTGCGATGGGCCCGGCATAGAGGGGCTGATACCGCCTGGCTTCAGGTGGAGAGCGTCAATGAGGCCGCTGTTTCCCTCTACAGGGGGCTCGGTTTTGGCGAAGTCTACCGTTACGCCTATAGGCAGAAACCAGGATCCTGACTCAATGACAGAAAAACAAATTGTTCTGGTGACAGCCTGTGCGCTGGTTGATGCCGATGGGCGGGTGCTTTTGTCGCAACGCCCCGAGGGCAAGAAACTTGCTGGCCTGTGGGAGTTCCCCGGAGGCAAGGTCGAGGATGGTGAAACACCAGAGTCAGCGCTTATTCGTGAGCTTGCCGAAGAACTTGGGGTCGTCACCAAAGAAGATTGCCTGGCGCCGCTGACCTTCGCAAGTTACGGCTATGACGATTTTCATCTTCTGATGCCATTGTTCATCTGCCGCAGGTTCGAAGGGCCTGCACGTGGTCTTGAAGGCCAGGCTATCAAATGGGTTCGCCCGCGCGATATGCGGCAGTATCCGATGCCCCCTGCCGATGAACCGCTTATACCCCATCTCATTGATCTTATTTGAATTTTCGGACGCATATGGAACCGGAACCGGCAATCGGCAACAGCGTTAATCAATCCTCAATCCACGTGCGTCAAAATCATGTTCGGTTAGGGGTTTCGTTGCGTTCCCCAATGGAGACGTTATGGCCAGTGGTGATTTTTGGGTGACTGTAATGGATAGATCCGGTGCTGAGAATCAGCCCAAACGCATAGGGGCCGTTCGTGTGGCTTTGCTGTTTGGAACAGCAGCGATCGCATTGGCGGCGATTCTTACCCCACTCGCTGCGGAGCGGACTTCCAGCGCTAGGATTGCCTGGTCTCCAAAACAGTTTGACAACATTACCACCGGTTCGATCCCGACCGGTTCAAACAGCCGGGTTTACACCGTGCGAAAGTCCATTTTGCAGGATGCGCCGGGAGCCCTTTGCATCATACTTTCCGATGGCAGTACGTCGGGAGACTGCTGAGCAATGCCCACGAGCAATTGGCTTGCCGCAACTTGCGATTTGGCCGACGGTGGGCTTTGGGGCGTGCAATCTGTACTGCGGCTGGTGCCCGCACCGAAAAATTCAGAGACCATCCGGTAACGCCGGGTCCAATCCTTTATCTGGGAAGCTTTTGTTCCGGTGTCTTCAGGACGTCGGAAAGGCGCTGCTTTGCGGATCCGGGTTTGAGCGGCTTCTGCTGGCTCTCGTGCGGTGCCCAGCCTGACAGGTGAACAATCGGGAAGCTGGCCCGAATGCGGCCATCGGGATCGGAAAACCGCTCGGCGTAAATCTCGGCGGCGCGAAGAAAGACCGATTTGGTCAGCGGCGTCCGGCTTCTTTCGGTGAGCAATGATGTCATCCCCATGGCACGCAGATCGCGTAGCAGCGCGAACATGTCGCTGTAACGGACAACAACCTCCTCAATGTCGGTAACAGGAAGGGCGAAGCCCGCGCGCTGAAGCAGTGCGCCGTAATCGCGGACATCGCCGAAGGGGTGGATCCTGGCGTTGGCACCGCCGGTCAGCTCGCTTTCCGCGGCAAGCAGTGCTTCGCGCAGTTCACCCAGAGTTCCCGCACCCGGTGTTGCAGCCAGCAGCAGACCGTCGGGCTTGAGTGACCGGCGCAACTGCACCAGGACGCCAGGCGTGTCGTTGGTCAGGTGCAGTGCGAGCGGTGAGACCACCAGATCCGCGCTTTGCGGCTCAAGCGGCACCAGATCCGGCGAGGCAAGCCTGGTGGCTTTGGTGTTCTTGCCCGGGACCGGGCAGGTGTCGACGAATCTGAACTCTGCTGTCTTGCCGCTGGCCTGCATCAGATCTGCTGCAAGCGGCAAGCCGCCATGCACCTGTACTGGTGCTTCAAAAAGCCGTTCGACCACCATCAACCTTTCTGCCATGTCTTCGGCGACCCGGCGAATCAGGAAATCAGCGTCCGGTTCAAGCCGCGCCAATGCGCGTTCGCGCCTCTGGCGCAGCAGACTATGGTCGAACAGCTGTTCCATGCTTGGTCCTGGCAGTTTGTCTTTGGCTCGCTTGTTGGCTGGAACAGCGCTAAAGTCAACCGATGGGACTTCGTGCCAAGCTGCATTTAGGGCATATGACCAAGTTGCTGTTCTGCAGCAGCGCTGGACACTTGTTGCAGCTGGTTTATCCGCCGGTCTGTGCTGGCTGTGGCAGAATTGCGGCGGCATCTGCGGCCTTATGTGCCGAATGCTGGGGTACTGTGCGTTTTGTCGAGCGCCCCTTTTGCGACATATCCGGTGCTCCGTTTGACCACGACCGCGGTGAAGGCATGCTTTCACCGGAGGCAATTGCCAATCCGCCACCCTATGCCAAGGCCCGGGCCGCTGTTTTGTATGACGGGGTTGCACGCAAATTGGCTCAGGGCCTCAAATATTCGGACCGTGCGGATCTGGCAAAGATGATGGCGAAGTGGATGGTGCGGGCCGGGCGTGAGATTGTCGATGACAGTGATGTGATCGTAAGTGTTCCGCTGCACCGGCATCGGTTGCTTTCGCGTCGCTACAATCAGTCGGCCGAGCTGGCGCGGGCAATCTCGAAACTGACAGGCAAGCCGTTTGAAGCTGGAGGGCTGCGCCGGATCCGGGCAACCCGCCAGCAGGTCGGGCTGGGTTTGAGGGCACGGCAGGACAATGTGCGGGGCGCATTTGCAGTGCCGCCTTCTCAAATGCCACGGATTTCCGGTTACAAGGTGTTGTTGGTCGATGACGTCCTGACCACCGGCTCCACCGTTGCGGCGGCGACCCGAGCTCTCAATCGCGCGGGTGCAGAGCAGGTCTGTATTCTGACTTTTGCCAGGGTTGCAAGCCCGGGCGCGGAGACCCTATATGCCTGAGAGGGTGCCGATCGCCCGGAACCAATGGAGATCATGATGGCCGACGTGACGCTTTACACCCGACAGTTCTGCGGATTCTGCACCGCTGCCAAACGCCTGTTGGACAGCAAGAACGTGGCTTACACCGAGCATGACGCGACGTTTTCACCCGAGCTGAAGCAGGAAATGATCGGCAAGGCCAATGGCCGAGCGACGTTTCCGCAGATCTTCATAGATGGTCTTCATGTCGGTGGCTGCGACGAGTTGCACGCGCTTGAACATGCGGGCAAGCTTGATCCATTGCTGGAAGGAGCATGATCCGATGAGCGAACTTGTTGTTGCTGCCATTCAGATGCGTTCTGGTGTCCAGCCCGCAGCCAATATAGCGGTGATGGAAGCGCTGGTTCGCAAGGCTGCCGCGCGTGGCGCGCTCTATGTCCAGACACCTGAAATGACCGGTGCGGTTCAGCGCGACAGAAAGGCTCTGCAGCAGATTCTCAAGACGGAGGCTGAGGATGAGGTGCTTGCTGCCGCCTCGTCTATGGCGCGTGAGCTGAAGATTTATCTGCATATCGGTTCGACCGCAGTGGAGGCAGGTGACGGCATGGCCGCAAATCGAGGCGTCGTCTTCGACCCCAATGGTGAAAAGCTGGCTCATTACGACAAGATCCACATGTTCGATGTGGATCTGGACAGCGGTGAAAGCTGGCGCGAAAGTGCTGTCTATCAACCCGGTGAATTTGCCCGGACGGTCGATATTGATGGCGCGCGGCTGGGTATGGGCATTTGCTATGATATCCGGTTTCCGCGCCTGTTTCGGGATCTGGCGCTCGCTGGCGCCGACATCTTGACCGCACCTGCAGCCTTCACCCGGCAAACCGGCGAAGCGCATTGGCATGTGCTGCAGCGTGCCCGCGCAATCGAGAACGGCGCCTTTGTTGTTTCTGCTGCGCAAGGCGGCGTTCATGAGGATGGACGCGAGACCTATGGCCATTCAATTATCGTCGACCCTTGGGGGCGAGTGATCGCGGAAGCCGAAGGTGACGAGCCGGGCTTTATCGCTGCTTCATTGGAGATCGATGAAGTGAAGGCAGCGCGGGGCAAGATCCCCAATCTCAAAAATGCGCGCAGTTATCAGGTTGCCGCCCAGGGAGTGGAGAAGGTGGAACGAGTGGCATGATCAGGTTCAATCTGCATTGCGAGAAGGAACACGAATTCGAGGGATGGTTTTCCTCGAGCGCGGACTACGACCGGCAAAGCGAGAATGGACTGGTTGAGTGCCCGATGTGTGGTTCTCATAAAATCGGCAAGTCTCTGATGGCGCCTGCAGTGGCAGTGTCGCGCGAGGCTGCTGCGTCGCGACCGCTGGCGATGGACCCTGAAAAACGTGAAATGATGCGCAAGCTCAAGGAAATGGTTCAGGCGGTTCGCGCCAACGCCGAAGATGTCGGCGAGCGCTTTCCTGAAGAAGCGCGAAAGATCCACCATGGCGAAACCGAGGCGAGGGGTATTGTCGGCAAGGCCTCGAGCGAAGACGCCAAGGCTCTGATTGATGAAGGCATCGAGATTGCTCCGCTGCCTGAGCTGCCTGAGGATCTGAGCTGAGATGCCAACCTCCGGCCATCGCCTCGCGATGTATAATTTTGGCCTGCATGTGGCGGTCGATACTGCCCCGGAGGTGCAGGGCTTCATGCGGCGTGAGCCGCTGAATTTTGCGGCTGCTGAAAGAGCCGAAGGCTTTGCCGGACGATCCGGATACCGGGGGGTGCCCGGTCCGCGCAGTTGGGGGCCACAGATATTCCCGCGTTTCATCAAGGGCAGCGGCTTTGACAGCGCGCCTTCCTCTCTTTCCATGTGGCATGATATCGAAAGCCTGATGGCCTTCGCCTATGCAGGCGTTCACGCCGAAGCATTGAAGAATGCGCGCAACTGGAACCAGAAGGGTGATTGGCCGCCGCTGGTTCTCTGGTGGCTCGACGCTGGCCAGCGTGCCGATTGGCAACAGGGCGCTGACAAGCTCGAATGGCTGCATGATCATGGCCCAGGTCCCGAGGCCTTCACCTTCAAGCAAGCCTACGATCCGGATGGCGAGCCCTATTCAATTGATCGCCAGCGGGTGAAAGCCCTGGTTGCGGCAAATGCGCCCGGGCAGGCGGATTTGCTGGTGCAGGTCAACGCGATGCCTGTTTGAGGGGTCAACTGCCAGGTTTCACATTCAGGGCAGAAATGCAGTTACGCTGACTTCGGGCGCTCTGCGAGCATCATGTAATTGACGTCCATATCGCGCGACAGGTTCCACTTGTCCTGCAGCGGATTGTAGAAAACTCCGGTGCGGTCGATGATCGTCATGCCCGAGGCGGAAAGAGGGCCCTCGATTTCCTCTGGCCGGACCAGTTTTTCATACTGGTGAGTGCCGCGCGGCAGCCAGCGAAGGACATATTCCGCCCCGACGATTGCCAATGCCATGGCCTTCATGGTCCGGTTTATGGTTGCGACAAACATCAGACCACCGGGCTTGACCATCTCGGCACAGGAATCAAGGAAAAGACCGACATCTGCGACATGTTCCACCACTTCCATGTTGAGGACCACGTCAAACCGTTCGCCACGGGCAGCAAGCTCTTCGGATGTTACGGCTTCGTAGGTAACCGGGAGCCCTGATTGCCTCGCATGGATCGAGGCGACTTCGACATTTGTCTCTGAGGCGTCCGCACCGAGAACTTGCGCGCCCATCCGCGCCATGGGTTCGCAAAGCAATCCTCCGCCACATCCAATGTCGAGCAAGCGCAGCCCTTCAAGTGGCTTGTCGCTCTTCGGGTCGCGGCCGAAGTGACTGGCCACATGATCGCGGATATAGCTCAAGCGAACCGGATTGAACTTGTGCAGCGGGCGGAATTTGCCGTTCGGGTTCCACCATTCCGCGGCAAGCGCCGAAAAACGATCCACCTCGCCTTGATCAATGGTTGTTCGCGCAGCGTCGCTCATAGGAGTCTCCCGAGGTTCAAGCTTGTGAGTTCAACTCGGGCGTCAACGCTCTGTTGTCAAGGGGAGCCGATGCCGCACCGCACATGATGGGGAAGGGACGGATCGTTGATTCGGTTGCAGGCGGGCGGATTATTGGCTAAGAGACCGCCACCTTCCGCTCCGGTGTCCGGGGCGTTTTTCTTGCCCGGGGGACGGGCTTGGCAGCGGATAGTAGATCATGGCCCGCATAGTAATGAAGTTTGGCGGCACCTCGGTTGCCGATCTTGACCGGATCCACAATGTTGCCCGGCATGTCAAACGAGAGGTCGATGCGGGGCACCAGGTGGCCGTGGTGGTCTCGGCGATGGCCGGCAAGACCAACGAGCTGGTGGGTTGGGTGCAATCCATGCCCAAGGTCGCCGGCGCAAATGCTTCATTCTTCGATGCCCGCGAATACGACGCAATTGTCGCCTCGGGTGAGCAAGTAACCAGCGGATTGCTGGCTATTGCGCTGCAGTCGATGGGTGTGGATGCCCGGTCATGGCAGGGCTGGCAGATTCCGGTAAAGACCGATAACGCGCATGGCGCTGCCCGGATTGTCGATATCGACGGCACCGAACTGATCAAGCGTTTTGAGATTGGACAGGTTGCGGTGGTTGCAGGTTTTCAGGGCATTGGGCCGGACAACCGGCTTGCGACCCTGGGGCGCGGTGGATCAGACACAAGTGCGGTGGCGATTGCCGCCGCCGTTAAAGCCGATCGCTGCGACATCTACACCGATGTGGATGGCGTTTACACAACCGATCCGCGGGTTGAGCCAAAGGCGCGGCGGATGAAGAAGATCGCCTTTGAAGAAATGCTCGAGATGGCGTCGCTTGGGGCAAAGGTGCTCCAGGTGCGCTCGGTGGAGCTTGCCATGGTGCACAAGGTTCGTACCTTCGTGCGCTCCAGCTTTGATGATCCGGATGGTCCGGAGATGAGCAATATCGAAAACCCGCCTGGAACTCTCATTTGCGACGAGGAAGAAATTTTGGAACAGGAAGTCGTTACCGGCATTGCCTTTGCCAAGGACGAGGCGCAGATTTCTCTCAGACGGCTTTCGGACCGGCCAGGCGTTTCAGCCGCAATTTTCGGACCGTTGGCTGATGCGCATATCAATGTCGACATGATCGTTCAGAATATCTCCGAGGACGGTTCGCGTACGGACATGACCTTTACCGTACCTTCGGGCGACGCGACGAAAGCGCTCACCGTGCTTGAAGGTCAAAAGGATGTGATCGGCTATGACGCGGTGCAGAGCGAATCAGGTCTGGCCAAGGTCTCCGTTATCGGTATCGGTATGCGCAGCCATGCCGGTGTGGCGGCAACCGCGTTCAAGGCTCTTGCGGAAAAATCTATTAATATCAAGGCTATAACCACGTCCGAGATCAAGATTTCGATTTTGATCGATGGTGCGTACGCCGAACTTGCGGTCAGGACTTTGCATTCCGTCTACGGTCTCGATAAGACTTAGGACAACGGGATCAAGACAAACCGGCAAAGCCGCTCATCAGACCTGCCGGGAGTGTTCCCGGGAAACCGGACGGGAGGCATCCTGCGCCGGGAATGTTAATTGGGAGTATGAAACGCGATGAGAGACCTTTCAGCAGGTCCCCGCGTGCTTCTCAAGCGGCTGCGCGAATTGATGGCGGAGCCGCTCGAGCCGCAAGAACGCCTTGACCAGATTGTCCGCCAGATCGCGGCCAACATGGTTGCAGAGGTGTGCTCTTTTTATGTTCTCCGCGCTGACGGCGCGCTGGAATTGTTCGCCACCGAAGGGCTCAACAAGGACGCGGTTCACCTGGCGCAGCTGAAGATGGGGCAGGGCCTGGTTGGAACGATTGCTGCGAGCGCCCGTTCTCTCAATCTTTCCGACGCACAATCGCATCCGGCTTTTACCTATCTGCCTGAGACGGGCGAAGAGGTTTACAATTCTTTTCTCGGCGTACCGATCCTGAGAGCAGGCCGTTCGCTTGGTGTTCTGGTCGTGCAGAACAAGGCGCAGCGGAAGTACCGGGAGGATGAGGTCGAGGCGCTCGAGACAACCTCGATGGTCCTCGCCGAGATGATCGCCACAGGCGATCTCAAGCAGATCACCCGGCCAGGCATGGAACTGGACCTGACACGGCCTGTGTCGTTTGAAGGGGAAGCCTACAGCGATGGAATCGGGCTGGGCCATGTGGTTCTGCATGAACCGCGGATTGTGGTCACCGAACTTCTCAATGATGATATAGATTCTGAACTCAAACGGCTTGATGACGCTCTGGGTTCCTTGCGGATTTCGATTGATGACATGCTTTCGCGGCGTGACGTGTCTATGGAGGGCGAACACCGCGCGGTGCTTGAAGCCTACAGGATGTTTGCCCACGATCGCGGCTGGGTGCGCAAGCTCGAAGAAGCCATCCGCAACGGCCTGACCTGCGAAGCGGCGGTGGAGAAGGTGCAGAGCGACACGCGGGCCCGCATGATCCACATGACGGACCCGTATCTGCGCGAACGGCTGCACGATTTCGACGATCTGGCCAACCGGTTGCTCAGGCAATTGACCGGTTTTGTGCCTGGCGGTTCCGGCCTGCCTCAGG
Source organism: Hoeflea phototrophica DFL-43 (assembly GCF_000154705.2). Taxonomy (NCBI): domain Bacteria; kingdom Pseudomonadati; phylum Pseudomonadota; class Alphaproteobacteria; order Hyphomicrobiales; family Rhizobiaceae; genus Parahoeflea; species Parahoeflea phototrophica. The sequence continues at coordinate 4,072,742 of NZ_CM002917.1, read as the reverse complement.
ACGCGATCATCGTTGCCCGAGCCATGGGTGCGGCCGAGCTCCTGGATTATCCGCGCGAGGCGGTTCGCGGGCTGGTGCTCGAAGATGGTGCGGTCACCAGCCATGTGGTGATCGTGGCCCGCGCCATGGGCATTCCTGTGGTGGGGCAGGTGGTCGGGGCACCCTCGCTGGCAGAAAACAGGGACTCAATCATTGTCGATGGCGAGGACGGGACCGTTCATTTGCGGCCGATGGCCGATTTGCAAAGTGCCTATGCTGACAAGGTCCGGTTCCGCGCCAAGCGTCAGGAGCAGTTCCGGGCGCTGCGCACCGTCGAACCGCGCACCCGAGATGGCCAGGATGTGAACCTGCAGATGAATGCGGGGCTGTTGGTGGACCTGCCGCAGCTGGTTGAATCCGGCGCCAGCGGGATCGGGCTTTTCCGAACGGAACTGCAGTTCATGATTGCTTCGACCATGCCCAAGGTGGACGAGCAGGAAAAGCTGTACCGCAATGTTTTGCGTCAGGCGGGGGATCGGCCGGTGACCTTCCGGACGCTTGATATCGGTGGCGACAAGGTGGTGCCCTATTTTCGCTCGGCGGAAGAGGAGAACCCTGCGCTGGGATGGCGTGCGATCCGTCTTTCGCTTGACCGGCCCGGGTTGCTCAGGACCCAGCTGCGCGCGCTGTTGAAAGCTGCCGCCGGTGTCGAGCTCAAGCTGATGCTGCCGATGGTGACTGAAATCAATGAATTGCGTCTGGCCCGTGAGCTGCTGAACAAGGAAGTCCGGCATTTGTCGCGCTTTGGCCACCAGTTGCCCCGCAAGATGCAATTCGGGGCAATGCTGGAAGTGCCCAATCTGTTGTGGCAGCTCGACGAATTGATGGAAGCGGTCGACTTCGTTTCCGTCGGTTCCAACGATCTGTTTCAGTTCATGATGGCGGTGGATCGTGGAAATTCGCGTGTTGCCGACCGCTTCGATCCATTGAGCAGGCCTTTTCTCAGAGCCTTGCGCCAGATTGTCGAGGCTGCAGAACGTGCCGGCACGCCGTTGACACTTTGTGGGGAAATCGCCGGCAAACCGCTCTCCGCCATGGCGCTTCTGGGGATTGGCTTCCGTTCCATCTCGATGGCACCCGCCGCAATCGGTCCAGTGAAATCGATGCTTTTGTCGCTGGATCTTGGTAAGCTCGAAGAAAGTTTGCTGGCAGCGATTTCCGACACGGAAAGCGGCAAGACGGTGCGTGAATTCCTTACCGATTTTGCAGATACCAATGGCGTCAGCCTCTAGGAACAACTGAGATGGCACGACTGCCAACCGAGAAGATCCGCGAACTGGAACGCCGTTTCGGCGAAGTCGAGGCCCGCATGGCTGCAGGCCCGGATCCGGAAGCCTATGTGAAGCTCGCGTCCGAATATTCAGATCTGCAGCCCTTGGTGGACCAGATCCGTGCGCTTGATGCGGCTCTTGCCGAAAGGTCCGATCTTGAGGCGATGTTGCAGGATACCGCCAATGACAAGGAAATGCGTGACCTTGCCGAGAGCGAGCTGCGTTCGACCAAGGTTCGGATCGGTGAACTTGAGGAGCAGATCGAAATCATGCTGCTTCCCAAGGATGCAGCCGATGAGCGCAGTGCAATCCTGGAAATACGTGCCGGCACCGGCGGATCTGAAGCGGCCCTCTTCGCAGGTGATCTGTTCCGCATGTATGAGCGGTATGCATCCTCGCGCAAATGGAAAGTGGAAGTGCTTTCGGCCAGCGAAGGCGAGGCAGGCGGCTACAAGGAGATTATCGCCACGATTTCCGGCAAGGGCGTGTTTGCGCGGCTGAAGTTCGAATCGGGCGTGCACCGGGTGCAAAGGGTTCCTGAGACGGAATCCGGCGGTCGCATTCATACCTCGGCGGCGACGGTTGCGGTTCTGCCCGAGGCCGAGGATATCGATATCGAAGTTCGTAGCGAAGATATCCGGATTGACACGATGCGCGCCTCGGGTGCTGGCGGCCAGCACGTCAATACCACCGACTCGGCGGTTCGCATCACGCATCTTCCCACCGGACTTGTGGTGACCTCCTCAGAAAAATCACAGCACCAGAACCGTGCAAGGGCGATGCAGGTGCTTCGTGCACGGCTCTACGACATGGAACGTCAGCGCGCTGATGATGAGCGGTCGCAATCGCGCCGCAGCCAGGTTGGCTCCGGCGATCGTTCCGAGCGAATCAGAACCTACAACTTCCCTCAGGGCCGGGTGACCGACCATCGGATAAACCTGACTCTGTACAAGCTCGACCGGATGATGATGGGCGAGATCGATGAGGTGGTTGATGCATTGATCTCCGACCATCAGGCCGGACAATTGGCGACACTTGGTGATGATGGCCAGTTTTGATCTTTCCTCCGCGTCAACGGTCAGAGAGGCTCTGATCCTGACGCGGACGGCGTTTCGCGAATCGGAGCTCGAAACAGCGGATCTTGACGCCCGATTGCTGATTTCACGGCTTGCGGATCTTGCCTCACACCAGCTTGCGACAAATGGTGATTTGCCGCTTACCGATGCGGTGAGGGGTAAAATAGAGCGGGCGGCCGGTGAACGGCTTGCTGGCAAACCTGTGCACCGCATTCTCGGGACGCGTGATTTCTATGGTCTTTCACTGAAGCTGTCAGGGGCCACGCTCGAGCCGCGTCCGGACACCGAAACGCTGATCGATGCTGTTTTGCCTTTTGTCCATGACCGTGTGGTGCAGACCGGCTGTTGCGAGATTGTTGATCTGGGAATTGGCGCCGGTGGGATCGGTCTGGCGCTGGTGGCTGAATGCACACAGGCGCGATGCCTGGGCATCGATGTTTCTCTCGAGGCGGTGACAACAGCGCTCACAAATGCTCGGGAGTTGGGGTTGTCCGCGCGATACAGTGCGGTCACTGGTGATTGGTTTCGTGGGGTTGAGCAGCATTTCGACCTTATTGTGTCCAACCCGCCTTACATTCCGACTGCGGATATCGCCTCGCTGTCACGTGAGGTTGTTGCACATGATCCTCTCTTGGCGCTTGATGGCGGCAAGGACGGGCTTGATGCCTACCGGCAGATTGCAGCTCAGTGCAGGACAAGGCTCAAGTCTGGTGGCCAGGTGGCCCTAGAAATTGGTGTTGGGCAGCGCAAATCGGTGACTGAATTGTTTGTCGCCCAAAGGTTCGAGCTGTCGCAGGTGGTGGCTGATCTCGGTGGCGTGGACCGGGTTCTGGTCTTTGCCGGAGGTTAGTCAGATTGCTGTGCTGACAGGTCTTTTAACGGTTTGGGCAAGAAAGGGCTTGGAATTGCACACAAACATGTCTAGTTTCCGGATCAGCGCCGGATAGCAGGTCTTGAAACAGATTCGATCCGACGTGGCTCGGTTCCGGGGACGCAGCGAATTGGTTGCGGTTTCACAGAACAGCCTCTGGCGCGGGTATCTGAATTTGAACCCATAATCGTGACGGGATCGGTTAACGATCCTCTGTCGCGGCGCAACTTGCGAGCCGGATGCCGGACAAACGCGCCAACCAAGTTTTCAGGAACACAACCAGGTGACTATCGAATGAGGCCAGGACAGCAAAACAAGCGCGGTCGCGGACGCAGTGGAAACAACAACAATGGCAACCGCAAAGGCCAAAACCCGCTTTCGCGCACTTATGACAGCTCCGGTCCCGATGTTAAGGTTCGTGGCACAGCACAGCATGTTGCGGAAAAGTACATGAATCTTGCGCGTGACGCGCAGAGTTCCGGTGACCGCGTTATGGCCGAGAATTATCTTCAGCATGCTGAGCATTACAATCGCATCATCATGACTGCCCAGGCGCAGTTGCAAGAGCGTATGCAGCGTGATGACAACCAACCGCAGTCGCGTGATTCGCAAGATCAGGATCAGGACGATGATGACCGCGATTCGTCGGACGACCGCGGCAATGGTGGCCAGGAGCAACGTGCGGAACGTCAGCCGCGGCAGGAACGCGGGAACCGGCGTGATCGCGGCGACCGGCCAGAACGGCAGTCGCGTAAGCCCGATCAGGAAGCGCAGGATCAGCCGACGGCTTATGATCCCGATGCGCCCCAGCCCATAATCGAAGGGGTTCCGGCCGAAGTAGCCATTGGACAGGACGAGCAGAGCGCGCAGGCAGAGACGCCCGCGCCGCGTCGCCGCGGCCGGCCGCGGCGGGTGCGCACTGACGAAGGTGGAGAAGCAACTGCAGCCGACAAGGAAAAGGCTGCCGCCATCGAGGCGGCTGCCGCAGACTGAAAGCGGCGCGCCAGCTTGCCGCCTTGAGACCTTGCCTGTATCGAGGTGGCGGCATCAAATTCAGTCGGAAGAATCAATGACACCCATCAAGAACCGGCCCTGCGTGGCCGGTTTTTTTGTGGTCCCCAAGGCCTTTTTCTAAGCAGAAACAATCCCCATATCTCTTCTATCAGTAGGGCTTGCCGCAATCGGGAGCCTTTCCGGATCCACTGTCGCGCGCCTTGAAAGGGCGGGACAAGTAAAGGAGCAGATCATGAATATTGAGAAATACTCGGAACGAGTTCGCGGGTTTATTCAATCCGCGCAATCCCATGCCTTGGCCGAAGGGCATCAGCAGTTTGTGCCCGAGCACCTGCTTAAGGTGCTCATGGATGATGACCAGGGAATGGCATCCTCGCTGATCGAACGTGCCGGCGGTCGCCCGGCCGATGTCCGCCTGGCCAATGATGCTGCGCTTGCCAAGCTGCCGAAAGTGAGCGGTGGAAACGGCCAGCTCTATCTGTCGCAGCCGATGGCGAAAGTCTTCCAAACGGCGGAGGATGCCGCCAAGAAGGCAGGCGACAGCTTTGTCACGGTAGAGCGGTTGCTGCTGGCCCTGGCGATTGAGTCCTCAGCTGCGACCTCGAAGACCCTGTCCAAGGCCGGTCTGACCGCGCAGGCGCTCAACCAGACGATCAATGAAATTCGCAAGGGCCGGACCGCGGACAGCGCCGGCGCCGAACAGGGTTTTGATGCGCTTAAGAAATACGCCCGCGATCTGACGCAGGCTGCCCGGGACGGCAAGCTCGACCCCGTGATTGGCCGTGATGATGAGATTCGCCGCACGATCCAGGTGCTGTCGCGCCGGACCAAGAACAATCCGGTCCTGATCGGCGAACCCGGAGTTGGCAAGACAGCAATTGCGGAGGGCCTCGCGCTTCGTATCGTCAATGGCGACGTGCCGGAATCGCTCAAGGACAAGGAACTGATGGCGCTCGATATGGGCGCGCTGATTGCCGGCGCAAAGTATCGAGGTGAGTTCGAAGAACGACTCAAGGCCGTGCTGTCGGAAATCCAGGCCAATAATGGCGAGATCATCCTGTTCATCGACGAGATGCACACGTTGGTTGGTGCAGGCAAGGCGGATGGCGCGATGGATGCTTCCAATCTGCTCAAGCCAGCCCTGGCGCGCGGCGAATTGCACTGCGTTGGCGCCACCACGCTTGACGAATACCGAAAGCATGTGGAGCAGGACGCGGCCCTGGCCCGGAGGTTCCAGCCGGTGATGGTGGAAGAGCCTTCGGTCGAGGATACCGTGTCGATCCTTCGTGGACTCAAGGAGAAGTATGAGCAACATCACAAGGTGCGTGTCAGCGACTCGGCCCTCGTCTCCGCGGCAGTGCTGTCCAACCGCTACATCACGGACCGGTTCCTGCCTGACAAGGCGATCGATCTGGTGGATGAATCGGCTGCGCGGCTGAGGATGCAGGTCGATTCCAAGCCGGAAGAACTTGATGAACTCGACCGTCGAATCATGCAGCTCAAGATCGAGCGTGAGGCGCTGAAGAAGGAAGCGGATCAAGCCTCGAAGGACAGGCTTGAACGGCTTGAGCGCGAGCTTTCAGATATTGAGGAGAAATCCGATGCTCTGACGGCGCGCTGGCAGTCTGAGAAGCAGAAGCTAGGGCTTGCCGCCGATATCAAGCTTCAACTGGAAGAGGCGCGCAATGAACTGGCAATTGCCCAGCGCAAGGGTGAATTTCAGCGAGCCGGTGAGCTTGCCTATGGCGAAATCCCCGCCCTTGAACAGCAGCTGGTTGAGGCCGAAGCGCATGGCGAAGCCGATACCGGCATGGTTGAGGAAACCGTCACGCCGGATCACATTGCCCATATTGTCTCGCGTTGGACCGGAATTCCGGTCGACCGGATGCTTGAAGGTGAGCGCGACAAGTTGCTTAGAATGGAAGATGAAATCGGAAAGCGGGTGATTGGCCAGGGTGAGGCGGTTCAGGCTGTCTCCAAGGCGGTCCGCCGCGCGCGCGCAGGTTTGCAGGATCCGAACCGGCCCATGGGCTCATTCATTTTTCTGGGCCCCACCGGCGTCGGCAAGACCGAGCTGACCAAGGCGCTGGCCGAATTTCTCTTCGATGACGAGACGGCACTCATCCGCATGGACATGTCGGAGTATATGGAGAAGCATTCGGTCGCCCGTCTGATCGGCGCGCCTCCGGGCTATGTCGGATATGATGAGGGTGGCGCGCTTACCGAAGCCGTGCGGCGCAGGCCCTATCAGGTGATCCTTTTCGACGAGATCGAAAAGGCGCACCCCGACGTGTTCAACGTCCTGTTGCAGGTTCTCGATGATGGCCGGTTGACAGATGGTCAGGGCCGTACGGTCGATTTCCGCAACACGCTGATCGTGATGACGTCGAACCTTGGGGCCGAATATCTCGTGGCGCTGGGCGAGGACCAGGATGCGGATGCGGCGCGCGATGACGTGATGAATGTTGTGCGCTCCGCCTTCAGACCCGAGTTCTTGAACCGGGTTGACGAGATCATCCTGTTTCACCGGCTGCGCCGGTCTGAAATGGGCGCGATCGTCGATATCCAGCTTGGCCGCCTGGGCAAGTTGCTGGCGGATCGCAAGATCGAAGTGGCGCTTGATGATCCGGCACGCGACTGGTTGGCCGAAAAGGGCTACGATCCCGCCTATGGTGCGCGTCCGCTCAAGCGGGTGGTGCAGAAATATGTGCAGGATCCGCTGGCCGAAAAGCTCTTGATGGGCGAGGTTGGTGACGGCGCAAAGGTCAGCGTGAGCGCCGGGTCGGATCGCTTGCTGTTCTCGGTGACGGACCAGAAAGTTGCGGACGCTGATGGACCGGAGGTTGAGGCTGCCTGAGCTTCAGCGCCTGCTTCCAGGTAAACACAAAAGCAAAGGCGGCTCCCACGGGGCCGCCTTAATGTTCTCCCCAGAAGCTTGGAATCAGCGGCTTGCCACCTCGGTGTCGGTCATATCAACGTCGAGCAGAGCGTTGATCCGGTCGCGTTCCCGGACAAACATTGCAAGGGCATCACCCTCGAGCGATTTGCCGTCCGGAAGCCGGATGCGCAACGGATCGACCTTGGTTCCGTTGACGATCAGCTCGTAATGCAGGTGCGGGCCGGTCGACAGCCCGGTGGACCCGACGGTTCCGATCACCTGGCCCTGGCGAACCCGGGCACCAGGCTTGACGCCCTTGGCAATGCTGTTCTGATGCGAATAGCTCGACACATAGCCGTTGGCGTGTCGGATGATGGTTTGCCGCCCGTAGCCACCCTTGTCCCAGCCGGCCTCCTCCACCACACCATTGCCCGAAGCGATAATCGGCGTGCCGCGCGGCGCCGACCAGTCAACGCCGGTGTGCATGCGGGAGTATTTCAGGATGGGATGCCTGCGCATGCCGAAGCCCGAGCGGAACTTGCCGTTGGGCACCGGATTGCGCAACAGGAACTGGCGCGCACTGCGTCCGTCCTGGTCGTAATAGTCGATGGAATTGTCTTCGGGGTGCTGAAACCGGTAGAGCCGGATCTGGTTGCCGCCGAATTTGGCGTTGACGAACAGCAGCTCCGATTCGTCCGAGGCGGTGCCGGTTTCGTCGGTGACGGAAAAGAAGGCCTCGAGACTGTCTGCCGGCTTCAGCTTGGTCTGGAAATCAACATTGCTGGCCAGCATTCTGATGATCTGAGCCACCATGTCAGCCGACATGCCATAGGCCAGACCGGCGCGATAGATCCCGTCATATATGTTGGGCAGATCCCGGTTGGTTGCGACAGGCGGCGCCGATTCATCAAATGCAGAGCGGATCGCGGGCGTCTCAGGCGGCTCGTTGCCGATGACGAAGCCGCTACGGTCGGAGAGGGCTACAGTGATCTGGTGGCTGGCGTTGCGGTAGAGGCTGATGCGGACCACCCGCGCCCGCTCGCCGGTCTGTTCAACACCCATGCGAACCACGGACATATCGCGAATTTCATCGATCTTGATCTGTTTGCCCAAAGCGGCGATGGCTTCGCCGTAATGGTTCTCTGTGTAGCCCGCGTCCGTGAGGATATCCTCTAAAGATGCCGCTTCTCTCACTGGAATGATGTCGTCGATGTATTCGGTGCGTTGCCCCGGCAGCGCCGAATAGGCCGCAACAGAGACATTTTCCGTGATGACACGTGCATTCAGGCTTGCGCTCAGATCGACATCGAGCGGGTTGGAGCCAAAGCGCCGCGGATCGACATAATTAAGTGATGCCAATTGAACCGATCCGTCAGTAAGGACCGAGCCGTTGGTCCGCACGGTTTCCTCAGCCTCATCGATGCTCATCGAGGCGGCATAGGGCCGTCCAGGGGTTTCGAGCGGGAAATCGAAGGTGCGCAAGCTGATTTCCGAATCGACCTCCGCACCATAAATCACCCCGGTCCTCACGCTGGTGGCAACTTCGGCTTCTCCGGCCGAGAAAATCTTCAGAGGATCAAATCGGGGATAGGATTTGTTGGCTGCTGCGGGATGGTTTGCCGCAAGCGCAATCTTGACGTGGGCGAAAGGGCGGCGCCGGACAACGTCGCGGTCACCATCGCGAACCATTGTAGAAACTTCCATGATTTCCCGGTCGGCGGGTTTTGCGGTGACAACCGACTGGATCAGCCGGGAACCCTTCTCGACCGCGGCGGTGCCTGGGGATTCGAAATCTGTGGAAGCCAGCGCCTCGGCGGGTATTGCCAACTGCTCGCGCCCCTCGAGCGCTCCAAAAAGCGCAACCCCCATGAGAAGGCTTGAGGTGATGCCGGTCATGAAGGTGCCCGAAAGCCACCGCAACGAAATCTCGCGCTTGTCCGGCGGCTTGCGCCCGGCAGCCAGCAGTGGCGGTTGATCGCCCATCTGCCTTGCAAGAAACTCGTCGTTTGGCATTTTTATCCTTACAAATGCGCGTTGCCACGCAGGCCCTGTTGTCTTTTCACAGCAAGGAATTGCCTTGCCGCGCTGTTCAAGTCAAATCGCCATGTTCCCGGAGACCAACCGGCACCCGATTGCAGGCCAAAAACACCGGCTTGCACAACACCAAACTGTCTAGCGCGAAATCAGGCGTTGGTAAGGCAAAATCATGCTATAATCTACCATGCAACCTCGATTGGTCTC